>NZ_BAAASD010000019.1:0-140658 GCF_039532705.1 Streptomyces sparsogenes subsp. cuspidosporus | reverse complement strand
TCGCACCCCGAAGCCGTCAGCTCCGCGATCTGCTGCAGCGTCGCACCCACATCCGCCGTCACCGTCGTCGTCATCGACTGCACCGACACCGGCGCGTCCCCACCCACCGCCACCGACCCGACCTGGATCTTGCGGCTGACCCTGCGGTCGGCGAGCTTGAGGGGAACGGACGGAATTCCAAGCGAAATCGCGGTCATCTGGCGAGCAACCCCAACGTCATGAATGAAGGTCCCGAGATCGGCGGGCTCCGGAGTCCGAGGTTACGGCACCGTACGGGACCTGGGCACACCGCGGTTCCGAAGTGCACCCAAAGGTGCACTTCGGACCATTTCGCAGCATCAGGAGATTTTCACCGGATTCACCACATCGGCCACCAGCACCAGCAGGGTGAAGCAGATGAACACCCCGGCGATCACATAGGCGACCGGCATCATCTTGGCCACGTCGAACGGCCCGGGGTCGGGCCGGCGGACCAGCCGGGCGGTGTGCCGCCGGATCGCCTCCCACACCGCCCCCGCGATGTGCCCGCCGTCCAGCGGCAGCAGCGGCAGCATGTTGAACAGGAAGAGAGAGAGGTTGAAGCCGGCCACCAGGAACAGCATGGTGGCGACCCGCTGCGAGGCCGGGATGTCGAGATTGGCCACCTCTCCGCCGACCCGGGCCGCGCCGACCACGCCCATCGGGGAGTCCGCCTTGCGCTCACCGTCGCCGAACGCCGCGTTCCACAGGTCGGGGATCTTCGAGGGCAGGGCGATCAGCGAGTCGATGCCGTCCTCGACCATGTTGCCCATGCGGTCCACCGACTGCCCGAAGGACTGCTTGACCACGCCGCTGGCCGGGGTGAAGCCGAGGAAGCCCGCGGTGACGTACTTCCCCTCCACATAGCCGCCCCGCCCGTCCGACTTGGCGACCTGGTGCTTTATGAGGACCGCGTGCAGATCCTTGCGGACGCCGTTCCGCTCGACGGTGATCGTCGCGGGGCCGACCGTCTTGCGGATGCTCTGCTGGAGGGTGGACCAGTCCGAGGTCGGCTCGCCGTTGAAGGCGACGATCTTGTCGCGGGGCCGCAGCCCGGCGGTGTTGGCCGGAGTGTCCTTGGCGTCCTTGGGGCACGTGTCGGTGTTGGCCGAGGCCGGGACCACGCACTTCTGGACGGTGCCCACGGTGGTGGTCTGGGTGTTGACGCCGAAGCTCATCATCACCCCGAGGAAGATCACCACGGCGAGGACCAGGTTCATGAACGGCCCGGCGAACATCACGATCACGCGCTTCCACGGCTTGCGCGTGTAGAACATCCGGGTCTCGTCGCCGGGCTGGAGCTCCTCGTAGGCCGCCGACCGGGCGTCCTCGATCATGCTGCGCCACGGCGAGGTGGAACGAGCGGTTATCTTCCCGTCGTCTCCGGGCGGGAACATCCCGATCATGCGGATGTACCCGCCGAGCGGGACGGCCTTGACGCCGTACTCCGTCTCGCCCTTCTTGCGGGAGAAGATCGTCGGGCCGAAGCCGACCATGTACTGCGGCACCCGGATGCCGAAGAGCTTGGCCGTGGAGAGGTGGCCGAGCTCGTGCCAAGCGATCGAGAAGAGCAGTCCCACGACGAATACGACTATGCCGAGGACCGTCATCATCAGTGTCGTCATGCGCGAGCCTCCGGTGTCGCGTTCGCCGCGCGGGCGGCCAGTTCACGGGCGCGGGCGCGGGCCCAGGCCTCGGCCTGGAGGACGTCCTCGACCGTCAGCCGGGTTCCCGCGGCGGGGGTGCCGTGTTCCGACACCACCTGGGCGACCGTATCGACGATTCCGTTGAACGGCAGCTTCCGGGCCAGGAAGGCGTCCACGCACTCCTCGTTCGCCGCGTTGAAGACGGCGGGCACGGTGCCGCCGAGGGCGCCGACGTGGCGGGAGAGGCCGATCGAGGGGAACGCGTCATTGTCCAGCGGGAAGAACTCCCAGGTGTGCGCCTTGGTCCAGTCGCAGCCGGGCGCGGCGTCCGGCACCCGGTCCGGCCAGCCGAGGCCGAGCGCGATCGGCATCCGCATGTCGGGCGGGCTCGCCTGCGCCAGGCTGGAGCCGTCAATGAATTCGACCATCGAGTGGATGTACGACTGAGGGTGGACCACGACCTCGATCCGGTCGAAGGGGATGTCGTACAGCAGGTGCGCCTCGATGACCTCCAGCCCCTTGTTGACCAGGGTCGCGGAGTTGATCGTGATCACCGGGCCCATGTCCCAGGTGGGGTGGGCCAGCGCCTGCTCGGGCGTGACCTCGGTCAGCTCCTGCCGGGTACGCCCCCGGAACGGCCCGCCGGAGGCGGTGACCACCAGCCTGCGGACCTCCTGCCGGGTGCCGCCGAGCAGCGCCTGGAAGAGGGCGGAGTGCTCGGAGTCCACGGGCACGATCTGACCCGGCTTGGCCAGGGCCTTGACCAGCGGCCCGCCGACGATCAGCGACTCCTTGTTGGCCAGCGCGAGCACCCGGCCGGCCTCCAGGGCGGCGAGGGTGGGCGCCAGGCCGATGGAGCCGGTGATGCCGTTGAGCACGGTGTCGCACTCGGAGCGGGCCAGCTCGGTGGCCGCGTCGGGCCCCGCGATGATCTCCGGCAGCGGCTCCCCCGCCCCGTACCGCGCGGCCAGCGCCTCGCGCAGCTCGGACACGGCCTCGGGGCGCGCCACCGCGACCGTCGCCACGCCCAGCCGCCACGCCTGCTCGGCCAGCAGCCCGGCCCGCCCGCCGGCGGCGGACAGCCCGGTGACGCGGAAGCGGTCGGGGTTGCGCAGCACCACGTCGATGGCCTGGGTGCCGATCGATCCGGTGGAGCCCAGGATCACGATGTCGCGCGGCCCTCCGGTGGCGGCGGTGGCCGCCGGGAAGCGGAGGTGGGGGTCAGCCAGGGAATCGGTCATTGCCCCATTGTTGCCCTTCGCGCACGGCTCGGGTGACCGGGTCCGGCAGCCGCGCCCCGAACCCGGACGTTCTTGCCCGGGTTCGGGGCGCAACCATCAATTGAGCAACCCCTACGGCGACCGGCCAGGTCCGCGAGAGCGGCGTCGGCTTAGGCGCAAAGAGGGGAGCAACCCCTACGGCGACCGGCCAGGTCCGCGAGAGCGGCGCCGGCTTAGGCGCAAGGGCGAATGCGCCGGTGGACGTTGTCCTTCGTGGCCGGGCCCGGCGTGGCGTCGGCGATCCAGGGGCCGTCGCCGCTGGGGTCGAGCACGCCGTCCTCCAGCCAGCTGTACGAGCCCGCCAGGACGCCGGAGACGACCTTGCGGTCGAGGTCGTCGGTGTTGGTCCACAGCCTTTCGAACAGCTCCTCGGCGCGGATCCTCGCCTGGCGGCAGAACACGTCGGCCAGCTGGTAGGCCTCGACGCCGTGGTCGCCCGTGGTGCGCAGCATCTCCGCCCGTACGCAGGCGGCGCTCATGGCGAACAGCTCCGCGCCGATGTCCACGATCCGGCCGAGGAAGCCCTGCTTGGTCTCCATCCGGCCCTGCCAGCGGGACATGGCGTAGAAGGTGGAGCGGGCCAGCTTGCGCGCCGAGCGCTCGACGTAGCGCAGGTGCGGGGAGAGGTCACGGTGGCCGGGGGGCCGGAATTCGGCGTACGCGCGCGGGAGCTGGCCGGGGCCGGTGACCAGGCCGGGCAGCCAGCGGGCGTAGAAGCCGCCGGCCTTGGCGGCCGCCCTGCCCTTGTCGGACAGGGACTTGTCCGGGTCGATGAGGTCGCCCGCCACGGACAGGTGGGCGTCCACGGCCTCGCGGGCGATCAGCAGGTGCATGATCTCCGTCGAGCCCTCGAAGATGCGGTTGATGCGCAGATCGCGGAGCATCTGCTCGGCCGGGACCGCGCGCTCGCCCCGGGCGGCGAGCGAGGCGGCGGTCTCGAAGCCGCGGCCGCCGCGGATCTGCACCAGCTCGTCGGCCATCCGCCAGGCCATCTCGCTGCCGTAGAGCTTGGCCAGTGCCGCCTCGATCCGGATGTCGTTGCGGTCCTCGTCGGCCATCTGGGAGGCGAGGTCGATGACGGCCTCCAGGGCGAAGGTGGTGGCCGCGATGAAGGAGATCTTGGCGCCGACGGCCTCGTGGCGGGCGATCGGCTTGCCCCACTGCTCGCGGGCCGCGGACCACTCGCGGGCGATCTTCAGGCACCACTTCCCGGCGCCCGCGCACATCGCGGGCAGCGAGAGCCGGCCGGTGTTGAGGGTGGTCAGGGCGATCTTCAGGCCGGCGCCCTCGGGGCCGATGCGGTTGGCGGCGGGGACGCGGACCCGGTGGAAGCGGGTCACTCCGTTCTCCAGGCCGCGCAGGCCCATGAAGGCGTTGCGGTGCTCGACGGTGACGCCCTCGGAGGCCGTCTCGACGACGAAGGCCGTGATGCCGCCCTTGTGGCCCTCGGACGCGGGGACACGGGCCATGACCACGAGGAGGTCGGCGACCACGCCGTTGGTCGTCCACAGCTTCACCCCGTCGAGGATGTAGTCGTCCCCGTCGGGCACGGCGGTGGTGGCGAGCCGGGCCGGGTCGGAGCCCACGTCCGGCTCGGTGAGCAGGAAGGCCGAGATATCGGTGCGGGCGCAGCGGGGCAGGAAGGTGTCCTTCTGCTCCTGGGTGCCGAAGAGCTTGAGCGGCTGCGGCACGCCGATGGACTGGTGGGCGGAGAGCAGCGCGCCGATGGCCGGGCTGACCGAGCCGGCGAGGGCCAGGGCCTTGTTGTAGTAGACCTGGGTGAGGCCGGCGCCGCCGTACTTGGGGTCGATCTTCATGCCGAGGGCGCCGATCTCCTTGAGGCCCTGGACGGTCTCGTCGGGGATCTTCGCCTCGCGCTCGATGCGGGCGGCGTCCACGCGGGTCTCGCAGAACTCGCGCAGCTTCTCCAGGAACTTCTCACCGCGCCGCACGTCGTCCGGGGCGGGAGCGGGGTGGGGGTGGATCAGATCGAGCCGGAAGCGGCCGAGGAACAGTTCCTTGGCGAAGCTCGGCTTGTGCCATACCTGTTCGCGGGCTGCCTCGGCGACCTGGCGCGCTTCGCGCTCGGACACCGGCCTGACGGATGATGCGGTCATGGGTGCTCCCTTGCCGCGAATCGACGGTCTCGTGACATTACCGGCACGTACGGTGCCAGTGTGCCTCCGGGTCGACAGGGCGGCAAAGCGGGTGGCCCGAGGTGGTGGAAAAAGCCAGTTGAAGCGCTTCGATTACCTGGACAGCGAACCCGTACAGGTTTACTGTCGATACGGTGCAGCCAGCCAGGAGTCGCCCGGCAACTCTGTCGAAGCGCTTCACTGACTGCCCCTCTCCGGTGGAGTCATGCGTGGGTCCGCCGAAGAGTCCCCTGTCGCGGTCCACGTCGGATGGAGTCCCCGCATGGTCACCCTCGCCGAGGTCGCCCGGCACGCCGGGGTCTCCGCCAGCACGGTGAGTTACGTCCTCAGCGGCAAGCGCTCGATCTCGGCCCCCACCCGCGAGCGGGTCGAGCAGAGCATCAAGGAGCTCGGCTACCACCCGAACGCGGGAGCCCGCGCCCTCGCCAGCAGCCGCTCCAACATCATCGCCCTGATGGTGCCACTGCGGACCGACATGTACGTGCCGGTGATGATGGAGGTCGCCATCGCGGTGGCCACCACCGCCCGCGCCCACGGCTACGACGTGCTGCTGCTGACCGGCGAGGAGGGCCCGGCGGCCGTGCGCCGGGTGACCGGCAGCGGGCTGGCCGACGCCATGATCCTGATGGACGTGGAGCTGGAGGACGAGCGGCTGCCGCTGCTGCGGGACGCCCGGCAGCCCACCGTGCTGATCGGACTGCCCGCCGACACCGTCGGACTGACCTGCGTCGACCTCGACTTCACGGCGACCGGCGCGCTGTGCGCCGAGCACCTGGCCCAGCTCGGCCACCGCGAGATCGCCGTGGTCGGCGAGGCGCCGGCGGTCTACGAGCGCCACACCGGCTTCGCCGTGCGCACGCTGGAGGGGCTGCGCGCCCGGGCCCGGGAGCTGGGCCTGCGCCTGCTGCACCGGCCCTGCGAGGGCAGCTACGAGTCCATGGCCGGGGCGCTGGCCCGGATCTTCGACGAGCGCCCCGGCACCACCGGCTTCGTGGTGCAGAACGAGGCCGCCATCGACCCGCTGCTGAGCCTGCTCCGCCGGCAGGGCCGCGCGGTCCCGGAGGACATCTCGGTGGTGGCGGTCTGCCCCGACCAGGTGGCCGCCCAGGCCTCGGTGCGGCTGACCTCCGTCGCCATCCCCGCGGAGGAGATGGGCCGGCGCGCGGTGGAGCTGGTGGTGGCCAAGCTGGAGGGGCGCGGCGCGGACGAGGTGACCCTGCTGGCGCCCGAGCTGACGGTGCGGGCGAGCACGGGCCCGGCGCCGCACACCGCGCCCTGACCGGCCCCCTGAAGCCCGCCCTCGCGGCGCGGTCCCGCCCTCGTAGCGCCCCTGAGCCGTACGTCCCCGAAGCGATACGCCCGTAGAGCTCTCAGCCCCGTACGTCCACCGCCGCATCCCGAGGAGCGCCCCGTGAAACCGTCACTGCCGGCCACCGCATCGGCGTCGCTCGCCCAGTCCTCCCCCACCGTCGGCAGCTTCGGCGAGCGCGACGGCGCGCTGGAGTGGACCGGGCGGCAGGAGACCGTGCGTCTGGAGCCGTGGGGGCCCGACGCGATCCGGGTCCGGGCCCGGCTCGGCGGGCCGCTGCTGGAGGACCTGCCCGGCGCGCTCCTCGACGACCCGCCACCGGCGGCCGCGAGCGTCCGGATCGAGGCCGGGCAGGCGTCGCTGACCTGCGGCGCGATCACCGCCCGGATCGGCGCGGACGGCATGATCCGGTTCGAGACCACCGAGGGCGGCCGGGAGCTGCTCGCCGAGCAGCGCGCCCACTTCTGGTGGCCGGGGCCGCGGCTGCGCACCGCCACGGGCAACGGCTACCACCGCATCGAGCAGCTCTTCAAGGCGTACGAGGGCGAGCGCCTCTACGGCCTCGGCCAGCACCAGCACGGGCTGCTGGACCAGAAGGGCGCCGTGATCGACCTGGTGCAGCGCAACTCCGAGGTGGCGATCCCGGTCCTCACCTCCAGCCGCGGCTACACCCTGCTGTGGAACAACCCGGCCATCGGGCGGGTGGAGCTGGCCGCGACCGGCACCCGCTGGGTCGCCGACAGCGCGCGCCAGATCGACTACTGGATCACCGCCGGGGACCCGGCGGCCGCGCAGCGCCGCTACACCGCGGTGACCGGCCGTGCGCCGATGCTGCCCGAGTGGGCGGCCGGCTTCTGGCAGTGCAAGCTGCGCTACCGCACCCAGGAGGAACTGCTGGCGGTGGCCCGCGAGCACAAGCGACGCGGGCTGCCGATCGACGCGATCGTCTGCGACTTCTTCCACTGGACGCACCTGGGCGACTGGAAGTTCGACCCGGTCGAATGGCCCGACCCGGCGGCGATGACGCGGGAGCTGGAGCGGCTCGGCATCAAGCTGGTGGTGTCGGTGTGGCCGTCGGTCTCCCCGCTGAGCGAGAACCACGACACCATGGAGCAGCGGGGCCTCCTGGTCGGCACCGAGTACGGGCCCACGGCGCACGCCGACTGGCCCGACGTGCGTGAGGGCGAGCGGCTCCACGTCGCCTTCTACGACGCGACGAACCCCCGGGCGCGGGAGTTCGTGTGGTCGCGGGTACGGGAGAACTACCTGGAGCCGTACGGGATCCGCGCCTTCTGGTTGGACGCCTGCGAGCCGGAGCTCAAGCCCGGCTTCCCCGCGAACCTGCGCTACCACGCGGGGCCCGGCCCGGAGGTCGGCAATCTGTACCCGCGCGAGAACGCCCGCGCCATCCACGAGGGCATGCGGGCGGCGGGCGAGGAGGAGGTGGTGACCCTCAACCGCTCGGCGTGGGCGGGGAGCCAGCGCTACGGCGCGGCCCTGTGGTCCGGCGACATCGGCACGGACTTCGCGACGCTGCGCCGGCAGATCGCCGCCGGGCTCAACGTGGCGCTGTCCGGCATCCCGTGGTGGAACACCGACATCGGCGGCTTCCACGGCGGCGACCCGGACGACCCGGCCTACCGCGAGGTGCTGATCCGCTGGTTCCAGTTCGGCGCGCTGTCCCCGATCATGCGGCTGCACGGCTTCCGCGACCCGGGGCTGCCGCTCGGGCCCGGCATGACCGGCGGCCCCAACGAGGTGTGGTCGTACGGCGAGGAGGCCGAGCGCATCCTCGGCTCCTACCTGCGGCTGCGCGAGCGCCTCAAGCCGTACGTGCTGGCGCAGATGCGCGCCGCCCACGAGGAGGGGCTGCCGCCGCTGCGCCCCCTGTTCCTGGAGTTCCCCGGCGACGAGGCGGCCTGGGGCGTCGCGGACGCCTATCTGCTGGGGCCGGATCTGCTGGTCGCCCCGGTGCTGGAGGCGGGCGCGACGGAGCGGAGCGCGTATCTCCCGGCCGGGGCGCGCTGGACGGACGCCTGGACCGGGGACAGCTGGGAGGGCGGCAGGACGGTGACCGTGCCCGCGCCGCTGGACCGGATCCCGCTGTTCCTGCGCGACGACGCGCGGCTGCCGGTGCGGGAGCCCTGACGCGCGGCTGCCGGTGTGCGAGCCCTGAGGGGCGGGGAACCGGGCCGGCGCGCGCCCTGACGGACCGGGACCGCCGGGCCCGAGCCGCCACCCGCGGCGGTCGGCGCGCCCGGGCCTCCCGGGCGCGCCGGCCGGTCCCGCTCGCCTCAGCCGGAACCCGGCTCCGGCCCGCCTCGGCCGGCGTCCGGCCGCTCCAGCCCCACCTTCGGCAGCCGGCGCGCGAGGGGGGCGGGCAGCCACCACGCGCGGGCGCCCAGCAGCCGCATGACGGCCGGGACGATCAGACAGCGGATCACCACCGCGTCCAGCAGGACGGCCACCGCCAGGCCCAGCCCGAACTGCTGGAGCATCCGGTCCGGGCTGAGCACGAAGGCGGCGAACACCACGATCATGATGGCGGCGGCCGCGGTGATCACCTTGCCGGTGGCCGCGAGGCCCTCGCGGACCGCGTGGGAGGGGTCCCGGGTCCGCTCCCACTCCTCGTGGATGCGGGAGACCAGGAACACCTCGTAGTCCATGGAGAGGCCGAAGACGATCGCGAAGATCATGACCGGGATGAAGGCCTCGATCGGGCCGGGCTGCGCCCCGAACCAGCCCTCCTGGAAGACGAGCGTGATCACGCCCAGCGCGGCCGCGATGGACAGCAGGTTGAGCAGCGCGGCCTTCAGCGGGATCAGCAGGGAGCGGAACACGACCATCAGGAGCAGCGCGGACAGGCCGACGACCACGGCGACGAACAGCGGCATCCGGTCCGCGACGGAGTCGGCGAAGTCCTGGGCGGCGGCGGTGGGCCCGCCCACCAGGTACTCGGCGCCGGTGCGCGCGGCGAGCGGGGGCAGGACGCGGTCGCGCAGGGTGTGCACGAGGTCGGTGGTGCCCTCGTCCTGCGGGGAGGTGGCGGGGAAGGCGAGGACGGTGGAAACGGCGCCGTCCTCGGAGGGCAGCGGCGGCGTGGTGGCGACGATGCCGTCGGTGTGGGCGAGCGCGGTCCGCAGCTCCCGGGCGGCCGCCGCGTCGCCCCGGCTCACCACGACCAGCGGGCCGTTGAATCCGGGGCCGAAGCCCTCGGCGAGCAGGTCGTAGGCCCGGCGGCTGGTGGACGTGGTCGGCTCTTGCCCGCGTCGGCGAAGCCCAGGCGCAGGCTCAGGGCCGGGGCGGACAGCGCGAGCAGCGCCACGACGGCGGCCAGCAGCGCGGGCAGCGGGCGCCGCTGCACGGCACCGGCCAGGGCCCGCCAGCGCCGGCCCTCCTCCATGAGGGAGATGTGGTGTCCGATGACGTCGTGCAGCTCCCGGGCGATGCGCAGCCGCTCCTCGCCGGCCGCGCGCTGCTCCACCTCGTGGACGTAGGCCAGGCGGGTGTGGCGCGCCCGGCCGAGCGCGATCACCGCGACCAGCCAGCCGGCGAGCATGAACAGGCCGACTCCGTTGACGTCGTCGTTGCCCTCCAGGGTGCCGGCGCCGACGGCGAGGACGCTCAGCGCGGCGAGGGCGACGGCCGCCCACGGCCGGCCCCGGGCCGCGACCGTGTACAGGGCGACGACGAACGCGACCAGCAGCGGCCCGTCGTAGGCGCTGGTGAGGTAGTAGGCGGCGGTGGCGGCCAGCGCGCCGAGGGCGACGGCCACCGGATGGCGGCGGCGGAACCAGAGCGCCCCGCAGGCGGCGGCGATCATCGCCCAGCCGAAGGCGGTGACCGGCCAGGGTTCCTGGCGCTCACCGATGAGCGACCTCAGGCCGCCCGCGGCCGCCAGGACGAAGACCCCGCCGGCCGGCATCGCGTCCGCCCACCGGCCGCGGGGCGGCCACAGACGGGCGAGGGAGCCGTGAGAGACCATGCGCCCACCCTGGATTCGGCTCGCGTGCGCGCCCCTCCCCCGTACGGCGGCAACCAGGCTTCTCCCGCCGCGACCCGGGCAGTACGCGGCGCGCCGGGGCCGCAACCGGTGGGGTACGGCGGGTGCCGTCCGCACGCCGATGCCCGGCCGCGGGCCGGCGGAGTTCCGCGTGCCGTCGCCCGGTCGCGGGCCGGCAGTGTTCCGCGTGCCGTCGCCCGGCCGCGGGCCGGCAGTGTTCCGCGTGCCGCCGCCCCAGGGAGCGGCGGCACGCGGCCGGCGGGGCGGGAATCAGCTGAAGGACACGCCGAAGCTGTTGGTCCTGAAGTCCAGGCCGCCGGACGAGGAGGTGATCTCGTAGCCGAACTGGACGTCGCCAATGGTCACATCGCCGAACCAGCCCTTGGTGTTCTTGATCCAGTCGACGACGGCCTTGATGTCCACGGAGCCGGAGGTGGAGTTGGAGGTGCGGATGAACGAGAAGACCTCATTGGCGCCGTTGCTGCCCTTGTAGACCGTCCAGGAGTGGCCCCCGAGGGTGACGGAGCCCTGCGCGGTGCCGAGCGGGCCGACCGGACCGGTCTTGTTGACCCAGAGCATGATCTCGTAGTCGTAGTTACTGTCCCAGATGTCGTACGAGGTGTTGTACGCGCCCGAGGACGGCACGGTGACGTTGTAGCTGCTGCTCAGGCTGTTGATGGCGCTGATCTTCCGGCCGACGACCTTCTTGGCGTTGGGGTAGGACTTGATGCCGCCGGTGTTGGGGTGATCGGCCCACACACCCCAGTTGCTGTAGGTGTTGGCCCAAATGGTCTGCGATCCGGCGCCGGAGCCCCAGATGTTGTTGTAGAGGGTGTAGCCGCCGTTGGGCCAGGTGCCCCACTGCTCCGAGGAGGACCAGGTGGCGGCGTGGGCGGGGGCGGCGGCTAAGCCCAGGAGGGCGAGGAGCGCCAACAGCGGGGTCAGGACGAGCTTTCGGGCGGCTCGGTGCACAGTGCTGCTCCCTTCGGGTGGGGGGAATCGAGCGGGACGACCGCGGGGGCGCGGTGTCGGCTTACGGGGGCGGTGGGGGAGGCGGTCCGCCACTCCCCCGCACCGTCGATCCGGGCGCAGGGGTTGGGCTCGGCCTGTTCGAAGGTGGCGCCCCACCACTTGGCGTCGAGTCCGCCGTCCCGTGAGCCGGAGTCGGCGGCCTGGGCACCGGGTTCAACACGCCGGGGCGCCGCACGCTCGCCCTCTCCCCGCGACACGCTGGGGGAGCGGCTCGGCGCGGAGCGCGTGTGCGGGAGACGTTCACGCTGGAGCGGCACGGCGAGGGACACCTCCTCCGGCACAGGGGACGGGCGAGTACCTCTGTGTCGCCGCGGAGGGCCTGAAGGTTGCCGTACGGGAGGGGCTCGGCGGGGCGGACGGGGCAGGGGCGCCGGACGGGGCGGCGGGGCGAACGGCACGGCGGAGGCTGACGAGTCGGCGGGGGGACCGGGCTCGCCCGGGTGCTGTTCGGCTACGTCACCCGTGCGACGGGGACGAGGTGGTGCAGATCTACGGCAGCGCCCCGGGCGCGCGCGTTCCGCGGCCGCACCGCAAGCCGGCCGCCCACCGCCGGATCCATCTGCCCGTCTCGGCTTCTCCGGTCGAGGGTCCGGAGCGGCCGGGGACGGGCCCGGCCCGACATCACGGGCCAGGCGCCCACGCGGAGGACCTACGTCACCCTCCGCGTGGGCGCCCTACGTCCGAGCGTCGTCCGGCTCAGAGGTCGAGGCCGGTGAGCACCAGGACCCGCTCGTAGGTGTAGTCCTCCATCGCGTAGCGCACCCCCTCGCGGCCCACGCCGGACCGCTTGGTGCCGCCGTAGGGCATCTGGTCGGCGCGGTACGACGGGACGTCACCCACGATCACGCCGCCGACCTCCAGCGCGCGGTGGGCGCGGAAGGCGGTCTGCAGGTCGTGGGTGAAGACGCCGGCCTGCAGCCCGTACTTCGAGTCGTTGACCGCCTCGAACGCCTCCTCCTCACCCGCCACCTCGCGGACGATGAGCACCGGGCCGAAGATCTCCTCGCAGGAGACCAGGGCGTCGGCGGGCACATCGGCGAGGACCGTCGGGGCGTAGGACGCGCCCTCGCGCTTGCCTCCCGTCAGCACCTTCGCCCCGCCCTGGACGGCCTCCTCCACCCAGGCCTCGACGCGCTTGGCGGCGTCCTCGCTGACCAGCGGGCCGACGTCGGTCGCCTCGTCGGACGGGTCGCCGGTGACCTGGGCCTCGACGGCCGCGACGATCTTCGGTACGAGCCGCTCGTAGACGGACGTGTCCGCGATCACCCGCTGGACGGAGATGCAAGACTGCCCGGCCTGGTAGTTGGAGAAGGTCCCGATGCGGCCCGCCGCCCACTCCAGGCCGACCTCGGAGGTGTAGTCGCCCAGCACGACCGCGGCGCCGTTGCCGCCGAGCTCCAGCGTGCAGTGCTTGAGCGGCACGGACTCCTTGATGGCGTAGCCGACCTTGTCGGAGCCGGTGAAGGAGATGACCGGCAGCCGCTCGTCCTGGACGAGGGCGGGCATCCGGTCGTTGGGCACCGGCAGCACGCTCCAGGACCCCGCCGGAAGGTCGGTCTCGGCCAGCAGCTCGCCGAGGAGCAGCGCCGAGAGCGGGGTCGCGGGGGCCGGCTTGAGGATGATCGGCGCACCGACGGCGATCGCCGGGGCGACCTTGTGGGCGCACAGGTTCAGCGGGAAGTTGAACGGCGCGATGCCCAGCACGGCCCCGCGCGGGAAGCGGCGGGTCAGCGCCAGCCGCCCGGTGCCGCCCTGGTCGGTGTCCAGCCGCTGGGCGTCCCCGCCGTTGAACCGGCGGGCCTCCTCGGCCGCGAACCGGAACACGGAGACGGCCCGGCCCACCTCGCCGCGCGCCCACTTGATGGGCTTGCCGTTCTCGGCGGAGATGAGCCGCGCGATCTCCTCGGCGCGCTCGCCCAGCCGCCGCGAGACATGGTCGAGGGCGGCGGCCCGTACGTACGCGGGGGTCGCGGCGAAGTCCTCCGCGACGGCGGCGGCGGCCGCGACGGCCTCCTCGACCTGGGCCTCGGTGGGAATGCTCACCGCGCCGACGAGGCGCCCGTCCCAGGGGGACGTGACCTCGAAGGTGCTCTCGCCCGTGGCCTCGCGGCCGGCGAGCCAGAACGCGTGAGTGACGGCTTCGTTCGTGTCTGGCACAGCGGATCCCGACCCTTCCGGAAGTGGTGGGTGATGGTGCGGATGTCTCTCAACCTCCACCGTAGGCGCGACCGGGCCGGAAACGGTTTGTCCGGTGCGTAGCAGTCGGAGGGCGGCGCGCTACGCATTGGCGTGGCGCGCCGGGCATCGGCGCGCCAGGCATTGACGTGGGGCCCCACTCATCGGCGTGGGGCGGGTCAGCCCTGCTAGGTGCCCTGCGCGGTCGCCTTGAGGGCCAGCCACAACTCCATGCGCACATCGGGGTCGTCCAGCGACCGGCCCAGGATCTCCTCGACCCGGCGCATCCGGTAGCGGAGGGTGTGCCGGTGGACCCCGAGGTCGGCGGCCGCCGCATCCCACTGGCCGTGCCGGGACAGCCAGGCCCGCAGCGAGGCCACCAGGTCCCCGCGCCCTGTCGCGTCGTGCTCCCGCAGCGCCCGCAGCATGCCGTCGGCGAAGGCCCGTACGGCGTCGTCGGCCAGCAGGGGCAGCACGGAGCCCGCGGCCACCTCCTCGTGCTCCACCAGCACCCGGCCGCGCCGCCGGGCCACGGAGAGCGCCTGCTCCGCCTGGCGGTAGGCGGCCGCGGCGGCCGTCGGACCCGCCGGGGCGGAGAGCCCGATGACAAGATCGTCGCCCTGGGGCGCGGCGCTGCGGTCACGCGGCCGGGCCGCCGTGCCGCGGCGGCTCTCCACCGCCTTGGCGTGCTCGGCGCAGACGGAGACCGCCACGCCGCCGTCGGGGGCCAGCACGACGAGACGCTCACCGTCGGGCACCACCAGCACGGCCTCGCCGGAACGGGCGGCGGCCGCCTCCATCGCGTCGGCGAGCGACCCCAGGGGGTCGCCCGCCGCGGCCGTCTCGGCCGCGGCGGGAGCCGCGACGGCGGTCCTGACCTTCGCGGTGCCCTTGACGCCCTTGCGGGCCGCCGCGCCGCCCGGCTTGGCGGCGGCCGGGGCGTCGGCGCGGGTGGCGCCGGGCGGGGCCGTGCTCGCCGGGCCGTCCGCCGGCGCGCCGTCCGCGCCGTCCGCGCCGTCCGTGCCTGCGGAGCCGGCGGAACCGGCGACCGAAGCGGCGGCTGAGCCGGCGGCGGAACCGGCTGCTGGACTGACCGCTGGACTGACCGCTGCGCTGACCGCTGAAGCCGCCGCTGAACCGGTCACGGCGCCGACCGCGGAGGCTGTCACGGCGCCGGCCCCGGAACCGACCGCGCCCGGCTGCTGCTGTGTTCCCCCGCCCGGTGCCGCCTCGGCGACGAGCATCCGGAACGGCGCGTCGAGCAGACCGCCGTACAGCTGTCCGGCGACCGCCCGCGCGTGGTCGGGCTCCCCCGCGAGCAGCATCCGCAGCACGGCGGCGCCGAGCCGCTGCTCGGCCTCCTGCAGGGCGCGGGAACGCTCGGTGGTCAGGGTCAGCAGCGCCACCGCCGAATGCACGGCGTAGCGCTCGGCGGTGCCCAGAGGCGCGGCCGTGCCGACCGCGAGAACGCCACGGGTACGGCGCCCGGTGCCGAGCGACTGCAGCTCCACCCGGTCCGCCGCCGCGTCATCGGCCGCATCCGCGCCCCCGGCGCCCTCGCTCCCCTCCCCCTCGGCGCTCCCGCCCCCGGTTCCCGTTCCGCCTCCGCCGCCTCCGCCTACGACGGCGCTGGCGGGGGCCGGGCGGGTGCGCAGCCGCTCGACGTCGGCCGTGAGCCGGGCGGCCCGGCGGGCCGCCCAGTCGGGAGCGACGGCCACCACCGCGCCGGAGGCGTCGTACAGCGCCGCCCAGCCGTGCACGTGCGCGGCGAGCCTGGCCAGCAGCGCGGCGGGCCCCTCCGCGCCGATCGCGGCCCGGGTCAGCTCCCGCTGCGCCTCGAACCCGGCGGTCACCGCGCGGTACTGGTCCGCGGCGATGGCCGCGGACACGGCCTTGCTGATCGCGATGAACGGAGTCCGGCGCGGCACCTCCAGCAGCGGCAGCCCCTCCTCCTTCGCCGCGGCGACGAGCGCGGCGGGCACCCCCTCGTAGTTCACCCCGACCGCGAAGCCGACCCCCACGACCCCCGCGCCGACCAGCCGGCGCACATAGCGGCGCATCGCCTCCGGGTCCTCGGCGTCGAGCTTCATCGCGGTCGTCAGCAACAGCTCACCGCCTTCCATATACGGCACGGGGTCGGCGAGCTCACTGACGTGTGCCCAGCGCACGGGCGTCTCCAGCCGGTCCTCACCCGCGAGCACGGACAGCTTCAGCGCGGTGTGGTGGACCAGTGAGGCGAGGGTGGGAAGCATGGCACCTTCGGTGGACTTCGACGCGGCTCCGCCGCCATCGACGCGACTTCGCCGTCCCGTATGAACGGCTGTAACCGATTCTGCCTCAGTGGCCGAATCCCGGGAATCGAAGAAAGGCCGAGTTTCGGCTGCTTCCGGCCGCGCGCGCCCGCACCCGAGGGCGGCCGGCTCGGGGGCGCCCGCACCCGAGGGCGGCCGGCCCGAGGGCGGGCGGCCCGGGCCGAGCACCGAGCGTCCCCGGGCCCCCGGAAACCCCGGCAAGCCCTCAGGCGCGCAGGTCCACCAGCACCGGCGGCCCGCTCTCGCCCCGCACGGAGGTCACCGACAGCACGGCGTGCCCCGCGGGCACCGAGTGCGCCAGTTCCGAGGCCGACCAGCGCTCGCGCTCGACCCTCCGTACGGTCACCGACTGGGTGGTCACGGCCTTGCCCGTGACCACCTTCCGGATGAAGTGGAGCACCTTGGTGAACGGCTCCTCCGCGATGATCTGGCGGTCGGTGACATCCCGCGCCTCGACCCACTCCGTGCCCCACACCTCGGCGAACCGCGCGCCGTCCCAGGTCGTCACGCCCGCGTAGGCCATCCGGCAGCCGACCGCGCCAAGCAGCGCGCTGCGCAGCGCGTCGGGCACGTCGTCCAGGGTGCGCAGGGTCAGGACGGCACCCGCGTTGGCAGCACGCAGCCGCTGGATACCCCGCAGCGCCTCGGCGGTGATGGTGTGCGAGGCGTCGTCGAGCACCAGGCAGGCGAACAGCGAACGGTCCGCGCGGCCCACAGCGCACTCGGTGAACTGCGCCAGGACCAGGCGCGCGAGCATCCGGGACGCCTCGGCGTGGCCGCGCTCGGGCAGGTCGATCCGCACCCGCAGCGGGTGCTCCAGGGCGCGCAGCGAGAAGGGGCGCCGGTCGCCGCTCGTGTGGAAGAACTCGGCGAACGCCGGCCGGTCCAGCAGCGCGATCCGGTCGGCCAGCAGCGAGCCCACATCCCCCGGCGTCCCGGCCTGCCGCACCCGCGCGTCCAGCTCACGCGCCTGGGCCGACTGCCCGGCCGCGTCCAGCGCCTCGCGAAGCGCGCCCACCGCCGCCTTCGAGCCGTCCAGCAGCTCACGCAGCTCGGGCACGGACGGGAAACGGCCGTGCGCGGCGCGATACGGGCCGAGCAACTGGGCGAGCGCGGTGGCGGCACGGCGGCTGTCCCCGCCCGGCAGCGACGCCGCCATGTCGCCGATCAGGGCCTCGGCGAGGACGCCGGCGGCCTCGTCGGGGTCGGTGGTGCCGCCGTAGAGGTCGAGGTCGTAGGCGGAGTCCGGACGGCCGATCTTCACCACGACGTCGAACGCCTCATCGGCCCCGAGCCCCGACCCCGCCGCCCCCACCGCGACCACCGCCACCTGCCCCGCGAGCGCCTGCAGACACAGCGCCTCCACCACGGGCCGCACCAGCCGCCCCGTCTTCCCCGCCCCGGGCGGCCCCACGGCCAGCAGCGAGGTGCCCAGCACCTCGGGGTCGAGGGCGAGGCCGACACCGCGGTGCTGGTAGGGGTTGCGCGGGTCGTCGACGGCGGTGCCGATCCTGACCTGGCGGGCGACCAGGTCGTGCACGGCCGTCCGGGCGGGCAGGTCACGCGCGCCCGACGGATGCCCGTGCGCGGCGGCGCCGTGGCGCAGCACGGTGTCGGTGAAGGCGGCGAGCGAGTTCCGTCCGGCCCGCACGGCCTGCCAGGCCCCCTGGATCCGGACAAGATCCACATCATTCATCCGCCCCACCCGCGCCTCCTCAGCCAGCCGCTCCGCGGCACTGTGCGCACCGGCGGCCCGCAGCTCGGGCCACTGGGCTGGGTCGGCTTGGGGGTCGGCGGGGGGCGAAGCGGAATCATTCCGCGCCCGGTGCAACACAGGGGCTACGTATCGGCGCCAGACTTCACCCCAGTGACCGACGCGGCCGAAGATCACGGCGATCGCGCACGCCACGATCATTTCGTAGATGTACTGCGACCACCAACCAGGCCCAAAGACTTTACCTCCGCGCATGTACCACGAGTCGGGAGTCAGGAGGTACAGCGGCCAGTACCAATAGCCCCCGAGGTAGTTGTAATAGAGCAGCGCCCAAGTCAGATATCCGCAGAGACCCGCAATGATCGCCCCGCTGATCAGCTGGCGGTTGGGGATTCTCCCCGGGTCCTCGGGTGGCTTCGGCTTGTGCCCGTACATCCAGACGCCAGGCGCTGCCGCCTGCCGCGGGACACGCAGCCAGGCGATCAGAGGAGATTGCGCCCCAGGGCCGATGGGATGCCCAGCCGCAACCGCCGGCGCCCTTGGCGGCATCGGCGGCGGTCCTGCCGGACCGTTCACAGCAGCCGGAGCCGGGTACCGAGGCGTCTCAGCGGGGTACGGCGGCAGCCCCGGAGCGCCGTGCGGAGGTGCACCTGCCACCCACTGCGGCGAGCCCGGCTGATCCGCTGACTGAGCAGATGGCGGCTCCGCCGTCGAGGCAGGCCCGAACGGCGGCACCTCCGGGGCACCTCGGGAGCCTGCTGATCCCGAAGGCGCCGACGGGAGGGATGTCGGGTGGGGGGGTACAACCGGTGGGCTCGGGGGGTACGGGGGTGGGTTGTGGTGGGTGCCGCGTGCGTCGAAGGTGCCCTCGGTGTCCATCTGCTGCCCCTTGCCCCCTGACCGGCTGTGCTCCGTGCTTCGCGCTCCGCGTCACCGCGCTGACGCGCCGGCGTCCAATCTAGTGTTCCCGGCCGGGGAGTTCACCGACCCGGCGGTTTCCGCGCCCCGCGGGCGGCGGCGGAGCGGTCCTGACGAAGCGGCGCGCTATGTCCGTCGCGGACAACGCGGGCCGCGCACTGCTCCCGAACGGAACATGCCGTACCCGCCTCCACCCGCCTAGCCTGCGAATAAAACCACCGTTCTTTCAAAGCCACCGTTCTTTTGGAGCACCCCATGACCGAACTGTCCGGAGGCCCCTCCCTCCCGCAGGAGCGCCGCATCGTCACCGCGATCCCCGGCCCGAAGTCCCAGGAGCTGCTCGCGCGCAAGACCGCGGCGGTGGCGGCCGGGGTCGGGACGGTCATGCCCGTGTTCGCCGCGCGGGCGGGCGGCGGGGTGATCGAGGACGTGGACGGCAACTCCCTCATCGACTTCGGCTCCGGCATCGCCGTGACCTCCGTCGGCGCCAGCGCCGAGGCCGTCGTCCGGCGCGCCACCGCCCAGCTCGCCGACTTCACCCACACCTGCTTCATGGTCACCCCCTACGAGGGCTACGTCGCGGTCTGCGAGGAACTGGCCGCCCTCACCCCCGGCGACCACCCCAAGAAGTCCGCCCTGTTCAACTCCGGCGCCGAGGCCGTCGAGAACGCCGTCAAGATCGCCCGCGCCTACACCAAGCGCCAGGCCGTCGTCGTCTTCGACCACGGCTACCACGGCCGCACCAACCTCACCATGGCGCTGACCGCGAAGAACATGCCGTACAAGCACGGCTTCGGCCCCTTCGCGCCCGAGGTCTACCGGGTCCCGGTCGCCTACGCCTACCGCTGGCCCACCGGCCCCGACCACTGCGCCGAAGAGGCCGCCGCCCAGGCCATCGACATGATCACCAAGCAGGTCGGGCCCGACAACGTCGCCGCCATCATCATCGAACCCGTCCTCGGCGAGGGCGGCTTCATCGAGCCCGCCCCCGGCTTCCTCCCCCGGATCGCCGCCTTCGCCAAGGACAACGGCATCGTCTTCGTCGCCGACGAGATCCAGTCCGGCTTCTGCCGCACCGGGCAGTGGTTCGCCAGCGAACACGAAAACCTGGTCCCCGACCTCATCACCACCGCCAAGGGCATCGCCGGCGGCCTCCCCCTCGCCGCCGTCACCGGCCGCGCCGAGATCATGGACGCCGCCCACGCCGGCGGGCTCGGCGGCACCTACGGCGGCAACCCCGTCGCCTGCGCCGCCGCCCTCGGCGCCATCCAGACCATGCGCGACCTCGACCTCAACGCCAAGGCCCAGCGCATCGAGCAGATCATGAAGACCCGCCTGACCGCTCTCCAGGACAAGTACGACATCATCGGCGACCTCCGCGGCCGCGGCGCCATGATCGCCATCGAGCTGGTGAAGTCGGGCACCAAGAACCCGAACCCGGAGGCGACGGCCGCGGTGGCCAAGGCCTGTCACGCCGCGGGTCTGCTGGTGCTGACCTGCGGTACGTACGGGAACGTGCTGCGCTTCCTGCCGCCGCTGGTCATCGGCGAGGAGCTGCTGAACGAAGGTCTGGACGTCCTCGAAGAGGCGTTCGGGCAGCTGTGACTGTGAGTGATCAATGTGCGGCGTGAAGAAGATGTGCGAGGGCGATGACAGCTGGGTGATCGGCCTGTCCGGCGCGGCTTCGCTGCCGTACGGTCGTGACAGATGAGAGAAACACCCCGCTCGCAGGGGACTGCGAGCGACGCCGAGCCGGTGCTTCCCCAGCCCCGACCCGGCTGTGCCCTCGCGCACACCACTGGAGCCTCCGGCTCCGGATCTCCTCACCGATCGGATGGCCGCCCGCCCCAAACCCCCCGGGGCGCGCGGTACACCGGTCACCACGGCGGCCCCGGAACCACCCCCCCTGTTCCGGGGCCGCCGGCTGTTCCTCCCTCGCCCGGACCGGGCCTCGTCCCGGCGGTATCCCTCTCCGCGGTACTCGTCTCCGCGGTACTCGTCCCGGCGGTCCTGTTCGCGCTGTGCACCTGGCAGGTGGCCGCCCACGGCCCGCTCCGCCCGCTCGACGAGCGGCTCGGCCGGGCGCTCACCGCCCCCTCCGGGCCCGGGGCCACGCTGCTCCCCTCCCCCGCCGCCGAGTTCTTCGCCGACCTCGGCAACATGACCGTGGCGCTGCCCGTGCTCGCGGCCGTCGTGGGCTGGGTGGCCTGGCGGGAGCGGGGCGCGGCGGCGACGGCGACGCGCCGGTGGCTGCCGCCGCTGGCCGCCGCCGTGGCGATGGCGGCGGTCCCGGCGCTCGTCGCCCCGGCCAAGGCCCTGGTCGACCGCCCCGGCCCGCCCGGCCCCCTCGCGGACGGCTCCGGCTTCTACCCGTCCGGCCACGCCGCCACCGCCGCGGTCGCCTACGGCGCGGCCCTCCTGCTGCTGCGCCCGTATCCCCGGCGCCCTCAGCACTCCCGGCACCGGGCGCTGCGGCGTGTGCTCGTCGCCTTGGTCGCGCTGCTGAACCTCGCCGTGGGCGCGGGGCTGGTGCGGCGGGGCTACCACTGGCCGCTGGACGTGGTGGGGAGCTGGTGTCTTTCCGGTTGTCTGCTGGGGGCGCTGTGGCTGGTCCTGCGCCGCACCCGGCGCTGAGGGGCCGGCCGACAGAAGCCCTCAGCGGTCAACCTCCCGGCTACCGGACAGCCCTCAGGTACCGGACAGCCCCGGCTACCGGACAGCCCTCAGGTACCGGTAGCCCCGGCTACCGGACAGCCCCGGCTACCGGACGGCCCTCAGCTACCGGACGGCCCTCAGCTGTCGAAGCCCAGCCCCAGCCGGTCCATGGCCCGCAGCCACAGATTGCGCCTGCCCCCGTTGGCGTCCGCCCTCCTCATCGACCACTGCGTGATGCCGATGCCCGCCCACCGCACCGGCTCCGGCGGGAACGGCAGCGGCTTCCGGCGCACCATCTCCAGCCGGGTCCGCTCGCTGTCCTCGCCGCCGAGCAGGTCGAGGATCACCTCCGCGCCGAAGCGGGTCGCGCCCACCCCGAGGCCCGTGTATCCGAGGGCGTAGGCGGCCCGCCCGCCGTGCGCGGTGCCGAAGAAGGCGGAGAAGCGGGAGCAGGTGTCGATCGCGCCGCCCCAGGCGTGGCTGAAGCGCACGTCCTCCAGCTGCGGGAAGCAGCGGAAGAAGTGCTGGGCGAGCGTCCGGTAGGTGGCGGGGCGGTGGTCGTACTCGGCGCGCACCCCGCCGCCGTAGCGGTAGACGATGTCGTAGCCGCCCCACAGGATGCGCCGGTCGGTGGTCATCCGGAAGTAGTGGAAGTGGTTGGCGCTGTCGCTGAGGCCCTGGCGCCGCTTCCAGCCGATGGCGGCGAGCTGGTCGTCGGTCAGCGGCTCGGTCATCAGGGCGTGGTCGTAGACGGGCACGACGTACGGGCGCACGCGCCGCACCAGTGCCGGGAAGGCGTTGGTGGCGAGGGCCAGCTGCCGGGTGCGGACCCGTCCGTAGGGGGTGCGGACCTCGAGGGCGGCGCCGGCGCGGGTGGGGCGTTCGGCCGGGGTGTGTTCGTAGATCCGCACTCCCGCCTCGGCGCAGGCCCGCTTGAGCCCCCAGGCGAGCTTGGCGGGGTGCAGCATCGCCACGCCGGTGCGGTCCCAGAGCCCGGCGAGGAAGGTGGGCGAGTCGACCTCGGCGCGCACCTCGTCGCGGTCGAGCAGCACGTGCTCTCCCAGGCCTAGCTCGGCGGCCTGGGCGGCGGTCCGGCGCAGCTCCTGGACCTGGTGGGGGGCGGTGGCCACGTCGATCTCGCCGGTGCGTTCGAAGTCGCAGTCGATGGCGTAGCGGGCGACGGCGGCCTCGATGGCGTCGAGGTTGCGGCGGCCGAGCCGTTCGAGTTCGGGCAGTTCGTCGGGCCAGCGGGCCAGGCCGTTGCCGAGGCCGTGGGTGAGGGAGGCGGCGCAGAAGCCGCCGTTGCGGCCGGAGGCGGCCCAGCCGGCCTCGTGGGCCTCGACCAGGACGACCTCGCGGTCCGGGTCGCGTTCCTTGGCGAGCAGGGCGGTCCACAGCCCGCCGTAGCCGCCGCCGACGACCAGCAGGTCGCAGTGGACGTCGCCGACGAGGGCGGGGTGGGGGCGGGGGCGTGCGGGGTCGTCAAGCCAGTAGGGCCTGGGGGCGGCGTCGGCCAGGGCGCGTAGGGCTCTTTCAGGGCTCATGGCGGCTGTGGCCATGGCTATCGGCTCCTCTTGCGGCGGCTGCCGGCCAGTCGGCCGGCGAGGACACACAGCACCGCGATGGCGAACATCGCCGTGCCGATCACATTGATCTGTACGGGCGTACCGCGCTGTGCGGATCCCCAGACGAACATGGGGAAGGTGACGGTCGATCCGGCGTTGAAGTTGGTGATGACGAAGTCGTCGAAGGAGAGCGCGAAGGAGAGCAGGGCGCCGGAGGCGATGCCGGGGGCGGCGATCGGGAGGGTGACGCGCCAGAAGGTCTGCGCGGGGGTGGCGTAGAGGTCCTGGGCGGCCTGTTCGAGCCGGGGGTCCATGCTCATCACGCGGGCCTTGACGGCGGTGACGACGAAGCTCAGGCAGAACATGATGTGGGCGATGAGGATCGTCCAGAAGCCGAAGTCGACGCCCATGTTGAGGAAGAGGGTGGCCAGTGAGGCGGCCATGACGACCTCGGGCATGGCCATCGGCAGGAAGACCAGGCTGCTGACCGCGCCGCGCGCCCGGAAGCGGTAGCGGGCGAGCGCGAAGGCGATCATCGTGCCCAGGACGGTGGCGCCGATGGTCGCCCACACCGCGAGCTTGAGGCTGAGCGTGAGGGAGCCGCACATATCGGCGACGCCGCACGGGTCGCTCCAGGCGTCGGTGGAGAACCGCTGCCACTCGTAGTTGAAGCGGCCGTTGGGCTTGTTGAAGGAGAAGACCAGGACGACGACGTTGGGCAGGATCAGGTACGCGAGGGTGCCGAGGCCCGCGATCACCACGAGGTTCCGCCGTATCCAGTGCCCTGTGGGGCGCAGCAGGGGCATCAGAGCAGGTCCTCCGTCCCGGACTTGCGGATGTAGACGGTGACCATGGCGAGGATGGCCGCCATGAGGAGGAAGGACAGCGCGGCGGCCGTCGGGTAGTCGAGGACGCGCAGGAACTGGGACTGGATGACGTTGCCGACCATCTTCTCGTCCGTGGAGCCCAGCAGTTCGGGGTTGATGTAGTCGCCGGCGGCGGGGATGAAGGTGAGCAGGGTGCCGGCGACGACACCCGGCATGGACAGCGGGAAGGTGACCTTGCGGAAGGTGGTGAAGGGCCGGGCGTAGAGGTCCTGGGCCGCCTCGTGGAGCCTGCCGTCGATGCGCTCCAGCGAGGTGTAGAGCGGCAGGATCATGAAGGGCAGGAAGTTGTAGGTGAGTCCGCAGACCACGGCCAGCGGGGTGGCCAGCACCCGCTGCCCCTGGGTGAGCCCGATCCAGTCGGTCAGGTCCAGCAGGTGGAGGGTGTTGAGCGCGCCCACCACCGGGCCACCGTCGGACAGGATCGTCTTCCAGGCGAGCGTGCGGATCAGGAAGCTGGTGAAGAACGGGGCGATGACCAGGACCATCAGCAGGTTGCGCCAGCGGCCCGCCTTGAAGGCGATGACGTACGCGAGGGGGTAGCCGAGCAGCAGGCACAGGGCGGTGGCGGTGGCGGCGTACAGCACCGAGCGCAGGAACTGCGGGTAGTACTCGGCGAGCGCGTCCCAGTAGGTGCTGATGTGCCAGGTGACCTTGAAGCCCGCTTCGAGGGAGCCGGTCTGGATCGAGGTGGACGCCTGGTAGACCATCGGCGCGACGAAGAAGACCAGCAGCCAGAGCATGCCGGGGAGCAGCAGCCAGTAGGGCACCAGCCGCTTGCGGACGGCGGCCCGGCGGACGGCGGGCGCGGCCGGCGGACGCGTGGGGCCGGCGGTGGCCGTGGGGCCGGCGGGCGTCGTCTTGGGAGGGGCGGTCATGAAGTGGCCTCCTCCAGGTCCGTTCCGGCGTCGATGTCCTGGGCCGCGTCGAGGCCGAAGGTGTGCGCGGGGTTCCAGTGCAGGACGACCTCGGCGCCGGGCACGAGCCGGGCGTCGCGTTCGATGTTCTGCTCGTAGACGGCGAACCCGGGGCAGCAGGGCGTGTCCACGACGTACTGGGTGGAGACGCCGATGAAGCTGGAGTCCGCGATCCGGCCGGTGATCCGGTTGCGCCCGTCGGGGATGGCGCCCGCGTCGTCGGCGTGGCTGAGGGTGATCTTCTCCGGGCGCACCCCGACCAGTACCTTCTCGCCGGTGCGGGTCGTGGGGGCGCACCGCTCCAGGGGCAGGGCGAGGGTGCGGTCGGCGGCGGTCACCACGAGGTTGCCGCCGCTCTTGTCGGTGACGCGCGCCTCGATCAGGTTGGAGGTGCCGAGGAAGTTGGCGACGAAGGTGGTGCAGGGGTTCTCGTACAGCTCGGCGGGGGCGCCGCTCTGCTCGACGCGGCCGCCGTTCATCACCGCGACCGTGTCGGCCATGGTCATGGCCTCCTCCTGGTCGTGGGTGACGTGGACGAAGGTGATGCCGACCTCGGTCTGGATGCGCTTGAGCTCCAGTTGCATCTGGCGGCGCAGCTTGAGGTCGAGGGCGCCCAGCGGCTCGTCGAGCAGCAGCACCTTGGGGTGGTTGATCAGCGCGCGGGCGACGGCGACGCGCTGCTGCTGGCCGCCGGAGAGCTGGGCCGGCCGGCGCCGGGCGAAGTCGCCGAGTTGGACGAGCTCCAGCATCTCGGCCACCTGCTTCTTCACCGACTTCACGCCTCGGCGGCGCAGGCCGAAGGCGACGTTCTCGTAGATGTCGAGGTGGGGGAAGAGGGCGTAGCTCTGGAAGACGGTGTTGACCGGGCGCTTGTACGGCGGGAGGGCGGTGACGTCCTGGTCGCCGAGGTGGACGGTGCCGGCGGTGGGGTCCTCGAGGCCGGCGATCATGCGCAGGGTGGTGGTCTTGCCGCAGCCGGAGGCGCCGAGCAGGGCGAAGAAGGAGCCGGCGGGGATGTCGAGGTCGAGCGGGTGGACTGCGGTGAAGGACCCGTAGGTCTTGCTGATGCCGGTGAGGCGGACGTCGCCGCCGGGGGCGGTCTTGGGCATGGGTGGGTTCCCTCGCTGGTCAGGCGCCGGTGAGCTTGGCGAACTTGTCCTCGAACGCCGTCTCTTCCTCGCCCGACAGCGAGCGGAAGGCGTGGGCCTTGGCGGCCATCTCCTCGTCCGGGAGGATCAGCGGGTTCGCGGCGAGCTTCTTGTCGATCTTCGCGAGTTCGGGGCGCACCCCGTCGACCGGGCAGACGTAGTTGATGTAGGCGGCGACCTTCGCGGCGACCTTGGGCTCGTAGTAGTAGTCGATGAGGCGTTCGGCGTTCTTCTTGTGCCGCGCCTTGTTGGGGATCAGCAGGTTGTCGGTGGAGATCATGTAGCCCGCGTCCGGGATGGCGAACTCGATCTCCGGGTTGTCCGCCTGGAGCTGGATGAGGTCGCCCGCCCAGGCCACGCACGCGGCGAGGTCGCCCTTGCTGAGGTCGCCGGTGTAGTCGTTGCCGGTGAAGCGGCGGATCTGACCCCGGTCGGTGGCCTTCTGGAGGCGGGCGACGGCGGCGTCGAAGTCGTCGGCGGTACAGGTCTCGGGCGGCTTGCCCATGTCGAGGAGGGTGAGCCCGACCGTGTCGCGCATCTCGGTGAGCAGGCCCACCCGGCCCTTGAGCTTCGGGTCGTCCAGGAGCTGGGCGAGGGAGGTGACCTTACGGCCGCCGGTGGCCTTCTTGTTGTACGCGATGACGGCAGGGATGCCGGTCCACGGGTAGGAGTGGGCGCGGCCGGGGTCCCAGTCCGGGTTCCGGAAGGTCTTCCCCAGGTTGGTGTAGGCGTGCGGCAGACGGGCCGCGTCCAGGGGCTGGATCCAGCCGAGCCGGATCATCCGGGCGGCCAGCCAGTCGGTGACGCAGATCAGGTCGCGTCCGGTGTCCTGGCCCGCGGCCAGCTGCGGTTTGATCTTCCCGAAGAACTCGACGTTGTCGTTGATGTCCTCGGTGTACTTCACCGTGATGCCGGTGCGGCGCCGGAACTCCTCCAGCGTGGGACGGTGCTTCTCGTCGTCGGTGACGTCCATGTACTCCGTCCAGTTGGAGAAGTGGAGCGTCTTGTCCTCGTCGGAGTGGTCGTCGGCGGCGCCCGACTCGCCCTTGCGCCCGGCGGGCGGAATGCCGCAGCCGCTCAGCGCCCCGAGCCCGCCGAGCGCGAGCGCGCCGGAGCCGGCGCGCAGCAGCGACCGGCGGGTCAGGGCCATGCGGCCGCTGGTCATGCTGCGCCGTATCGCGGCGATCTGGGGCGGGGACAGGCTCTCGGGCTCGTGCCGTGCTTCCATGCGCTGTGCCCTTTCGCGGGTGTCGGCCGGTGGTCAGCCGGTACTGCTGGTCATCGGTCCCCGAAGACGGTGCGGTGCCCCCGCACGGTGGTGGTCGTCGCGCCCGCGACCGCGCCGTGCGCGGCGGGGGCTTCAGAGGGTGGTGTGGCCCGCGGCGAGGGCCGGCCGGACCTTCCGGGCGGTCTGGTCCGGAGCGGGCGGTCAACCGGCGTGGCCGGTCATCCGGAGCGGGCGGTCATCCGGAGCGGCCGGTCATCCGGAGGGGGCGGTCGCGGGAGGCGAGGGAGCCGGTGGTCCCGATCGGCTCCCGCCGGAGGTACGGGGTGGTGGGGCCGCGGCCGTGACGCGGCGGCGACCATGGCCCGCCTCGGGCGGGCGACGCCCGCGACGCGGGCGGGGTCGTCGAGCACGCCTGTGGGGTCGTGCCCGGTCGGGAGCCCGATCGGGCGGCCGCGCGCGGCGATTCGGCGCGGGCGGGGCCCGGCGCCTGCCGGACGGGTCCGGCCGCGCGGCGGTGGGGCGCGTCGGGCCGCTCGCCGGGGGCCGGGGCGGCCACCATGTGCGTACGCGCGGGGCCGGCCGGCCGCGGACGGCCGGCGAGGCACCGCGCGCCGTCGGCGAACCGCCCCGTCACCTCGAACCGCTGCTCCATCGCGACGCACTCCTCCGCCGGGCCCCAGAGGGGCAGCGGCGTAGCTCCAACCGGAATCGGAGGCCGATCCTGACAGAGGATCCGCCCCTCAACAAGGGATTCCGTTGTTGCTTTTTGGTTTCGCGACGGATTCGGTCATCGGAGCGGCGCCGACGTCACCGATTCCGGCCGTGGAAAGCCGGGGAGAAAGCTAGAAGATGGAATCGAGTGCGGCGTCGAGCGCCAGCAGGTAGATGGCCGGGATGACCATGCCGACGATGCCGCAGACCAGGCCCGCGGTGGCCGATCCGCCGTTGCCGGCCTCGCCGCGGCTCGCCTTGCCCTTGCCGACGGCGCCGAAGATGATCGCGAGAATGCCCAGGACGATGGCGAAGACCCACAGGAAGTAGGTGATCCCGCACACCAGGCCGATGATGCCGCACACCAGCGCGGCGGTCCCCATGCCGTTGCTCTGCTGCATGGGCATCCCGGTGGGGCCGCCCGGGTAGACGGGCGGCGCGGCGGGGTAGCCGGCGCCGGCGGGGTACTGCGGGGGCTGGCCGGGCGGTTGGGGCGTGCCGTACTGGTTGGGGTCGTACGGGCCGGGCTGCGGATTGGTGGCGGACATGGGTTGTCTCCCCTCCTGGTAAGTGCCGGGCAAATGCTATGGGCTGACCGATCTTCGGGCCCAACCGTCGCGATGGCTCCATCGAGCGCTGTCGGTGGCGGGTGCGAGAATCCGGGCATGGAGACGAACGGGGAGAGGGATTCGGTTTCGGCGGACGGCGGGCCGCGTTCGGTGGCGGAGCTGGCCGAGCGGGCCGGGCGCGGCGAGCGCTTCAGGTACGTCTGGTTCTGGGGGCATCGTCCGCCGCGCGGCGGGGGCCTGGGCCCCGGCTGCTTCAGCCAGTGGTGGCCCTCCGAGTTCGTCGTCGACGGAGTGCGGTACGCGACGGCGGAGCACTGGATGATGGCGGGCAAGGCCCGGCTGTTCGGCGACGCGGACGCCGAGCGGCGGGCGTTGGAGGCGGTCCACCCCAAGCAGGCCAAGGACGCGGGCCGTTCGGTGCGCGGCTTCGACCAGGCGGAGTGGGAGCGGCACCGCTTCGAGTTGGTGGTCCAGGGCAGTGTGCACAAGTTCGGCGCGGATCCGGGGCTGCGCGACTATCTGCTGAGGACGGGGTCACGGGTGCTGGTGGAGGCCAGCCCGCTGGACCGCGTCTGGGGCATCGGACTGGCGGCGGACGACGATCGGGCGCAGGACCCGGCCCGCTGGCGGGGGCTGAATCTGCTGGGCTTCGCGCTGATGGAGGCCCGTCAGCGGCTGTCGGCCGGGGAGTCCACGAGCGTGGCGGCGACCTCCGTGTAGCCGGGTCCGGCGGCGTACGGGTCGTCGTCCTGCTCGTCCGCGACATAGACGAAGATCATCACCACGCTCGCGATCACGGCGATCACCCCGAGAACGAGTCCGGTCAGGGCCTGTCCGCCGTTGTCCGCCTCGCCGCGCGTGGCCTTGGCGCGGCCGAGCGCCCCGAAGATGATCGCGAGCACGCCCAGGATGACGCCGAAGACGACGGTGAGGAAGAGGACGGTGCCGACGATGCCCAGCACCATGGCGGCGGTGCCGTTGCCGTTGTCCGGGGCGTAGGACCCGGGCCCGTAGCCCGGGCCCGGGTAGCCATAGGCCGGATACCCGGGGTCCGGATACCCGGGATAGGGGGGCTGCGCTCCGTACGGGGTCGCGCCGTAGCCGGTCTGCTCATAGCCCGGCTGCCCGTAGCCGGTCTGCCCATAGCCCGGCTGCCCATAGCCGGCGGGCGGGTACGGGACCGACCCGTACGGCCCGGGCGGGGGCTGATACGCGCTCGGCGTGCCGGGGCCGGTCGGCGCGAGGGGCGGCGGGGGCACCGCGCCCGGCCCGGCCTGCGGGGGCGGCGGCTGGACCGGGGGTGCTCCCGTGACCAAGGGTGCTCCCGGCACTGGCGGGGCACCTGGCACCGGCGGGGCGCCCGCCCCCGGGGCGGCCGGCTTGTCCAGGGCCACCCGCGGCTCCGGCGGGGCCCATGGATCACGCTCGCGCGGCTCCGGCGCCTTCGGCTGTCCCGTCTGGTCAGGCTGGTCAGGCTGGTCAGGCTGGTCGCCCATGTCTCCCCCAGGTGATGTCCGCCCATGTTACGGCCTGCGCCGGCCCGGGGCCGACGCCCCATTACGATGACCGGAACCGTCGCAGCCGGCCGCCTCCCGGAGGATTCGTTGACCGATCTGACCACCTTCATCGCGGGCCTTCCCAAGGCGGAGCTGCATGTCCACCATGTCGGCTCCGCCTCCCCGCGCATCGTGGCCGCGCTCGCCGCCCGCCACCCCGACTCCGCTGTCCCCACCGACCCCGAGGCTCTCGCCGACTACTTCGTCTTCCGCGACTTCGCGCACTTCATCGAGGTCTACCTCTCCGTCGTCGACCTGGTCCGCGACGCCGACGACGTACGGCTGCTCACCTACGAGATAGCCCGCGACATGGCCCGGCAGAACATCCGCTACGCCGAGCTGACCGTCACCCCGTACAGCTCCACCCGGCGCGGCATCCCCGACGTCGCCTTCGTCGAGGCGATCGAGGACGCCCGCAAGGCGGCGGAGTCCGAGCTGGGCACGGTGCTGCGGTGGTGCTTCGACATCCCCGGCGAGGCGGGCCTGGAGGCCGCCGAGGAGACCACCCGCATCGCCTGCGACCTGGGCGCCGCGGGCCTGGTGAGCTTCGGCCTGGGCGGCCCGGAGATCGGCGTGCCCCGCCCCCAGTTCAAGCCGTACTTCGACCGCGCCATCGCGGCCGGGCTGCACAGCGTGCCCCACGCGGGCGAGACCACCGGCCCGGAGACCATCTGGGACGCGCTCACCGAGCTGCGCGCGGAGCGCGTCGGCCACGGCACCAGCGCCACCCGCGACCCGAGGCTGCTGGCGCACCTCGCCGAGCGCCGGATCCCGCTCGAGGTCTGCCCCACCTCCAACATCGCCACCCGCGCGGTCGCCACGCTGGACGAGCACCCGCTGAGGGAGATGGTCGAGGCCGGGGTGCTGGTGACCATCAACAGCGACGACCCGCCGATGTTCGGCACGGACCTCAACACGGAGTACGCGGTGGCGGCGCGGCTGCTGGACCTGGACGCAGCGGGCGTCGCGGCCCTCGCCAAGAACGCGGTCGAGGCGTCCTTCCTTGACCCGGAGGGCAAGGCGCGGCTCGCGGCCGAGATCGACGCCTACACGGCGGTCGCGGGTCGATGACGGCGGCGGCCCCGTCCTGCACGGCGGTCGGCCACCGCGGCGACCCGTACGTGTGCCGCGAGAACACCCTCGCCTCGGTGCGCTCCGCGGTGCTGGCCGGGGCCGGCGCGGTGGAGATCGACGTGCGCTCGACCCGGGACGGCGTCCCGATGCTGCTCCATGACGCGACCCTCAAGCGGCTGTGGGGGCACGACCGCCCCCTCGCCGCGCTGACCGCCGCCGAGGTGGGGCGGCTGACCGGCGGCGGCGTGCCCCTGCTGCGGGACGCCCTCGCCGCGGCCGACTCGACCCGCGTGATGATCGACCTGCCCGACGCCTCGGCCGCGCACGGCGCCCTCACCGAGGTCCGCGAGTCCGGGGCGGCCGACCGCGTCTACTACTGCGGCAACCTGGCCGCCCTGCGCGCGGTACGCCGCGCGGACCCGGACGCGGAGATCGCCCTGACCTGGACCACCCTCGCCCCGCCCCGCCCGACCCTGCTCGCCGATCTGCGCCCCCGCTGGCTCAACTACCGCTTCGGCCTGGTCTCCCCCGAGCTGGTAGCCCGCAACCACGCGGACGGGCTGCTGGTCTCCGCGTGGACCGCCGACACCCGGCGGTCGATGGCGCGGCTGCTGCGCGCGGGGGTGGACTCGATCACGACCAACCGGATCGGGGCGCTGTGCGCGATGCTGCGGGTCAGTCGCGGGAGAACTCGTCCGTCGTGAGGGTGAGCTTGACGACCGTGCCCGTCAGATCGATCGGCTCACCGAAGGCGACCTTCAGCTCGCTGAGATACTCGCCCCCCTTGGGGTGCGTGTGGAGGTGGCACCTGCCGGTGTACGGGTCGACGATCAGGTAGACCGGAACCTCGGCTTCGGCATAGACCGCCTTCTTGTCCCCGTAGTCGTTGGCGGCGGTCGACCTGGAGATGACCTCGAGGACGAACTCCATGTCCTCGGGCTTGCACCGGCCCTTGTCGTCCGCTTTCGCGTCCTCCTTGAGAGCGACCAGGTCGGGGCAGAGCCCGTTGAGGCCCGGGAAGTCGAACCGGACGTCCGACGCCAGGCGCTTCCTCGCATACCGGGTGCGCAACTGCTCGTAGACGGCACTGATCGTGTCCCAGTGGAGTTTCCGCTGCGGCGACATGAAGACGGCCCCCTTGACGATCTCGACCTTGTAGCCCTCGGGGACTGGCATCTGCTCCAGCCGCTCGAACAAGTCGTCCAGAGTCAGCTCTCCGCTGTCGGCCATCTCGATCCTGTCGGTCAGTACAACCCTGTCGGTCAGCTCGATGGTCACGGCCGTGCTCCTCCCCGCCGCGCTTCGGATGCGCGGCCGTGCGGTACAACGATAGGCACGGTTCCCGCGACACGGTTTACGCGTCCCGGGAACCGTGCCTGCCGTCGGGGGGTCAGCCGTCCAGCGAGGTCATCACGTGCTTGATGCGCGTGTAGTCCTCGAACCCGTACGCCGACAGGTCCTTGCCGTAGCCGGACTTCTTGAAGCCGCCGTGGGGCATCTCGGCGACCAGCGGGATGTGGGTGTTGATCCAGACGCAGCCGAAGTCCAGGGCCTTGGACATCCGCATGGCGCGCGCGTGGTCCTTGGTCCACACCGAGGACGCCAGCGCGTACTCCACGCCGTTGGCGTAGTTGACGGCCTGGGCCTCGTCGGTGAAGGACTGGACGGTGATGACCGGGCCGAAGACCTCCTTCTGGATGATCTCGTCCTCCTGCTTGAGCCCGGAGACGACGGTGGGGGCGTAGAAGAAGCCCTTCTCGCCGACGCGGTGGCCGCCCGCCTCGACCTTGGCGTGCGCGGGCAGCCGGTCGATGAACCCGCTGACCTGCGCAAGCTGGTTGGCGTTGTTGAGCGGGCCGTACAGCACGTCCTCGTCGTCGGGGGCGCCGGTCCTGGTGTCGGCGGCGGCCTTGGCCAGGGCGGCGACGAACTCGTCGTGGATGGACTCGTGGACCAGGACGCGGGTGGCGGCCGTACAGTCCTGGCCCGCGTTGAAGAAGCCCGCGACCGAGATGTCCTCGACGGCCTTGGCGATGTCGGTGTCCTCGAAGACCACGACGGGCGCCTTGCCGCCGAGCTCCAGGTGGACCCGCTTGAGGTCCTTCGAGGCGCTCTCGGCGACCTGCATGCCGGCCCGGACGGAGCCGGTGATGGAGGCCATGGCGGGCACGGAGTGCTCGACCATCAGGCGGCCGGTCTCGCGGTCGCCGCAGATGACGTTGAAGACGCCGCGGGGGTGGCCCAGCTCGGTGAGCACCTCGCCGATGATCTCCGCGATCAGCACGGTGGAGGCGGGGGTGGTGTCGGAGGGCTTGAGGACGACGGTGTTGCCCGCCGCCAGCGCCGGGGCGAACTTCCACACGGCCATCATCATGGGGTAGTTCCAGGGCGCGACCTGCGCGCACACCCCGATCGGCTCGCGCCGGATGATCGAGGTCAGCCCGTCCATGTACTCGCCGGCCGAGCGCCCCTCCAGCATCCGCGCCGCGCCCGCGAAGAAGCGGATCTGGTCGATCATGGGCGGGATCTCCTCGCTCGCGGTGAGCGCGAGCGGCTTGCCGGTGTTCTCGGACTCGACGGCCACGAGCTCCTCGGCGCGCGCCTCGAAGGCATCGGCGATCTTGAGCAGCGCCTTCTGGCGCTCGGCCGGGACCAGGTCGCGCCAGGCCGGGAAGGCGGCCGCGGCGGCCGCCATGGCGGCGTCCACGTCGGCCCGGCCGGACAGCGGGGCCGTGGCGTAGGGCTCGCCCGTGGCCGGGTTGACCACCTCCGTGGTCCGCCCGTCCGCGGCGTCCCGGAACTCCCCGTCGATGTAGTTGCGCAAACGACGCAGTTCGGTGGTCACGTGCCACCCCTCCTTGTCGGGTGTCCATTGGATGAGACACCACAGTAGTCGGCATGACGACGCTTTCAACATACCCGCCACACCAAAACAACGGAATCAGCGATATAAGGCCCTCTCGACAACGAATTTCATCGAATAAGGGTTGCGAGACGGCTGAGGCTCGTGCACAGTGGGCTCCGTGGCCACACCTGACAAGAACGGCACACCGCCGATCGACTCCGTCTCCCTGGCGATCATCGAGCAGCTCCAGGAGGACGGCCGCCGTCCGTACGCCGCGATCGGCAAGGCCGTGGGCCTGTCCGAGGCGGCCGTACGGCAGCGCGTGCAGAAGCTGCTCGACCAGGGCGTCATGCAGATCGTCGCGGTCACCGACCCGCTCACCGTGGGGTTCCGGCGGCAGGCGATGGTCGGCATCAACGTCGAGGGCGACCTCGACCCGGTCGCCGACGCCCTGACCGCCATGGACGAGGTCGAATACGTGGTCGTCACCGCGGGCTCCTTCGACCTCCTCATCGAGATCGTCTGCGAGGACGACGACCATCTCCTCGAGGTGATCAACAAGCGGATCCGCACGCTTCCCGGCGTGCGCTCCACCGAGAGCTTCGTCTACCTCAAGCTCCGGAAGCAGACCTACACCTGGGGAACGAGATAGCAATGAGCGCCGACCTCTCCACCACGGCGTACGACCACCTGTGGATGCACTTCACCCGCATGTCGTCGTACGAGAACGCCCCCGTACCCACCATCGTGCGCGGTGAGGGCGCCTACATCTACGACGACAAGGGCAAGCGCTACATCGACGGCCTCGCCGGGCTCTTCGTCGTCAACGCGGGCCACGGGCGCGTCGAGCTCGCCGAGACCGCGTACAAGCAGGCCCAGGAGCTCGCCTTCTTCCCGCTGTGGAGCTACGCCCACCCCAAGGCCGTCGAGCTCGCCGAGCGGCTCGCCGGCTACGCCCCCGGCGACCTCAACAAGGTCTTCTTCACCACCGGCGGCGGCGAGGCGGTCGAGACCGCCTGGAAGCTGGCCAAGCAGTACTTCAAGCTCGTCGGCAAGCCCACGAAGCACAAGGTCATATCCCGCGCCGTGGCCTACCACGGCACCCCGCAGGGCGCCCTGTCCATCACCGGGCTGCCGGGCCTGAAGGCCCCTTTCGAGCCGCTCGTCCCCGGCGCCCACAAGGTGCCCAACACCAACATCTACCGCGCGCCCATCTTCGGCGACGACCCCGAGGCGTTCGGCCGCTGGTGCGCCGACCAGATCGAGCAGCAGATCCTCTTCGAGGGCCCGGACACGGTGGCCGCGGTCTTCCTGGAGCCCGTGCAGAACGCGGGCGGCTGCTTCCCGCCGCCGCCCGGCTACTTCCAGCGGGTCCGCGAGATCTGCGACCGCCACGACGTGCTGCTCGTCTCCGACGAGGTGATCTGCGCCTTCGGGCGGCTGGGCACGATGTTCGCCTGCGACAAGTTCGGCTACGTCCCGGACATGATCACCTGCGCCAAGGGCATGACCTCCGGCTACTCCCCCATCGGCGCCTGCCTGGTCTCCGACCGGCTCGCCGAGCCCTTCTACCGCGAGGACAACACCTTCCTGCACGGCTACACCTTCGGCGGCCACCCGGTCTCGGCGGCCGTGGCCCTGGCCAACCTCGACATCTTCGAGCGCGAGGGGCTCAACCAGCACGTCCTGGACACCGAGGCCGACTTCCTCGCCACCCTGCGCCGGCTGCACGACCTGCCGATCGTCGGCGACGTGCGCGGCAACGGCTTCTTCTACGGCATCGAGCTGGTGAAGGACAAGGCCACCAAGGAGTCCTTCGACGCGGAGGAGACCGAGCGCGTCCTGTACGGCTACCTCTCCAAGGCGCTGTACGACAACGGGCTGTACTGCCGCGCCGACGACCGCGGCGACCCGGTCGTCCAGCTCGCGCCGCCGCTGATCGCCGACCAGGCGCTCTTCGACGAGATCGAGCAGGTGCTGCGGGCGGTCCTGACCGAGGCGTGGACCAAGATCTGAGCGCCTCCGGGCCGCCCCTTCCGACCGGCCGGATTGCGGCTGATCGGAGGAAACGGCAGCGTGCCCGCGCCGAGCCTGGGCGCGGGCACGGGCCGGAGTCCTTACCGTGCCAGTGACCCATTGGCTCTGCGGTCGTTCCCCCAACCGGGGGAACGCACGGACGATCGCAGCTGAGGCGAGGTGCTTCGCATGGTGGCTCCGCCGGACAACGACGTGCTCTGGGCACGCACCCTGACGTACGCCTACGGCGGGTCGCCCGCCCTCGCCGGCGTCTCCCTCGGCGCCCGCGACGGCGAGATCCTGGCCGTGACCGGCCCGCGCGGCTGCGGGAAGACCACCCTCCTCAAATGCCTGTCCGGCCTGCTCGTCCCGGACCGCGGGGAGGTGTGGTTCAACAGCGCCCCCGTGCACACCCTCTCCCCGCTCGGCCGCGAACAGCTCCGCCGCGACCGCTTCGCCTGGATCGACACGGAGCCCCAGCTCATCGCCGAGCTCACCGCCTGGGAGAACGCCGCGCTGCCCCTGATGCTGCGCGGCACCGGCCGGCGCGAGGCCAAGAGCACCGCGCACGAGTGGCTGGACCGGCTCGACATCGGCGAGTGCGCCCGCCTGCGCCCCGCCGCGCTCCCCCAGGCACAGCGCCAGCGCGTGGCGATGGCCCGCGCGCTGGCCTCCGCGCCCGCCGTGCTGTTCGCCGACGAGCCCACCGCCCCGCTGCACAGCACGGACCGCGCCCAGGTGCTGCGCACCCTGACCACGGCGGCCCGCTCGCACGGCATCACGGTGCTCCTGGCCACCCATGACGAGGAGGTGGCCACCCTCGCCGACCGCACCGTCGCGCTGCTGGACGGCCGCCGGGTGGGTTCGCCGCACTCCCCCGAGGCGGAGGGCAGGTCCGCGTGCTCAGTCTCCGCCTAGCCCGCGGCGCCCGGCCCCTGGCCCTGGTGCGCCGGTCACTGGTGGCGACCGCGGCGGCGGGCACGGGCTTCCTGCTGCTCTGCGCCCTCGGGTACGCGGCCGGGCATCCCGAGCAGGCCGACGACGCGGTCGTACGGCTGCTGTGGTGCGTGGTGCCCCTGGCGGCCACCGCCCAGCTCGCGGTCTCGGTCGCGCGCGCCGACCCGAGCGTCCCGTTCGGCCCGGTCTTCGCGGCGGCCGGCGGCGGCCCGGCCAGGTCCGCGCTGCTCGCGGCGGCCTCGGCCGCCCTGTCGTGCGCGCTGGGCTGTGTGCCGGCCCTGCTGGTCTTCCTGCACCTGCGGGGCGATCTGGGCGGCTCGTGGCCGCTGTGGCCCGATGCGGCGAGCGGGGCGGCGAGCGGCGCGCTCGGCGCCGGTCACCCGGTGCCCTGGGCGGCCGCGGTCACCCTGCTCGCGCTCGTACCGGCGGTGGCGGCCGCGGCCTGCGCGGTCCACCTGTGGCCCCGGGGAGCGCGGCGCGCGCGGGGGGCGCGGGGAGGCGGCCGGGCGCGGGGCGCGGAGACGGCCCCGCGCGGCGCGGCGCCGGAGTTCGCGACCCGGCGACTGCCCTGGGGCATCGCGCTGACCGCGGCCGGCATCGCCATGGAGGCGTACACGAACAACGCCGGCAGCGGCCCTCCCCCGCCCCCCGGCAGGCTGCTGCCGCTCCCCGGCCACCTGGGGAGCAGCCCGCCCGGCGTGGTGGGCGGCTGGGCGCTCACGGCGGTCGGCCTCGTGCTGGCCGGGCCCGGCCTCACCCACCTGTGCGGCAGATTGCTGTCCGCGGGCCGCCCGGGGGCGCTGCGGCTGCTGGCCGGGCGGGTGCTGCAGCAGGAGGCGGGGCGCCTGGGGCACCCGATCGGCGTGCTGTGCGCCGTCGCCTCCGGCGCGTACGCCGCGGTCCAGCTCTACGGCGCGGGCCCCGGCTCGTCCGGCGACCGCCCCTTCGGCCCGCTCACCGGCCTGGGCGCCGCGCTGATCATGATGTGCGCCACCGCCTCGGCGCTCACCGCGGCGCTCGAGACGAAGAGCGCCCGGGGCAGGACGACCGAAGCCCTGCTGCGCCTGGGCGCGCCGCCGCGCCTGCTGCGGGGCGCCGCGGCCCTGCGCGGGGTGGCCCTGCTGATCCTCCTGGCCCCGCTGGCCTGGGCGGTCGCGGAGCTGAGCACGCTCCCCTTCGACCACTGAGCCGCGCCACGCGCCACTCCGCGCCATGCGCCACTCCGCGGCCCGCCGACCGCCTCGGCCCACCGCCGGGGGCCGCCAGTAGCATGTCGCCGTGCTGACCGACGACGCTTCCACCGCCGCCCAAGACCCGTGCCCCGACCGGGAGATCGAGTCCCTGCGGGAGTTCGACGAGGTCGTGGCGCGCGGCTCACTGGCCGGGTACCGCGTCCAGTCCGTCGATCTGACGGACCGTACCCCGGCGCTGCTCGGCACGGACACCGCCGAGGCCGTCTTCCTCGGCTGCCCGATGGAGCCCGAGGCCGCCGCCAAGGTGCGGGCCGGCGGCGCGCTGGTCTTCCCGCCGGTGCCGGGACTGCCGTTCGACCCCTACCGCGGCACCCTCTACTCGCCGAGCGAGCTGTTCGAGGGGCTGGCGGAGCGGGGCTACGCGGGGACGCCCGACGCGCTCGCGTACGCCTGGTTCCAGCGGACCAAGGCCGACGGCGACATCTTCTCCTCGATGCTGCGCTCCATCCACGACGACGCCGTCTCGGACGCCCTCGACGAACTCCTCGCCGGGTCACGGGTGGTGGGTGTGATGGGCGGGCACGCCCTGGAGCGCGGCTCCGACGGGTACGCGGGCGCGGCCCGGCTCGGGCGGGCGCTGGCGCGCTCGGGGTTCACGGTCGCCACGGGCGGCGGGCCGGGCGCGATGGAGGCCGCCAACCTGGGCGCGTACGCGGCGCCGTTCGCCGACGGGATGCTCGACGAGTCCCTGGAGGTGCTCGCCAAGGCACCCTCCTTCCGGCCGTCCGTCGGGGAGTGGGCCGAGGCGGCCTTCGCGGTGCGCGAGCGGTGGCCCGGCGGCGGCACGTCGGTAGGCATCCCCACCTGGTTCTACGGGCACGAGCCGCCCAGCGCCTTCGCCTCGCACATCGCGAAGTACTTCGCCAACGCCACCCGCGAGGACGGTCTGCTGGCGCGGTCGAACGCGGGGGTGGTGTTCCTGCCGGGCGCCGCCGGGACCGTCCAGGAGATATTCGACAACGCGACGCCGAACTACTACGAGTCGCGCGGCGAGCCGACGCCCATGGTGCTCGTGGACCGCGACCACTGGACGCGCCGCCTGCCGACCTGGCCCCTGCTGGAGGCGCTCGCCCAGGGCAGGTCCATGGCGGCCCGGATCGCGCTGGTGGACTCGGTGGACGAGGCCCCCGAAGCCCTCATGTCCCTGACGGGCCTGACGGGCTGAGCGCAGGGCCTCCGTGAGGGGCGCGGGGGGGGCGCGCCCACGTCTCAGGCGCGGCTCAGGCGTCGGCGCCCAGCACCACCACGTCGCCCGCCTCGAAGGCGGCCCCGACCCGTTCCCCCTCTCCCGGCGCGTCCCGCAGCGCGCACGCCGCCTCCAGGCGCGGCGCGCCCGCGGGCTGGAGGGCGAGTGCCACACGGTCGCCTCGGAAGGTCCGCGCCAGCACCGTGCACGGCAGGCCCTCCTCGGGGGAGACGAGCCGCACCCCGGCCGGGCGGACCAGCAGTCGGCACGGCCCCGGCGGGGTGCCGTCCGGGACGGGGAGCTTGCCCCAGGGCGTATTGGCGCGCTCGCCGTGGACGACGGCGTCAACCACGTTGTCGAAGCCCAGGAAGCGGGCGACGAACTCGGTGGCGGGGCGCTGCCACACCTCCAGCGGGGTGCCGGTCTGCGCGACGCGCCCCCCGTCCATCACCACCACCCGGTCCGCGAGCGCGAACGCCTCGCCCTGGTCGTGGGTGACCGCGAGCACGGTCGTGCCCAGCTCGCCGAAGAGCCGGCGCAGTTCGACGACGAGCCGCTCCCGCAGCCCGCGGTCGAGCTGCCCCAGCGGCTCGTCCAGCATCAGCAGTTGGGGGCGCGGGGCCAGGGCGCGGGCCAGCGCGACCCGTTGCTGCTCGCCGCCGGACAGCGAGGCGACCGCCCGCCGCTGGGCGCCGGGGAGGCCGACCAGGTCCAGCAGTTCGGCGACCCGGCGCTCGGCCTCGGCGCGCGCCACCTTGCGCATCCGCAGTCCGAAGGCGACGTTGCCGCCCACGTCCCGCTGCGGGAAGAGCTGGTGGTCCTGGAACATCAGGCCCACGCCGCGCCGGTGGGTGGGCACCCCGGACTGGTCGCGGCCGGACAGCCACACCCGCCCGGTGTGGGCGCGCTCCAGGCCGGCCACGACGCGCAGCAGCGTCGACTTGCCGCTGCCGCTCGGCCCCAGCACCGACACCGTCTCGTGCTCGGCCACATGGAGGTCCACGGCGTCCAGCGCCGTGCGCTCGCCGTAGCGGACCGTCACCTCGTCCAGTCGCAGCAGGGTCATCAGAACTCCCCCGAACGGTCGGTGCGGATCCGCTCCAGGAGCAGCAGGGAAGCCGCGCACACCAGCATGAGAATCGTGCTCAGGGCCATGGCCTGGCCGTAGTTGAGCTGCCCGGCCCGGCCGAGGAAGCGGGCGACGGCCACCGGCAGGGTCGGGTGGTCGGGCCGGGCGATGAACACGGTCGCCCCGAACTCGCCCAGCGACACGGCGAACGCGAAGCCCGCCGCGACCCCCAGCGCCCGGGCGACCATCGGCAGGTCCACCTCCCGCCAGGCCCGCAGCGGGGACGCGCCGAGCACGGCCGCCGCCTCGCGCAGCCGGTGGTCCACCGCGCGCAGCACGGGCAGCATGGTCCGTACGACGAAGGGCACGCCCACCAGGGCCTGGGCGAGCGGTACGAGGATCCATGAGGCGCGCAGGTCCAGCGGCGGCTCGTCGAGGGCGATGAGGAAGCCGAAGCCGACGGTGACGGCGGAGGTGCCCAGCGGCAGCATCAGCAGCGCGTCGAAGCCCCGCACCAGTCTGCCCGCTTTCCTGGTGAGCGCCGCGGCCGCCAGGCCGCCCACCACCAGGGCGAAGACGGCCGCCACGGCGGCGTAGCGCAGGGAGTTCCAGACGGCTTCCATGGGTGCGACGAAGAATGTCCCGCCGCTGTCGGCCGCCGACTGCAGGGCGCGGTAGTACCCGAGGCCGTAGCCGCCGGGGGCGTCCAGGGAGCGCTCGACGAGGACCGCGAGCGGCAGCAGGATCAGCAGCGCCACGGAGGCGAGCACGCCCCACAGCAGCGCCCACTGGGCCGGGCCCTGGGGGCGGCGCGCGGTCCGCTCGGGGTCGACGAGCTTCAGGGCGCCCTCGCGCCGCCGTACGGTCCAGGCGTGCAGCCCCAGGACCGCGGCGACCGCGGCGAACTGGACGAGGGTCAGCACGGCGGCCGTCGGCAGGTCGAGCAGTTGCGCGGTCTCCCGGTAGATCGCGACCTCCAGGGTGGCGTACCGGGGGCCGCCGAGGATCTGGACGACGCCGAAGGAGGTGAAGGTGAACAGGAAGACCATCAGGGCGGCGGCCGCCACGGCGGGGGCCAGCGCCGGCAGCGTCACCCGCCGCCACGCGGCCAGGCGGCTCGCGCCGAGCACCCGCGCGGCCTCCTCCTGGCGCGGGTCGAGCTGTGCCCACAGCCCGCCGACGGTCCGTACGACCACCGCGTAGTTGAAGAAGACGTGCGCGAGGAGGATCGACCAGACGGTGGTGTCCAGGCGTACGCCCCACAGGCGCTCCAGCAGCCCGCCGTGGCCGAGCAGGGCGAGGAACGCGGAGCCGGCCACGACGGTCGGCAGGACGAAGGGGACGGTCACGACGGCGCGCAGCAGCCGCTTGCCGGGGAAGGCGAAGCGGGCGAAGACATACGCGCCGGGGAGCGCGACCGCAAGCGTCAGGGCGGTGGACGCGGCCGCCTGCCAGCCGGTGAACCACAGGATGTCCAGGACGGCCGGGTCGGTGAGCACCTCGCCGGCGCGGCCCAGCCGCCACTGTCCTCCGTCGCGCAGTCCGCGGGCGACGATGGCGGCCACCGGGTAGAGGAAGAACAGCGCGAAGAAGGCGGTGGGCACGGCCATCAGGGCCAGCCGCAGCGCCGCCCCGCGGAGGTCAGCGCGCCGCCGGGGGCTCGCCTTCGACGCCCCCGGCCCCACCGCCCGGGGGGCGTCGGGAACGTCGGGGGCGCCTGCGTCACGTTCGCGGCGCTTTACAGGACGAGCGAGGACCATGCCTTGACCCACTGGTCACGGTTCTTGGCGATCTTCTGGGGGGCCAGGGTGGCCGGGTCGGCGATCTGCACCCCGTACTTGGTGAACAGCTCGGGCAGCTTGGCGTCCTCGCGGGCCGGGTTGACGTACATCTTGAGTGGCACGTCCTCCTGGAACCTCTTGGTCAGCAGGAAGTCCAGCAGCGCCTTGCCGCCCTTGGTGTTCGACGCGCCCTTCAGAAGGCCGGCGAATTCCACCTGCCGGAAGCAGGTTCCCGTCGCGACCCCTATGGGGGACTGCGCGGGACGCGGCTTGGCGTCGACCACCTCGGCCGGCGGGCTGGAGGCGTAGGAGACGACCAGCGGCCGGTCGCCCTTGGCCCCGCCCGCCGAGCCGGAGAAGCGGTCGTAGTACGCCTGCTCCCAGCCGTCGACGACCTCGACGCCGTTGGCCCTGAGCTTCTTCCAGTAGCCCTGCCAGCCGTCGTCGCCGTAGCGGGCGGCGGTGCCCAGGAGGAAGGCGAGGCCGGGTGAGGAGGTGGCCGCGTTCTCGGTGACCAGGAGGTTCTTGTAGGCGGGCTTGGTCAGGTCGGCGAAGGTCTTCGGCGGGGCGAGCTTCTTGTCGGCGAAGTACTTCCGGTCGTAGTTGACGCAGATGTCCCCGAAGTCGACCGGGGTGACGCGGTGCTTCGCCGCGTCGAGCTGGAGCGCCGCCGGGACCTTGTCCAGGCCCTTGGCCCGGTACGGGGTGAACAGGTCGTTGTCGAGCGCGCGGGACAGCAGGGTGTTGTCCACGCCGAAGAAGACATCCCCCTGAGGGTGCGACTTGGTGAGGATGGCCTGGTTGACGGCCGCCCCGGCGTCGCCGCCCGGCTGGAGCCGCACCTTGTAGCCGGTCTTTCGGGTGAACTCCTTCAGCACGGCCTTGGAGGTGGCGAACGAGTCGTGCGAGACCAGGGTCACGGTCTTGGACCCCGAGCCGCCGGAGGAGCCGGAGGAGTCCTCGCCGCAGGCGACGAGGGTGGTGAGGCCGAGCGAGCCGAAGAGGGCGGTGGCGACGGCATGCCGAAGACGGCGGTTCATACGATCTGACTCCCTACGCCGGTATGACCCGGATCAGGTCCGAGGGTCTGCGGCCGGGCCGCACTCTCAGCGCTGTTCGCGCTCCCCTGTCGGAATGTTCATTTGTTCGAGCTGGTGCCTCGTGTACGAGGCGGTGCCAGGGCACCGTATCAGCCGGGCCTCAGCGCTCGGCCGCCGCCAGCTGCCCGCAGGCCCCGTCGATCTCCTGGCCCCGGGTGTCCCGGACGGTCACGGGCACGCCGTGGGCCTCCAGGGCGGCCACGAACGCCTTCTCGTCCTCCGGCCTGGACGCGGTCCACTTGGAGCCCGGAGTCGGGTTGAGCGGGATCAGGTTGACGTGCGCCCGGCGCCCCTTGAGCAGCCGTCCCAGCAGGTCGGCCCGCCACGCCTGGTCGTTGATGTCCCTGATCAGGGCGTACTCGATGGAGACGCGGCGGCCCGACTTCTCCGCGTACTCCCACGCCGCGTCCAGGACCTCGCGGACCTTCCAGCGGGTGTTGACCGGGACCAGGGTGTCGCGCAGCTCGTCGTCGGGCGAGTGCAGCGACACCGCGAGCCGGCACTTGAAGCCCTCGTCGGCGAAGCGCAGCATCGCCGGGACGAGCCCGACGGTCGAGACGGTGATGCCGCGCTGGGACAGGCCGAGGCCGTCCGGCTCCGGGTCCGTCAGCCTGCGGATGGCACCCACGACGCGGTTGTAGTTGGCGAGCGGCTCGCCCATGCCCATGAAGACGATGTTCGACAGCCGCGCCGGCCCCCCGGGGATCTCGCCATCCCTGAGCGCCCGCATACCGTCGACGATCTGGTGCACGATCTCGGCGGTGGACAGGTTGCGGTCCAGGCCCGCCTGACCGGTGGCGCAGAACGGGCAGTTCATGCCGCAGCCGGCCTGGGAGCTGATGCACATGGTGACCCGGTCCGGGTAGCGCATCAGCACGGACTCCACGAGCGTGCCGTCGAAGAGCCGCCACAGGGTCTTGCGGGTGGTGTCGTCGTCACAGCTGATGTGGCGCACCACGCTCATGAGGTCCGGCAGCAGCCCGGCCGCCAGCTTCTCGCGCGCGGCGGCCGGGATGTCGGTCCACTGGGCCGGGTCGCGGCTGTAGCGGGCGAAGTAGTGGCGCGACACCTGGCCGGCGCGGAACGGCTTCTCGCCGAGGGCGGCGACGGCCTCGCGGCGCTCGGCGGGCGTGAGGTCGGCGAGATGCCGCGGCGGCTTCTTGGCTCCGCGCGGCGCGACGAAAGTGAGTTCTCCGGGCTTGGGCATGGTCTCCCCAGTGTCTCAGACGTGCGTACGGCCCCGCGCCAGGAGCGGCGCGGGGCCGAAGGGCCAGGGTGTGGGGCCGGGGTGCGGGGCCGGTCAGCCGCCGCCCACGAAGATCACCATCAGCAGCCAGACCACGGGCGCGGTGGGCAGCAGTGAGTCCAGCCGGTCCATGATCCCGCCGTGGCCGGGCAGCAGCTTGCCCATGTCCTTGATGCCCAGGTCACGCTTGATCATGGACTCGCCGAGGTCGCCCAGGGTGGCGCTGACCGCGACGGCGGCCCCGAGCAGCAGCCCGTGCCACCAGGCGCCGCCCTCGATCAGGTACTGCATGCACAGCGCGCCCGCGACCATCGCGAAGAGGATCGCTCCCAGCAGGCCCTCGCGGGTCTTGCCGGGGCTGATACGCGGGGCGAGCTTGTGGCGGCCGAAGCGCCAGCCGACCGCGTACGCGCCGGTGTCGCTGACCACGGTCAGCAGCAGGAAGACGAGCACCCGCCGCGGCCCGTCGTCGGCCGAGAGCATGAGCGCGACGAAGGTGGCCAGGAAGGGTACGTAGAAGGCCGCGAAGACCCCGGCCGTGACATCCCTGAGGTAGTTCTCCGGCGGCTCGGTCATCCGCCACACCAGCACCGCCAGGGCGGTCAGCGACACGGCCACCCACGCGCCCTCCGCACCGCGCACGTAACCGGCGACCACCATGGCGACGCCGCCCACGGCGAGCGGGACCAACGGGACGCGGATGTCCTTGCGCTCGGCCAGCCGGGAGGTCAGCTCCCACAGGCCGACGACCACGGCGACCGCTATGACGCCGACGAACACCGGCTTGTAGATGAACAGCGAGGCGACGACCACCACGCCCAGGCCGACGCCCACCCCTATCGCGGCGCGCAGATCGCGGCCCGCGCTCTTCTTCTTGGCGCCCCCGGCCTCGTCGGGGCGGTGTGCGCTGTCGGCCGGCATGGCGTCGGGTCGCTCCGGGGGCGTCGGGGGATGTACGGCGGGTTGCCGCGGGCCGCGCTCCGGCTCCCGGTCGTCGCGGAACAGGGGGCCGCTCGGCCGAGCGGCCCCCCGATCACGGTCGGCGGCATCCCGAGGGTCTCCGCCTGCGTGGGGCACGGTGGGCATGGGCCGAGTCTGCGCCGCCCCGCCCACCTCGCGCGCGGGACCCGCCGAGGGCGGGGGCACCTCCCCACGAAGCGAGGGGGAGGGCCCCTGGTCGGCCGGTCCCCGGAGGCGGGCGCTCGGCGGAGCTCCCCAGGATGAGTCGTTCATCAGACCTCGAGCAGCTCGGCTTCCTTGTGCTTGAGCAGCTCATCCACCTGCGCGACGTACTTCGCGGTGGTGTCGTCGAGCTCCTTCTCCGCCCGGCGGCCCTCGTCCTCCCCGACCTCGCCGTCCTTGACGAGCTTGTCGATGGATTCCTTGGCCTTGCGGCGGACGCTGCGGATCGAGATCTTCGCGTCCTCGCCCTTGCCCTTGGCGACCTTGATGAATTCCTTGCGGCGCTGCTCGGTGAGCTCGGGGAACACCACCCGGATGATGTTGCCGTCATTGCTCGGGTTGACGCCCAGATCGGAGTCGCGGATCGCCTGCTCGATGTTGCGCAGCGCGCTCTTGTCGAACGGGGTCACCACGGCCATGCGCGGTTCCGGAACCGAGAACGACGCCAGCTGGTTGATCGGCGTCATCGCCCCGTAGTAGTCCGCCACGATCTTGTTGAACATCGCCGGGTGCGCACGCCCGGTGCGGATCGCGGCGAAGTCCTCCTTGGCGACCACAACGGCCTTCTCCATCTTCTCCTCGGCCTCGAGGAGGATCTCTTCGATCACCACTTGCTCCTGGTGTTATCAGTAAGCAGAGCCTCGCCCCTGCGTGCGTCTTCTCCTGCACGGTGTCCGACCGGCAGGCCGTTGTCCATCCCCCGTATGAGCCGTCAGGCCCGGGAGCCCTGGTCGCTCACGAGCGTGCCGATCTTCTCACCCTTCACCGCACGCGCGATGTTCCCTTCGGCGAGAAGCTCGAAGACGAGGATCGGCAGTTTGTTGTCGCGGCACAGCGTGATGGCGGTGGCGTCGGCGACCTTGAGGTCGCGGGTGATCACCTCGCCGTACTCCAGGGCGTCGAACTTCACCGCGTCCGGGTTCCGGGCGGGGTCGGAGTCGTACACCCCGTCCACCCCGTTCTTGCCCATGAGCAGGGCCTCGGCGTGGATCTCCAGGGCACGCTGGGCCGCGGTGGTGTCGGTGGAGAAGTACGGCATGCCCATGCCCGCGCCGAAGATGACCACGCGCCCCTTCTCCAGGTGGCGCACCGCACGCAGCGGAATGTACGGCTCCGCGACCTGGCCCATGGTGATGGCGGTCTGGACGCGGGAGTCGATGCCCTCCTTCTCCAGGAAGTCCTGGAGGGCGAGACAGTTCATGACCGTGCCGAGCATGCCCATGTAGTCCGAGCGGGCCCGGTCCATGCCGCGCTGCTGCAGTTCGGCGCCGCGGAAGAAGTTGCCGCCGCCGATGACGATGGCGATCTCGGCGCCGTCCCGGACGACCGCGGCGACCTCGCGGGCGATGGCGTGCACGACATCGGGGTCGACCCCGAGCCCCCCGCCCCCGGCGAACGCCTCACCGGAGAGCTTCAGCAGGAAGCGACGGCGTTTGACCCTGCCCTGAGCGTTCTTCTCGTCGGCGGCCTGTCCGGCGCCCGCGCCCTGATTCATTGGAGATCTCCTCGTGCACATACGAAGAAGGCCACTGCCGGACGGGTCCTTGATCGACCTCTGCGGCAATGGCCTCCTCGTCACATCTGCGGCCGACCGGTTGACGGTTGGCTGCCTACGACCCTATCGGGGTCGCCGGTCATTCGCTGCTCGGCTCCGACGCCGACGCTCAGACGCCGACGCGGAAGCGCGCGAAGCGCTTGAGCGTGACACCGGCCTCGTCCAGGACCTTCTGGACGGACTTCTTGTTGTCCTTGGCGAACGGCTGGTCCACCAGGACGTTCTCCTTGAAGAAGCCGGTGACGCGACCCTCGACGATCTTCGGCAGGGCGCCCTCGGGCTTGCCCTCCTCGCGAGCGGTGGCCTCGGCCACGCGGCGCTCGTTCTCGACCGTCTCGGCCGGGATCTCGTCACGGGTCAGGAACTTCGGCGCGAACGCGGCGATGTGCTGCGCGACGTCCTTGGCGACCGTGGCGTCTTCCTTGTCGAGCTCGACCAGCACGCCGACCTGCGGCGGCAGGTCCGGGCTGGTGCGGTGCATGTACGCGGCGACGTAGCCGCCGGAGAACTGCGCGAAGCGGTCCAGGACGATCTTCTCGCCCAGGGTCGCGTTGGCCTCGTCGACGAACGCCTGGACGGTCTTGCCGGCCTCGATCTCGGAGGCGAGCAGGGCCTCCAGGTCGGCCGGGGAGGTCTTGGCGACGTGGGCGGCGATGGCGTCGGCGACGGCCACGAACTTGTCGCCCTTGGCGACGAAGTCGGTCTCGCACTTCAGCTCGACCAGCACGCCGGAGGTCTTGTCGTCCGAGATGATGGAGACGACGGCGCCGTTCTCGGCGCTGCGGCCCTCGCGCTTGGCCACGCCCTTCTGGCCCTTGACGCGCAGGATCTCGACGGCCTTGTCGACCTGGCCCTCGGCCTCGTCCAGCGCCTTCTTGCAGTCCATCATGCCGGCGCCGGTGAGCTCACGGAGCTTCTTGACGTCAGCGGCGGTGAAGTTCGCCATGATCTGTGAATCTCTTCTCGAAAGTCGAAAGCTCTACGGGGGAACGGCGGGGGTGGCGCACCGGGCGCCCTCCCCCGCCGTCACGTCGCAGCCTGAGTGGTCAGGCCTGCTCGGCGTCCGCGGCCGGGGCCTCGGCGGGCTGCTCGGCCTCGGCCGGCTGCTCGGCCTCGGCGGGCTTGGCCGCCTCGGGCTCGTCGGCCTTCTTCTCGCCCTCGAGCAGGTCGCGCTCCCACTCGGCGAGCGGCTCACCGGCGGCCTTGTCGGCCTTCTCGTCACCGGTGGCGACACCGGAGCGGGCGATGAGGCCCTCGGCGACCGCGTCGGCGATCACACGGGTGAGCAGGGTGACCGAGCGGATCGCGTCGTCGTTGCCCGGGATCTTGTAGTCGACCTCGTCCGGGTCGCAGTTGGTGTCGAGGATCGCGACGACCGGGATGCGGAGCTTGCGCGCCTCGCCGACGGCGATGTGCTCCTTCTTGGTGTCGACGATCCAGACGGCGCTCGGCACCTTCTGCATCTCGCGGATACCGCCGAGGGTCTTCTCCAGCTTGGCCTTCTCACGCGAGAGGACCAGGAGCTCCTTCTTGGTGAGGCCGGAGGCGGCCACGTCCTCGAAGTCGATCTGCTCGAGCTCCTTGAGGCGCTGCAGGCGCTTGTAGACGGTCGAGAAGTTGGTGAGCATGCCACCCAGCCAGCGCTGGTTCACATACGGCATGCCGACGCGGGTCGCCTGCTCGGCGATCGCCTCCTGCGCCTGCTTCTTCGTGCCGACGAACATGATGGAACCGCCGTGGGCGACGGTCTCCTTGACGAACTCGTAGGCGCGGTCGATGTACGACAGCGACTGGAGCAGGTCGATGATGTAGATGCCGTTGCGCTCCGTGAAGATGAAACGCTTCATCTTCGGGTTCCAGCGGCGGGTCTGGTGCCCGAAGTGGACGCCGCTCTCCAGCAGCTCCCGCATCGTGACGACGGCCATGGCCGTACTCCTTGAAGTGCTCGGTTCCACGGCGGCCGGGCGGCCGCCGCGCCTGACGCCCCGGCGCGCCTGCCACGGAAGGTGCCCTCGCGGAGGGCTCGTCCGAGGACCGAGGGGCGCGGCCGCCATGCTGTTCGAGCGGTATCGATGGACGGATCGAGGCCGATCGGGGTGCCGGTGGCGGGGCGTGCGAAGTCGATCCGGTGACCCGGATCGCCACAAGAAGTGTACGGGACCCGCGCGGTGCCGGGTGACGGCGATATCCACAACCCGTGAGTAGTCCCCAGATCGTGTCCATGATCCACGCGAATCGGCGCGTCGCGCCACGGTGTTTCCATGCGACTTCCCGTGCCACGTCCAGGGCCGCTTCCCGGGCGACCGCGCCCCGCCGACCCGGCCCCCTGCCCGTGCCCGCCGACCCTCCCGACCTCGCCTTTCGCGCTCCTGCGCGCGCTCCTGCGCGTGGTCCTGTCCGGTGTCGTCCTCGGCTGGATCTCGCTGCTCCTGGGGTGGCCGGCCGCCGCGGCCCAGGCCCGTGACGGGCGGTCCTGGCCGGTGGGGTCCGAGGCGGGAGGGGGCAGGCCGACGGTGCTGCGGGGCTGGGAGCCGCCGCCGGCGCCCTGGGCGGCGGGCCACCGCGGGGTGGACCTCGCCGCGCGCCCCGGCCCAACGGTGCGCGCGGCGGCGGCCTGCGGGGTGTCCTTCGCGGGCCCGGTCGCCGGCCGCGGGGTGCTCACCATCGAGCTGCCGGGCACCGGCCGACCGCCGCTGCGGACGACCTACGAGCCGGTGCGGGCCCTGGTGGCCGAGGGCGAGCGGGTGCGGGCCGGGCAGGTGGTGGGGACGGTGGCCGCGGGCCCCTCCCACTGCCCCTCCGGCTGTCTGCACTGGGGGCTGCGCAGCGGCGATCGCTATCTGGACCCGCTGTCGCTGCTCGACCCGTGGATGCTCAGGCGTGGCCCCTCCCGGCTGCTGCCGGTGTTCGGCGTACCGGAGCCTGCGGACGCGGCGGAAGAAGCGGGTGGCCCGGCCGGGCCACCCGCGGGCACGGACCGGGTGCCCTCGGTCCTGCCACCGGGCACCGCGGGCCCCGCAGGGTCCGGAGAGCTGGCCCAGGCCGCCGCCCTGGCCGGCGCGGCGGCCTGGGCCGGTGCGCGGCTGCGCGGCGCGCGGGGGCCGGGGGGCCGGCTCGGGGTGCTCGGGGCGCGCATCACTCAGGGGACAGGGGCACAGCGTGTGGGGCGGGTGCGCGGGGTCAGGGGCGTACGCCGCGGAGGGCCATGGCGACGGCCGCCTCGGTGACGCGCGCGGGGTCCTCGGCGCCGAGCTCGATCCGGCGGACCGCGGCGTCCACGACACCCTGCAGCAGCACCGCGGTCAGCCGCGGCTGCTCATGACCGAGGTCGCCGAGGGCCTCGACGACCATGGCGATCAGCCCGCCGTGCGCGGCCCTGATCTTCTCGCGGGCGCCCGCGTCCAGCTCCCCGGCGGAAATCGCCACGACGGCGCGGTGGCGGCGGTCGCCGACCAGCGCCAGCTGCCGCCGCACATACGCCTCGATCTTGGCCTCGGGCGAGTCGGCCCGCTCCATGGCCGCCTCGACCTCGGCGGCCCAAACGGGGAAGTCCACCGCGCACAGCTCCTCGACCACGGCCGCGCGGGAGCGGAAGTACTCGTAGACGGAGGACCGCGCGAGGCCCGTGCGCTCGGCGAGGGCGGGGAAGGTCAAGGCCTCCGTACCGCCCTCGGACAGCAGGGAACGGGCGGCGTCCAGCAGGGCGCCGCGCTGCATCGTCCGGTGCTCGGCCACGGAGGCCGCTCGAATCCTGGGCACGCCTCCACTTTACGAAAGGCCCCCTGACCGGGGCGATACAGACGGGAGGATTCACCGTCCGACATCGGCGAGCTTGGCCCGCAGCTGCAGCACGGACTTGGTGTGGATCTGGCTGACCCGGCTCTCGGTGACCCCGAGGACCTGCCCGATCTCGGCCAGCGTGAGCCCCTCGTAGTAGTAGAGGGTGACCACGGTCTTCTCCCGCTCGGGCAGCGTATTGATCGCGCGGGCGAGCAGCCGGCGCAGCTCGCGGTCCTCGGCCACCTCCACGGGGTTGTCGGCGGCGGTGTCCTCCAGGGTGTCCATGAGGCTGAGCCGCTCGCCGCCCTCCCCGCTCCCGTGCAGCAGCTCTTCCAGGGCGACCACATTGGCCAGCGACAACTGGCTGAAGACGCCGTGGAGTTCCTCGAGGCCGATGTTCATCTCGGCGGCCACCTCGGCCTCCGAGGGGGTGCGGCGCAGGGCCGCCTCCAGCGTGGCGTACGCCCGCTCGACGGCCCTGGCCTTCTGACGCACCGAGCGCGGGATCCAGTCCAGCGCCCGCAGCTCGTCGATCATCGCGCCACGGATGCGGGTGATCGCGTAGGTCTCGAACTTGATGGCCCGTTCGGGGTCGAACTTCTCGATGGCGTCGATGAGTCCGAAGACTCCCGAGGAGACGAAGTCGGCCTGCTCGACATTGGACGGCAGCCCGACGCTGACCCGCCCGGCCACATACTTCACCAGCGGTGAGTAGTGGAGGATCAACTGCTCCCGCAGCCGACCGTCGCCCGTGGACTTGTAGGACCGCCACAGCTCGTCGAGCGACGAGGGGGCGGGGGGACGCACCGCGCCGCGGGCAGGGGTCGGCGCCGCGCGGTCAGACCCGGAGATGTGCTGGGGCATTCGTCGCCTTGTGCCGTTCTGCCATGACGTGGGTGAGGACGTGCGCTTCCGCCGGAAACCTTGTGAGCGTAGCGTGAGTGAGCCATCGCGGTATGCGAAGGGAGTCGGCTCGGCGGTGTGCGGATACGGTCATCGCCTCAACCCTTTCACCCGATTGCCCCAAATCTGCGGACCGCCTCGCCGTGTGGCCCCGTTCCGGTGGGCCGGCCGGGCCAACTCCCAGCGGTCGCCATGACGTTCGACGAATCCCAGGGCGAGCAGCTCGTAGAGCCGGCTCAGCGCCTCCTCGCAGCTCGTCCCGGAGTCCCGGGCGACCTCGCGGCCGTCGCTGCCGCCCTGTGCCGACAACGCTTCCAGGACGCGAGCCGTCACGGGATCGAGCAGGTCCCGCTCCACCAGTGGCCCCTGCCGGGCGGGGGCGAGGTCCCCGATGCCGCCCACCAGCTCGGCCACTTCATCGGCGTCGGTGACCAGGACGGCCTCGCCGCGCAGCAGTTCATGGACCCCGGCGGAGAGCCCGCTGGTGACCGGGCCCGGCACGCCCATGGTGTGCCGGCCGAGCTTCAGCGCGCGGCGCGCGGTGACCAGGGACCCGCTGCGGTACTGGGCCTCGACGACGACCGTGCCGCGGGTGAGCGCGGCGATGACCCGGTTGCGGAGCACGAAGCGGCCGCGGGTCGGGTGCGCGCCGGGCGGCAATTCGCCGAGCAGCAGGCCCTGTTCCGCGATGCGCTCGATCAACTCGGCGTGTCCCCGGGGGTAGGGGACGTCGACGCCGGAGGCGAGCACGGCGACGGTCGCCCCGGCGGCGGCCAGCGCGCCCCGGTGCGCCGCGCCGTCCACGCCGTGGGCCGCGCCGGAGACCACCACCCAGCCCCGCTCGGCGAGCCCCGCGCCCAGGGTGGCCGCGACATGGGCGCCGTAGTCGCTGCAGGCGCGGGCGCCCACCACGGCGACGGAGCGCAGCGCCCACATCCGCAGCGAGGGCCGGCCGCGCACCCACAGCCCCACCGGACGGGCGTCGCCCAGGTCGTCGAGTTGACCGGGCCACTCCAGATCGCCGGGGCAGACGAAGCGCCCGCCGCGGGCCGCGACGGTGGCCAGGTCGGCGGCCGGATCGAGGCGCTCGGCCCGCAGCCGACACCCGGCGAGACGCTCCTCGCTCGCCCCGGGCGGCGGCTTTCCGGCCCCGCAGAGCGCCCGCCGCAGCGCCACGGGCCCCAGCTCGCGCAGCCAGCGCCCCACCGTCTCGTCCCCGGGCTCCACCAGCCGGGTGAGGGCGGCCCGCGCCAGACGCTCCTCCTCCGGCGCGGCCGCGGCTACCCGCTCGCTCCCGTCCGGGCCGGGCCCGGGCCCGTCGGCCTGCCCGGGCCCGTCGGCCTGCCCGGGCCCGTCGGCCTGCCCGGACGCCTCCGGCCCGCCCGCCTCCGGCCCGTACGCCTCCGGCCCGCCCGCTTCCGGAGTACCGGCCGTTCCCGGGGTGCCGGCCATCAGAACCCCACCGCCCCGGCCGGGATCCCCCGGCTGACGCCGGTGCGCAGCTGGAGCGCCTGCGCCACGTCCTCGGTCTCCGGCCGGTCGTGGCCCGCCAGGTCCGCGAGGGTCCAGGCGACCCGCAGGACGCGGTCGAGACCCCGCGCGGTGAGCAGCCCGCGCTCCATGTCGCGCTCGGCCTCGCGCAGCGCGCCGGGGCGCGGGTACCAGCGGGTGCGCAGCTCATGGCCGGGCACCTCGCTGTTGGTGCGCCAGGGGGTCTCGGTGAAGCGCGCGGCGGCGCGCTCCCGGGCCTCGCGCACCCGGGCCGCGGCCGTCGCGGTGCTCTCACCCGCACCGGGCGCCCCGGTGAGCTCCGCCCGGCTGACCGCCTCGACCCTGACCCGCAGGTCCACCCGGTCGAGCAGCGGGCCGGACAGCCGCGCCTGATAGCGGCGGACCGTCGTGGGCGAGCAGTCGCAGCCGTCGCCGACGTACGAGTGGCGCCCGCAGGGGCACGGGTTGGCGGCGAGCAGCAGCAGGAAGCGCGCGGGCATGCGCACCATGCCGGCCGAGCGGGCCACCACCACATGGCCCGACTCCAGGGGCTGCCGGAGCGCGTCGAGCACCTGGGCGCTGAATTCGGGCGCCTCGTCCAAGAAGAGCACTCCCCGATGGGCGAGGGACACCGCGCCGGGCCTCGGCAGCCCGTTTCCCCCGCCGACCAGGGCGGCCATGGTGGCCGAGTGGTGCGGTGCGCAGTAAGGCGGCGCGGCCACCAGCGGCTGACCGGGCGGGAGGATCCCGGCCACCGAGTGGACGGCGGTCACCTCCAGGGCCTCCCGCCGGGTGAGCGGGGGCAGCAGGCCGGGCAACCGCTCGGCGAGCATGGTCTTGCCCGCGCCCGGCGGGCCGGCCAGGAACAGATGGTGGCTGCCGGCCGCGGCGACCTCCAGGGCCTTGCGGGCGGCCTGCTGACCGGCGACCTCGGCCAGGTCGGGGCGGCGCTCGGCGGCCCCGGAACCGGCCGCCACGCCGGCGCCCATGCCCGCGCCCGCCAGGCTCAGCCCGGCGAGCATCGGATCGGGGCGGCCCTCCTCCGGCTGCTCCTCCTCGGCGGGCACCGGTTCGTCCGTCAGCACGGCGATCAACTGGCGCAGGGTCCGCACGCCGAGCACCGAGACATCCGGCACCAGGGACGCCTCGGCCGCCGTCTGCTCGGGAACGACCACCTGCCGGTAGCCGGCCTCGGCGGCCGCGAGCACCGCGGGCAGCACCCCGCGCACCGGGCGGACCCGGCCGTCCAGACCGAGCTCCCCGATCATCATCAGGTCGGCGATCAACCGCGGGTCGAGGCGCTCGGCGGCCCCGAGCACCGCGCAGGCCACAGCCAGGTCGAAGCCGCTGCCGCCCTTGGGCACGGACGCCGGGCTGAGACCCACGGTGAGCTTCTTCTGCGGCCACTCGGCGCCGGAGTTGACCACGGCCGCGCGGACCCGGTCCCGGCTCTCCACCAGGCTCTTGTCCGGCAGCCCCACCAGGGTGAAATTGGCGACGCCCGGCTCCAGGTCGGCCTGGACCTCCACCACCACGCCCTCGACCCCCAGCAGGGCGACCGAGCAGGTGCGGGCGAACCCCATCAGGCGGCCCCCCGCACATGCTCGACCACCGGCGCGCCGCGCTCCGGCAGCACCACGCCGACCAGGTCGATCCGCACCCCGCCCGGCGGCGGGCCGCCGTGCCGCTCCAGCCAGCGCTCGGCCAGCCGGCGCAGCCGGTCGGCCTTGCCGGGGGTGACGGCCGCCATCGGGTGTTCGTACCCTCCGGCACGGCGGGTCTTGACCTCGCACACCACCAGCGCCCCGCCGTCCAGGGCGACGATGTCGATCTCCCCGTCCCGGCACCGCCAGTTCCGCTCCAGGACGGTCATCCCGGCCTGTGACAGCCGGCGCACCGCCAGATCCTCGCCGTAGCGTCCGAGCGCTCCTCGGGCGTTCATTCGGCACCACCTCCGGCACCGACTGTGACGCCCCGGCGCCGGATTATTGGATCTTTGTGGACAACCGACCGGTTGTGGACAACTCAGCCACTCGGAAGGTCGAGATCGCTCTTGTTCAGCTCCTCGATGTTCACGTCCTTGAACGTCAGGACGCGCACCTGCTTGACGAAGCGAGCCGGCCGATACATGTCCCACACCCAGGCGTCGGCCATGGAGACCTCGAAGAACACCTCACCCTGCACCGAGTGCACCTGCATCTCGTAGTCATTGGTGAGATAGAAACGCCGCTCGGTCTCGATCACATACTTGAACAGGCCGACGACATCGCGATACTCCCGGTAGAGCTTCAGCTCCATCTCGGTCTCGTACTTCTCGAGGTCCTCGGCGCTCATGGCATGTTCCCCTTCAGCCGTGCGTCCCCCCATTGTGCGTCAGACGCGTTCAGTCTCCAGGATCACCGGCGCAGTCGGGGGTCCCTCGTCGAGCAGCCTACGCAACAGTTCCACGAGCCGTGACGGGTACACCGGCTCCCGCACCCGGGCCAGCTCCTCGACCGCCCACCAGCGCAGCCCCGTGACGGAGCGCCGCTCCAGCTCCGTCTGGCCGCCGGTCCGCGTCGCGGTCTGCTCCGTACGGCCCAGGTAGTACCACTCGTCCTGGTGCCAGCGCCGCCCGTCGAACGGGAAGGAGCACACCCGCCGCCACAGCACCGGGCCCAGCTCCACCTCCGTGATCCCGGTCTCCTCCGCCAGCTCCCGGCGCGCCGCCTGCTCCCGGCTCTCCTCGCCCTCGAGCCCGCCGCCCGGGGTGAACCACCAGGTCGTCGACGGGTCCGCCGGCTCGAAGCCGTGCAGCAGCAGGATCCGGTCCCGCGGGTCGAGCAGGACCACCCTCGCGACCTTCCGCAGCGGGCCCTCGGCGCGGTCGTCCGCACCGGCCCCGTCAGACACCGCTCGCCACCTCCGGCCGCTTCTCGCCGCGCCTGGCGCCGCGCCCCAGCCGGCGCGCCAACGGCCCGTACGCCGCGCCCGCCAGGATGAGCACCGCCCCGGCCACGGCGGAGCCGAGGATCAGCCGCAGCGGACCGGGCCGCGAGACGCCGCCCGGCAGCGCCTCGAACGCCTTCGGGCGCTCCAGCATCCCCAGGTCGAGCGGCCAGGCCCGGGCGTCCACCCGGCCGCTCACCGCTCCGCGTGGGACGGCCCCGCCGGTGCGGTCGGCCAGGTGCACCCGGGAGTCCAGGGAGTCGGCGCGGTGGTCGCCCAGGAGGAACAGCTTCCCCTTGGGCACGGTCGCCGAGAAGACGGTGGGCGAGGCCGGCTTCCTGCTCTCCAGATACGGTTCGTCAAGGGGGGTGCCGTTCACCGTCAGCCGCCCCTGCTTGTCACAGCAGGCAACCTTGTCACCGCCGACCCCCACGACCCGCTTGACCATGGGCAGATCGCCCCAGAGCGCGTCCTTGAAGACGACCACGTCGCCACGGCGCACCTCGTCGCCGTCTATTCGCTCCGCGAGCACGCGGTCACCCCGGCCGATGGTCGGCGCCATCGAGTCGGTCGGAACCGTGTACGGCTTGTAGACCACCGCTCCCCACACGAACGCGCCCAGGAACAGCACACAGCCCACCCCGACCGCCAGCCCGGACACCAGGCTCCCGCGCCCCTTGCCGCCTCCGGCCTGCCGGGCTCCGCTCATTCCAGTGCTCCTGCCTCACGTAGCAGACGTGCGTACGGGCGTCAGTCAACCGTCCCGCGCGCCTTGCGGACCAGCCGCCGGCGGCGCCACAGCACGATCGGCACCGCGCCCGCGAAGCCGAGCGCCGAGGGGGCCATGGAGGCCGCCGCGCCCAGCCCGGGCTGGTCGAAGGTGCCGGGGACGGGGAGGGTGGACCAGCGGTCGACCGGCCAGGCGATGACGATGGCCCGCCCGACGACCTGGTCCACCGACACCGTGCCGTTGTTCAGGTTCTGGTGGTAGCGGGAGTCCAGCGAGTCCTGGCGGTGGTCGCCCATCACCCAGATCCGGCCCTTGGGCACCTTGATCGGTCCGAACGGCTTGTCGTCGCACGGCGTGCCGCCGGGGAAGATGTACCCCTTCTCGTTCAGCGCCTTGCCGTTGACCTTGACCGGCCCGCCCTTCTGGCACTCGACCGTGTCCCCGCCGACCGCGATGACCCGCTTGATCAGGTCCTTCTCCTCCGCGGACGGCATCAGGCCGATGAAGCTCAGCACCCGCTGGACACCCCTGGCGAGCGGGCCCGAGTCGGACTGCTGGGTCTCGTCGCCGAGCCAGCCGCCCGGGTCGTGGAAGACGACGACCTCGCCGCGCTCCGGCTCGGCGCCGAACCACGGGGTCAGCTTGTCCACCAGCACCCGGTCGCCGCGCTGCAGCGTGTTCTGCATCGAGTCGGAGGGAATGGAGAACGCCTGCACCAGGAAGGTCTTGATCAGCAGGGCGAGCAACAGGGCGATGCCCACCAGGATCGGCAGCTCGCGCCAGAACGAGCGCGGCTTCTTGTCCTTGGCCCCCTCGGGCTTGTCGTCCGGGCCGTCCTCGCCGTCGGAGGAGTCGGGGGAGTCGGAACCTCCGGAGGAGCCGCCCGGAGAGTCGGGGGAACCGGAAGAGCCCGAACCGTCCGGCGGGTCCGCGGGAGGGTCCGAGGCGTCGGGAGAACCCGGCTTGCCGAGCGGGACCGGGGTCTCAGAGGAGCCCGGAGCGGCCTGGGAGCCGCCCGCCGGGCCGGACGCGGTGTCCGTGGCACCGGGACCCCCCGGCGCCTGTGTCGCGTCGGGGGCCCCGCCCGAGGGCGCACCGGCCGGGCGCTCCCCGCTCGCGGGTGGCTCTCCGCTCGCCCCCGGCTGCCTTTCGGGCTCTTCGTGACCGGATCGAGCGCCTACCGCCAAATCCCCCACATTCTCTCCTCACGCCGCACTGCCGCCCGCGCCACGAACGGCGCAGGCCCACCACTCCCATAACGAGCGGGAGTTCCGCAGGGGTCGGGAGCTGGACCAACCCTTGCTGATCCGAGGACAGCCTATGCGGCGAGCCGCGCGCCTGCGTCGCCCCGCTCGGCGCGTCCTTCACCGACGCATAAGTGTCGGGTTCCTCCAGGCGCCGCCAATGGCTGAAGGGCCACGCGATCACCACGGCGCGGCCGACGACGAGGTCGTCCGAGACGGTGCCGTGGTCGGGCTCGTCCAGATGGACCCGGGAGTCCGCCGAATTCTCCCGGTGGTCACCCATCACGAAGATCCGTCCCTCGGGGACGGTCACCTTGAACCGGCGCTCCGAGGGCACATTACCCGGGTGCAGATACGGCTCGTCCAGCGGCGTGCCGTTGACCGTCACCCGGCCCTGCTTGTCACAGCACTCGACCGTGTCGCCGCCGACCCCGACCACCCGCTTGATCAGATCCTGCTCGTTCGACGACGGCAGCAGCCCGATCCAGGTCAGGAACTCCTTGGCCTGCTTGATGACCACCGGGTCCTCCGCGGGCGGCTTCCGCTCGTCCTCCAGCCAGCCCCCGGGGTCCTTGAAGACCACCACATCGCCGCGCGACGGCTTCGAGCCGAACCACGGCGTGAGCTTGTCCACCAGCACCCGGTCACCGATCCTGATCGTCTGCTCCATCGAGCCCGACGGGATCACGAACGCCTGGACCAGGAAGGTCTTGAGCACCAGGGCGATCAGCAGCGCGACCCCGATCAGGATCGGGATCTCCTTGATGGCCGAACGGCGCCGTCTGCGCTTGATACGGCGCTGCACCTTGCGCCGCTCCGCCCGCCCGCCCAGCCGCGGCCCCGTGCGCGGGGCGTCCACACTGTGCGCGGGACCGGGGCGGCCGCTCGCGTGCCGGGACCGCCCACGGCTACCCATGGCCGCCGCCCGGGGCCGGATCCGGCACGCGCCCGAAACCCTCCGGGCGGTGCACCGACCTCCAGCGGCCGACCGGCCAGCCGATCCAGTCCACCCGTCCGATCACCTTGTCGACCGGGACCGATCCCCCGCCCGGCTCGCCGAGGTGGTCCCGTGAGTCCCTGGAGTCGGCGCGGTGGTCCCCCATGACCCACAGCTTGCCGCGCGGCACCACGATGTCGAACGGGACCTGTGACGGGGCGTCCCCCGGAAACAGGTAGTCCTCGTCGACCGGCTGCCCGTTCACCTCGATCCTCCCCCGCTTGTCGCAGCACCTGACGCGGTCACCGCCCACGCCCACCACACGCTTGATGTAGTCGGTCTCGGCCGGCTCGGCCAGCCCGACCGCCGCGGCCGCCCCTCGCAGCAGCGCCGTCACCGGATTCTGGGACGGCTCCTCCTGCACGAAGGATCCGGTGCCGTCGAACACGATGACGTCACCGCGGCGCGGCGTGTCACCGAAACGGTACGCCAGCTTGTTCACCAGGACCCGGTCTCCGGGCCGAAACGTGTTCTCCATCGATCCGCTGGGGATCAGGAAGGGCTGCACCACGAAGGCGCTCAGCAGCAGGACGAAGGCGACGCAGGCCGCCGCGAGCACCCCCGTCCGGCGCCAGGGCCCGCCCCCGGTCAGCCACCGGAGCGCCCGCCGCGTACGCGAAGAGCGCGACCCCTCCTCCGGTCCCTCGGGGGAACGGGAGGAGCGGTCGCGCTCCGAGAGCTGTGCGTCGGTCTCCATCGGGCCAGAGCCTATCCGGCCCGCCTGTGTCGCCCGGCAGTAGCTCAGTTGTCGCGCAAAAGTCAGTTGTCGCGCTTCTCCTTGATCTTCGCGGCCTTGCCGCGGAGGTCACGCAGGTAGTACAGCTTGGCGCGGCGGACGTCACCGCGGGTGACGACCTCGATCTTCTCGACGATCGGGGTGTGCACCGGGAAGGTGCGCTCGACGCCGACGCTGAAGCTCACCTTGCGGACGGTGAAGCTCTCGCGCACGCCGGAACCCTGGCGGCGGATGACGACGCCCTTGAACTGCTGGACACGGGAGCGGTTGCCCTCGATGACGCGGACGTGCACGTTGACCGTGTCACCGGGGCGGAAGGTCGGGATGTCGCTGCGCAGCGACGCGGCGTCGACGGTGTCGAGCAGGTGAGACATGAGTGTCTGCTTTCCTCGCTGATGCCACAGGTCATCAGCGGCATATCGGATGATGATTCGGAGTGCCGCCTGGTCGGGTGGGCGTCGATCCCCCTGTGGCAGGGGCGCACACCGGACGTACGGCAGCGGCCTATTCTTCCACGGCCTGACCCGGCCGCCCAAATCGAGGCCCTTGATCGTGTTCGCCCGCCTCCGGGCGCTCGGGTCCCCTGTCGACGGGCTTCGTCGCACGGTCGCCCGCGCCGCGGAGCGGCATATCGGATTCGAGCCCTCGGTCCCTCCTCCTCAGCCCTTTCGACAGGGGCGCGCCCTTCGGCTCGCTCACGGCGCGCTCTTCCCAGCCCAGCTCGGCCAGGAGCTTGCGGTCGTGCTTGTCCAGCGCGGCCGGGTCGCAGCGTTCTATGAGGTCGGGCCGGTTGCGGCTGGTGCGGCGGAACGCCTCGTCCCTGCGCCAGCGCGCGACCTTGCCGTGGTGGCCGCTGAGCAGCACCTCGGGGATGCCCCGGCCGCGCCACTCCGGCGGCTTGGTGTAGACCGGGCCCTCCAGCAGATCGGCCATGGCGCCGGGGGCGAAGGAGTCGTCGCGGTGCGACTCCGCGTTGCCCAGCACACCGGGCAGCAGCCGGGCCACGGCCTCCGTGATCACCAGGACCGCGGCCTCCCCGCCGGCCAGCACGTAGTCGCCGATGGAGACCTCGTACACGTCCAGGCGCTCGGCGTACTCGTCGATCACCCGGCGGTCGATGCCCTCGTAGCGGGCGGGGGCGAAGACCAGCCAGGGGCGCTCGGCGAGCTCGACGGCGAGGGCCTGGGTGAACGGGCGGCCGCTGGGGGTGGGCACGACCAGCGTGGGCAGCTTCGCCGCCCCGTCCCCGCCGTCCCCCGACTCGATGATCTGGTCCAGCGCCTCGCCCCACGGCTCGGGCTTCATGACCATGCCGGGCCCACCCCCGTACGGGGTGTCATCGACGGTGTTGTGCCGGTCGTGCGTCCAGTCCCGCAGGTCGTGGACGCGTACGTCCAGCTGTCCGCGGGCGCGCGCCTTGCCGACCAGCGAGACGTTGAGCGGCTCCAGGTACTCCGGGAAGATCGTGACGACGTCGAGCCGCATCACGCGCCCCCGCGGTCCGCGCCGCCCCGGCCGCCCGGCTCTTCGGGGGCCTGGCCGCGGGCGACCTCGGCCTGGGTGTCGTCGAGCAGGCCGGGCGGCGGGTCGATGACGGCCCGCTGCCCCTCGAGGTCGATCTCGGGAACCACCTGGGAGACGAAGGGGACCAGCACCTCGCCGCCGTCGGGCCGCCGGACGACCAGCAGGTCCTGATAGGGCAGATGGGAGATCTCCGCGATCCGCCCGACCTCCGTGCCGTCGACCGTGACCACGTCCAGGTCGATCAGCTGGTGGTCGTAGTACTCCTCGGGGTCCTCCGGGGTCTCCTCCGGGTCGACCTCCGCGATGAGCAGGGTGTTGCGCAGCGCCTCGGCGGCCGTACGGTCCGCGACCCCCGCGAAGCGCAGCAGCAGGCGGCCGCTGTGCACCCGGCCGGTCTCGATGGTCAGCGGCCCGACCGAGGACGGGTCGGTGGCCAGGACGGCCCCCGGGGCGAGCCGGAGCTCCGGCTCGTCGGTGCGCACCTCGACGGTGACCTCACCCTTGATGCCGTGGGCACGGCCGATCCGCGCCACAACCAACTGCACTGTTCGCTGTCCCTTCACACACACGGGCCGGGGACGGCCCTAAGCCCTCCCCGGCCCGTGCCGGTGCTCTTCTTGACGCTGCTCAGCGAACCTGGTCCACGTCGACGAGGTCGACGCGGATACCACGGCCGCCGAGGGCGCCCACGACGGTACGCAGGGCGCGGGCGGTCCGGCCGTTACGGCCGATCACCTTGCCGAGGTCGTCGGGGTGAACCCGCACCTCGAGAACGCGCCCGCGCCGCAGGTTGCGCGAGGCGACCTGCACGTCGTCGGGGTTGTCGACGATGCCCTTGACCAGGTGCTCGAGGGCCTCCTCGAGCATCCTCAGGCCTCGGTCGACTCGGTGGACTCGGCCGCCGCGTCAGCAGCCGCCTCGTCCGCCTTCTTGTCGGACTTCTTCGCCTTCGGGGTGATGGCCTCACCCTTCGGCTCGGCACCGCTGTCCTTGGCGGCCGCCTCGAACAGCGCACGCTTGTCGGCCTTCGGCTCGGCAACGAGCATCGGGGCCGGGGCGGGCAGGCCCTTGAACTTCTGCCAGTCGCCGGTGACCTTGAGGATGGCGAGCACCGGCTCGGTCGGCTGCGCGCCGACGCTCAGCCAGTACTGCGCGCGCTCCGAGTCGACCTCGATGCGCGAGGGGTTCTGCACCGGGTGGTACAGACCGATCTCCTCGATGGCCCGGCCGTCACGGCGGGTACGGGAGTCGGCGACGACGATGCGGTAGTGAGGCGAACGGATCTTGCCCAGACGCTTCAGCTTGATCTTGACTGCCACGGGAGTGGTGTCTCCTGGTCTTGACGTGATTGAGCACCGCGAAGTGCCGCGTGGGGTTGCGGTACCCGAGTGCCCGATGGACGCGTCAGCCGGAGGAGAGAGGGGTCCTGGTCGGCTGTCGAGTACAGCAGACCATTGTGCCACACCGTGACAGGTCAGCCGACCGCGGCCACCGCCTCCGGGATACGGAACGGCTTCCCGCATCCCCCGCACATGATCGGCGCCTGGGCCAGCACCGACGGGACGACGCGGACATTGCGCCCGCAGTCGCACACCGCCTTCACCCGGACCCCACCGCCCGACGAACCGTGCCGGGCGGCCGGCCCGCGGAAGGTGCGGGCGGTGTCGGCGGCGGTCGCCACGGTGTGCGCCTTGAGGGCACGCTGCAGCCGGTCGATGGTCGGCCGATAGCGCCTTCTCGCCTCGGGGCTGAGCGTGACCAGGGAGAAGCCGCTGCTGGGATGCGGCTCATCGGAGTGGTCCAGGCCCAGCTCCTCGGCGATGGCCAGGAACCGTCGGTTGTGGTAGCGGCCGGCGCGCGAGGTGTCACGGACACCTCGCGCCGCGGCGATGCCATGGACTGCCTCGTGCAGCAGCCGTTCGAAGGAGAGCTCGGCGCCACACGCGGACGACGACTCTCCGATCAGCGATTCGGGCGCGGCGAGATCCGGCAGCTCGGGGTGGTGCCGTTGAATGTCGGCCCACGCCTGCGCCAGTTCCGCGGCGAGTACAGGTGGTGTCGTGCTCACGTCGTGATAACGAGCGGGGAGGGCCCGGTGTTCCGATTCCGGGGCATCGCAAATAATTTGCACGTACCAGTCAGTTCAGCGCTGATGCGTCCCGAGGAGGGCGGGTGCGCAAATGTGTGGATGAGGCACCCACCGCGCACCAAGGCGGTACGTAACACCCCGCCCGCCACTCCCCCGGTTCACTCCGGCTCACCCGGTTTCACCCCGGATCGGATCAGGAGGCGCGTCAGTAGGCGCGCGCGACAAAGGCGACGTTACCGGGCGCGTCATCGGCGTCCGGCACCGACCCGTCCTCGGCCACCAGGCAGCGCACGGTCGCGGCCTGCTCGGCGAGCGCCGCCTCGCCCTCCGGCCCCAGGTCCGCCCATCGGATCCGCGCCCAGCCGCCCGCCGCCGCGGCCTCGGCGGCCTCCTGGACGGTCCGCACATCCGAGGTCCGGGCCTCGCGCCGCTCCCGCGCCTGGCGCAGCAGCAGCGCCTGGTCCTCCTCCAGGACCTTCGGCAGCAGGTCGGGCAGCAGGTCCAGGCGCACCGGCTCCTTGCCGCCCGGGATGCGCCGCGCCACCATCGCGGTGCCGCCCTCCAGATCGCGCGGGCCGACCTCGATCCGCACCGGAACGCCCTTGAGCTCCCAGTCCACGGCGCGGCGGCCGAAGGGGGTGTCGGTCCGGTCGTCCACCTGGACCCGCACCCCGGCCGCCGCCAGCCGGTCGCCGATCTCGCGGACCTTGGCCAGCACCGCCTCGTCGCCCTTGATGGCCAGCACGACGGCCTGGACGGGCGCCAGCCGCGGCGGGACGCGCAGCCCGTTGTCGTCGCCGTGCATCATCACCAGCGCGCCGATCATGCGGGTGGTGCTGCCCCAGGAGGTCTGCCAGACGAGTTCCTGCGTGCCGTCCTTGGAGAGGAACTGGGTGTTGAACGCGCGGGCGAAGTTCTGGCCCAGCTCATGGCTGGTGCCCAGTTGCAGCGCCTTGCCGTCGCCCATCATCCCCTCCAGGGTGAGGGTGTTGATGGCGCCCGCGAAGCGCTCCTTGGCGGTCTTGCGGCCCAGCACGACGTCCATGGCCAGCACGTTCTCCATGAAGTCCGCGTAGACGTGCCGGTGGATGCGGGCGGCGAAGTCGCGGGCGTCCTCGTACGTGGCGTGGGCGGTGTGCCCCTCCTGCCACAGGAACTCGGAGGTCCGCAGGAAGAGCCGCGGCCGCAGCTCCCAACGCACCACGTTGGCCCACTGGTTGATCAGCAGCGGCAGGTCGCGGTAGCTCTGCACCCACTTCGAGAAGTACTCGTTGATGATCGTCTCGGAGGTGGGCCGCACCACCACCGGCTCCTCGAGCTTCTTCCCGCCGCCGTGGGTGACGACGGCGAGCTCGGGGGCGAACCCCTCGACGTGCTCCGCCTCCCTGGTCAGGTACGACTGCGGGATGAAGAGGGGGAAGTACGCGTTCTGGACGCCCACGGCCTTGATCCGGGCGTCCATGTCCTGCTGCATCCGCTCCCAGAGCCCGTAGCCGTACGGTCGGATGACCATGGTGCCGCGCACCGGGCCGTTGTCGGCCAGTTCGGCCTTGTTGATCAAATCCTGGTACCAGCGCGGGAAATCCTCCGCCTGGGGGGTGAGAACGGGAGCCTTCGCCATGGCGCCGATCGTACGGCGGCGGCCCGCGTAACCGTGAATCCGGCTGGACAGGCCATCAAGGGAAGCCGCCGGCGAGTGAGCCGAAGGGGCGCGCCGCTGTCGAAAGGGAGAGCGCGCGCAGACCCCGAGGAACGAGGGGGCGAGCACGGTCGACCGTCGACAGTGGCTGGAAGCGCCCCGGAGGCGAACCGAGCCCAAAAAAGGGGAGGGGCGTGCGGGGGCGCACAGCGGGGGCACATAAGCACGGCCGTGAAAGCTCTGGACGCGCGGACGGATGCGGAGTTCCCTGGCATACGGGGTGGGATCGCGCAGCGCACAACGGTGGCACCAGGCTCTTGGCTCATGCTCTCGTCGGATTGGGGCGCTTTCGATGACATCTACGCTCGTACGGCAGCACGTCCCGCACCCCCCGCACCCCTCCTCGCCGCGCACGGCGGCACCCCGCGCCCGCGACTGGGCGGAGATCCAGGAACGGATGCTGGTGCCGCTGTACGAGGCCGTGTACGAACGGCTGGAGGTCGGCGCCGGGACCCGGCTGCTGGGCCTGGGCTGCGGCTCGGGCCTGGCCCTCCTCATGGCGGCGGCGCGCGGCGCCGCGGTCTGCGGGGTGGACCCGGACGAGGAGCGCCTGGAGCTCGCCCGCGAGCGGCTGCTGGCCCGGCCGGGCCCACGGCCGGGCGCGCATCCTGGCGTACCGGAGAGGGCCGCGCGTCTGGTCCGTCTGGGCGACGGCGGCCTGGGGGACGCCCTGAAGGGGTCGGGGGCCGAAGCGGCGGGATCGGGGACGGCAACGGGGTCGGGGTCGGGCTTCACCGTCGTCACGGCGTTCGAGCCCTTGTCCGCTATCGGCTCCGGCGGCGGGCCGTCCGGTCCCGGCGACGCCCTGTCCGGGCGGCTGGCCGCGGCCGCCGCCCTCGCCGAGCCGGGCAGCCCGGTCGTACTGGCCGGCTGGGGCCCGCCGGAGCGGTGCGCGACCTCGACGGTGCTGCGCGTGGGCGCGCGGCTGGCCGATCCGATGTTCCCCCAGCTACCGCTGGGAGGTGGCCCCTCCCCCACGCGCTGGCAGCCGTCCGGCAGGGACGACCTGGAGCACCTCGCCCAGCGGGCCGGGCTGCGGCCCGACGGGTCGGGCCGGGTGGCCTGCCCGTTCGGATACGCCGACATGGACAGCGCGGTGCGCGGGCTGCTGTCGACGGGGCTCTTCGACGCGGCGGAGCGGGTCACCGACCCAACCCAGGTGCGCAAGGAGATCGCGGAAGCGCTCCATCCGTACCGGCGTCAGGACGGCACGGTGTGGATGGAGAACGTGTTGCGTTACCTCATCGCTCGGGTGTGAGGGGCCCGCGGGCGGGTCCGCGGGCCGCTCGGCCCGCGTGGCCCTCGCCGCGCCCCGCTCAGCCCATGAACTTCTTGAACTCGTCGGGGAGTTCGAAGTCCTGCCCGCCCTGGCCGGCGGGCAGCCCGAACGCGCCGCCCTGCTCGCGACGGGCCGCGGCGGCCTGCTCCTCGGCCTTGCGCTTCATCGGGTTGCCGCTGCGCTGCTTCCCCTTGGCCTTCTTCTGCTGCTTGCCCTTGCGCTTGGCGGCGCCACCCATGCCCGGCATCCCCGGCATGCCCGGCATGCCGCCCTGGGCCATCTTCGACATCATCTTGCGCGCGTCGAAGAACCGCTCCACCAGGTTCTTCACGGCGCTCACCTCGACGCCGGAGCCGCGGGCGATACGGGCGCGGCGCGAGCCGTTGATGATGGTCGGGTCCTGGCGCTCGGCCGGGGTCATCGACTTGATGATCGCGGCGGTGCGGTCCACGTCCCGCTCGTCGAGGTTGTTGATCTGCTCCTTGATCTGGCCCATGCCCGGGAGCATGCCGAGCAGCTTGGAGATGGAGCCCATCTTGCGGACCTGCTCCATCTGGGCCAGGAAGTCGTCGAGCGTGAACTCCTTGGGGCCCTTCGCCAGCTTGGCCGCCATCTTCTCGGCCTCTTGCTGGCTGAAGGTCTGCTCGGCCTTCTCGATCAGGCTCAGCATGTCGCCCATGCCGAGAATGCGGGACGCCATGCGGTCCGGGTGGAACGCGTCGAAGTCGTCCAGCTTCTCGCCGTTGGAGGCGAACATGATCTGACGGCCGGTGACATGCGCGATGGACAGCGCGGCACCGCCGCGCGCGTCGCCGTCGAGCTTGGAGAGCACCACGCCGTCGAAGCCCACGCCCTCGCGGAAGGCCTCGGCGGTGTTCACCGCGTCCTGGCCGATCATCGCGTCGACGACGAAGAGGACCTCGTCCGGGCTGACCGCGTCGCGGATGTCCGCAGCCTGCTGCATCAGCTCCTGGTCGATGCCCAGGCGGCCGGCGGTGTCGACGATCACGACGTCGTGCTGCTTGGTCCTGGCGAACTCGATCGAGTCCTGGGCCACCTTCACCGGGTCGCCCACGCCGTTGCCCGGCTCCGGGGCGAAGACCGCGACACCGGCCCGCTCGGCGACCACCGAGAGCTGGTTGACGGCGTTGGGGCGCTGCAGGTCGCAGGCGACCAGCAGCGGCGCGTGGCCCTGCCCCTTGAGCCAGCGGCCGAGCTTTCCGGCGAGCGTCGTCTTACCGGCACCCTGCAGACCCGCGAGCATGATCACGGTCGGCGGCTGCTTGGCGAAGCGCAGGCGGCGGGTCTCGCCGCCGAGGATGCCGATCAGCTCCTCGTTGACGATCTTGATGACCTGCTGGGCGGGGTTCAGCGCCTGGGAGACCTCCGCCCCCAGCGCCCGCTCCTTGATCTGCTTGATGAAGGACCGGACGACTGGAAGCGCGACGTCCGCTTCAAGCAGGGCGATCCGGATCTCACGCGCCGTGGCGTCGATGTCCGCCTCGGAGAGGCGGCCCTTGCCCCGGAGGTTCTTGAAGGTACTCGCCAAGCGGTCGGAAAGGGTATCGAACACGGCGGTCGTAAATCCTCGGGTCGGGGGCGGAGACAATCGCCCTCCAGAGTATCCGCCCGCGGGCCCAAGCGTCCCTGCCTGCCCCGATCGGGGCAGGCAGGGAGAGTCCCCGTATGCCGCGGGGAGCACATCGATGCCCTCTCGGACCGCCTCGCGGCGACCGGACCATCCCCCGGACCATCCCCGCTCGGGCGGGGCGAGGCAGGCAGGCAGACAGGCAGACAGGCAGACAGGCAGACAGGCAGACAGGCAGGGCGAGAAATACAACGTCCACCGTGAGCGCGGGGTTACGCGACAGCGACGCTCACCGCAGCGCGCGCTCGACCTCCCGGGCCACCTCCGCCGCGCGGACGGGCCGCAGCGGGGCGCCGGACGCGTCGGTGACGTAGAAGGCGTCCACCGCGTTGGCGCCGAGCGTGCTGACGTGGGCGCTGCGCACCGTCACCCCCGCGTCCTCCAGCGCGCGGCCGATGCGGTGCAGCAGCCCGGGGGCGTCCTGGGCGCGCACCTCGATCACCGTGGCGAGCTGGGAGCTGCCGGGCGCGACGGTGACCCGCGGGGGCGGGGCGTGGACGCCGCGGCGGCGGGGGTAGCCGCGGTAGGCGGCCTCGCGCTCGGCGAGCCGGGCGACGATGTCGAGCGACCCGTCCAGGGCCCGCAGCAGGTCCTTGCGCAGCCGCGCGGCCTGCGGCAGCGAGCCGTACTCGGCGGCCACCCGCCAGCTCAGCAGCAGCACGCCCGGGCCGGCCCCGGCCCCGGGCGCGGGGCGGGCGGGGCCCGGGGCCCCGGGGCCGGTCAGCTCCTCCGGCAGCCCGACGGCGCGCAGGTCCGCCGCCCGTACGGTCAGCCGGTGCAGCGCCAGCACGCCGGCCGCGGCGGGCAGCACGCCGGGCTGGTCGGGGACGGCGATCAGCAGCTCCACGCCGATGGACTCCGTGCCGGGCTCGGCGCCGGGCTCAGCGTGGGACCGGGCGCCGGGCTGCGCGCCGGTCCGCCTGGCCGGGGCGCCGGAGGCCGGGGCGCCGGAGGCCGGGGCGCCGGAGGCCGGCGCACCCGCCCGGGCCCCGGCCGGCTCCCCGGGGGGCAGCGCCTCCGAGCGGGCGTGCAGGGCCAGCACGGGGCCGCCGGTGCGCCAGGCCTCGACCGCCAGCCGCTCCTGCTCGGCGGTGGTCTGCTGCGGCGCGGACGGGTCCGCGGCCGGCTCGCCGGCCAGGACCCCCGCGACTCGCTTGACCAGGTCGGCGACGAGCGAGCCGCGCCAGGCGCTCCAGGCGGCGGGGCCGGTGGCGAGCGCGTCGGCCTCGGTGAGGGCGTGCAGCAGCTCCAGGGTGGTGGTGGAGCCGACGGCCTCGGCGACCGAGCGCACGGTGGCGGGGTCGTCCAGGTCCCGGCGGGTGGCGGTCTCGATGAGCAGCAGGTGGTGGCGGACCAGCGTGGCCAGCACGGCGACGTCGGCGCGGTCGAAGCCGATCCGGGTCGCCACGTCCCGGGCGATGGTCTCGCCCGCCACCGAGTGGTCGCCGGGCCAGCCCTTGCCGATGTCGTGCAGCAGCGCGGCGATCAGCAGCAGATCGGGGCGGCCCACGCGGCGGCTGAGCGCGCTGGCCCGTACGGCGGTCTCGACGAGGTGGCGGTCCACGGTCCAGCGGTGCACGGGGTTGCGCTGCGGGCGGCAGCGCACCCGCTCCCAGTCGGGCAGCAGCCGGGTGATCAGGCCCTCGGCCTCCAGCGCCTCCCAGACCCCGACGGTGGACTCGCCGGCGCCGAGCAGCGTCACCAGCTGCTCCCTGGCCTCGGGTGGCCACGGCACGGGCAGGGGGCACGCGGCGGCGGCCAGGCGCCGTACGGCGTGCAGGGACAGCGGCAGCCCGGCCTGGGCTGCGGCGGCCGCGGCCCGCAGCGGAAGCACGGGGTCGCGCTCGGGGCGCGCGGCGCGCGCCAGCACCACCTCGCCGTCCTGCTCGACGACGCCCTCGGCGAGCGGGCTGCGCTCCGCCGCGCCCGCGCCGCCCGCCTGGGAGCCGCCGCGCCCGCGGCCGCCGAGGAGGCCGCGCAGCCGCGGCCGGGCCGACCGGGCGCGCAGCACCCGCTCGACCTCGCGCCAGGTCACATCGCTCGCGTACGAGATCGTCCGGGCCGACTCGTAGACCTGGCGCAGCAGGGTGTCGGCGTCGAGCAGACCGAGGTCGGCCGCGACCTGGTCCTGCTCCTGCAGCGCGAGCCGGTCGGTGGCCCTTCCGGTGGTCAGGTGCAGCGCGTCGCGGGCGTCCAGCAGCCGGCGGCGCGCCTCGGCGAGGCCCTCGCGGGGCGCGTCGGCGAGCCAGGAGGCGGCGACGGCCCGCAGCGCCGTCGCGTCGCGCAGCCCGCCGCGCGCCTCCTTGAGGTCCGGTTCCAGCAGGTACTGCAGCTCGCCGTGGCGCCGGGCGCGCTCCTGGCCCAGCTCCCGCAGTTCGGGCAGGCGCCTGGGCGCCTGGGCGCGCCAGTCGGCGAGGACGGCGGTGCGCAGCCCGGCGGTGAGCGCGGCGTCGCCCGCGATGTGCCGCGCGTCCAGCAGGCCGAGCTGTGCCTTCAGGTCCTCGCCCGCGGTCTTGCGGGCCTGGTCGGGGGTGCGTACGGAGTGGTCGAGGGCGAGGCCCAGGTCCCACACCGGGTACCAGACGTGGTCGGCGAGCGCGGCGATGGCCGGGGCGTCGGCGGAGCCGTCGTGGAGCAGCAGCACGTCCAGGTCGCTGCGGGGGGACAGCTCGCCGCGCCCGTAGCCGCCGACCGCGACGAGGGCGACGCCCTGCGCGTGGCCGTCCCGCTCGGCGATGCCCGCCTCCCGGGCGCCGCCGGTCAGCAGCGCGGCCAGCCACTGGTCGGTGAGCTCGGCGAGGGCGGTACGGCGCGGCGGCCCGGACCGCGACTCCTCCTGGAGGAGTCGCAGCCGGGCCGCCGCGTAGCCGCCGGGCACCGAGTCGGCCGCCGTCCCGGACGCCGTCCCGGCCGTCGCCTCCGTCTTCGCCTCGACGCTTTCCGTCAACTCGGCTCCTCGGTCACAGTCCTCGGTCACAGGGAAGGACGTCCGGGTGGTGGGTTTCTCAGAGCGCGTCCGGGCCGCGCTCGCCGGTGCGCACCCGTACCGCCGTCTCGACGGGGACGCTCCAGACCTTGCCGTCGCCGATCTTGCCGGTGCGGGCCGCCTTGACCACGACCTCGATCAGGTCGTCGGCGTCGTCGTCCTCGACCAGCACCTCGACGCGGACCTTGGGCACCAGGTCGACGGTGTACTCGGCGCCCCGGTAGACCTCGGTGTGGCCGCGCTGGCGGCCGTAGCCGCTGGCCTCGGTGACGGTCAGGCCGTGGACCCCGAAGGCCTGCAGGGCCTCCTTGATCTCGTCCAGCCGGTGAGGCTTGACGACCGCGGTGATGAGCTTCACGCGTCCACCTTCTTGTTCTGCGGCGCGCCCGCGCCGACCTGGTCCTGGATGGTGGTCACCGTACGGCGCGCCACGTGGGAGCTGCCGACGGCGCTGAAGTCGTAGGCCGTCTCGGCGTGGTAGGCCTGGTCGAGGCCGCCGACCTCCTCGTCCTCACTGGCCCGGAAGCCGATGGTGACGTCGATCGCCTTGGCGAGGATCCAGGAGACGGCGAACGAGTAGGCCAGGACCGTGAAGGCGCCGAGCGCCTGCTTGCCGAGCTGGTTCAGGCCGCCGACGCCGTCGGTGGCGAGCAGGCCGACCAGGAGGGTGCCCAGGATGCCGCCGACCAGGTGCACGCCGACCACGTCGAGCGAGTCGTCGAAGCCCAGCTTGTACTTGAGGCTGACCGCCCAGGAGCAGACGACGCCGGCGACGAGGCCGATGATGATCGCGCCCCAGGCGTTGACGGCCGCGCCGGAGGGGGTGATGGCGACGAGGCCCGCGACGGCGCCGGAGGCCGCGCCGAGGGTGGTGAAGGCGCCGTGCCGGACGCGCTCGTAGGCCAGCCAGCCGAGCATGGCCACGCCGGTGGCGATCTGGGTGTTGAACGCCATGTTGGCGGCGGTGCCGTTGGCGGCGAGCGCGGAGCCGGCGTTGAAGCCGAACCAGCCGAACCACAGCAGGCCGGAGCCCAGCATCACCAGGGGGAGGTTGTGCGGCCGCATCGGGTCCTTCTTGAAGCCGACGCGCTTGCCGAGGACCAGCGCGCAGGCGAGGCCGGCCGCGCCCGCGTTGATGTGGACCGCCGTGCCGCCCGCGAAGTCGATCACTTCCTTCTTGAAGAGCCAGCCGTCCGCCTGCCAGACCCAGTGGGCGACCGGGAAGTAGACCACGCTGACCCACACGGTGATGAACAGCGTCCAGGCCCCGAACTTGACCCGGTCGGCGACCGCGCCGCTGATCAGGGCGGGGGTGATGACCGCGAACATCAGCTGGAAGAAGGCGAAGGCGAAGACCGGGATCGCGTCGGGCTTGGCGCCCCAGAGCGAGTCGGGGTGGATGCCCTGGAAGCCGATGTGGTCGAGGTTGCCGAGCAGCCCGCCGCCGATGTCGTCACCGAAGGTGAGGGAGTAGCCGAACAGCACCCACAGGAGGCTGACGATCCCCAGCGCGATGAAGGACATCATCAGCATGTTCAGGGCGCTCTTCACGCGGACCATGCCGCCGTAGAAGAAGGCCAGGCCGGGCGTCATCAGCATCACGAGCGCGGCGCTGATCAATACGAACGCGGTATTTGCGCCATTCAATGTGGACGTCTCCTCGAAATGACGGCCCGTGCGGGCAGGACTGGCGGTGGGCCGGTTTTCGCCACGAGGTTGACGCAGCGCCGTTTCAGTCGATGCCGCTCGATGTTTCACGGCAGTGACGAAGGGCGCGGGAGTGTTACGCACTGATGAACTGGCACTGGACGGCCGGAAGCCCCGTTACCGTGGCGCGGCCACGGAACGGGGCCGGGACCCGGGGGTCAGACCGCCCGGACGGACTCCCCCGTGTCCGGGGAGTCGCGCAGGTGGTCGGCGGCCAGCTCGCCGAGCCGGATCACCTCGGGGACGGTCCCGTAGTCGCGGACCGCGGTGTCCACGGTCTTGCGCAGCCGGTTGCCGACCCGCTCGGAGCGCACCCGCCGGGCGAGCGGCAGCACCTTCTCGGCGACCGCCGCGCACTGCTCGGGCTCCTTCTGGAGGAGGTGGACGGTGGCCAGGCCGATCAGGTTGAGCGCATACGAACGCTGGTGCCCGCCCTCCTGGTCCGCCTCCTGGCCGAAGAGCTCCACGGCGCGGTGCATCACGGGGTCGGCCAGCTTGGCGTAGGTGGGGCTGCGGCCTGCCACATAGGCGAGGTCGCGGTACGAGTGCGCGTTCTCCGCGTTGAGCTCGGCCTCGGAGAAGAAGCGGATCCAGTCCGGGTCCCCGTCACCCGGGGCGCACTCGGCGAAGGCGTCCTCGGCCATCTTCACGGCGCGGTGGCACTTGCTGGGCTGGCCCATGTTGGCGTACGCCCGGGCCTCCATCGCATACAGCATCGCCTGGGTCCTGGGCGTCGCGCTCTCCCGGCTGCCGTACTGGGCGAGGTGGATCAGCTCCAGCGCGTCCTCGGGCCGCCCCACATGGATCATCTGGCGGCTCATGCTGGAGAGGATGTACGACCCCAGGGGCCGGTCGCCGGATTCCTTGGCCGCGTGCAGGGCGAGGACGAAGTACTTCTGCGCGGTGGGCTGGAGCCCGATGTCGTAGCTCATCCATCCGGCCAGCTCGGCCAGCTCGCCCGCGACCTTGAACAGCCGCCGGGAGACCGGTTCGGGGTGCGACTCCTGGAGCAGGTCCGTCACCTCGTGGAGCTGGCCCACCACGGCCTTGCGGCGCAGCCCGCCGCCGCACTGGGCGTCCCACTTGCGGAACATCACGATGGTGGACTCCAGCAGCTCCAGCTCCGGCCCGGAGAGCCGGGAGACCCGCCGGGAGCGGCCCGCCTCCTGCTGGGTGCGGCCACCGGCCCGGCCGGAGGGCGAGGGCACCAGCCAGCGCTGCATCGGCTCGATGAGCGCCGGGCCCGCCGAGAGCGCCAGGGAGGTGCCGAGGAAGCCCCGCCGGGCGAGCATCAGGTCGCTGCGCGAGAACTCGCCGATCAGCGTGACCGTCTCCGGACCGGCCCAGGGCAGGTCCACTCCGGACACGGACGGTGACCGGTGGGCCGTGCGCAGCCCGAGGTCCTCGATGCCGACCACACAGCCGAAGCGCTCGGAGAACAGCTCGGAGAGGATCTGCGGGATCGGCTCACGCGGCTGCTCGCCGTCGAGCCAGCGGCGCACCCGGGAGGTGTCGGTGCTGATGTGGTGGGCGCCCAACTGGCGTGCTCTGCGGTTCACTTGGCGCGCGAGCTCGCCCTTGGACCAGCCGCTGCGCACGAACCACGAACCCAACTGCGCGTTGGGACGCTTGTCAGCACCGCCGCCGTTGTCGCCCACTGGAATGCCCCCATCCCACGATTCCGCTCGCACCGCGACCAGAATGCCCTCTGTCACGGTCAGTTGTCCCCGCGATCCACCGCATCAACCGCGGGAGACGGGGGGTTCATGCACTGAAAGTAATCTTACGATCACGCCTCCGGCGAGGAAGTTCGCGAAAACGCCACCATTCGCCACCCCTTCGAATGAACGCCACTGGCGATTCACGCGATTCACTTGACACAGGACGACCGGAAACCAGGTGGAGGGGTGCGCCCAGGGGCGCGTGCGTGACGGCTCACCACCCACCGCGCCACGCCACGCCACACCGCCGCACGCGCATCCGCCGGGCCACGCATGGCTACGGAGCGCCATGACCCGGCTCCACAACGTAGCCGGACGCGGGTTTCGGCGCGGTTCGGTTCGTAACCATCGGCAGGGCGACCCGTTGGAGGGGGCATGGGCTTCACGATCGGCGGCATCCGGGACATGCGGCCGGGCTCACGGCGCCGCGGCCGCACGTCCGAGTGCACGACAGTGGCGGAGTACACCGGCCTGTGGGGATGGGACGTGGTGCCGGGCGCCCGCGCGGCCCGCGGCTCCGGCGGCAGCAGAAACGAATGTTCATGCGGCGCGGCCGACTGCGCCGCCCCCGGCGCCCACCCCCTCCCCCACGCGACCGCCGTCCCCGCGGGCGCCACCCTCGACGACGCGGTGGCGGCCTGGGAGCAGGTCCCGGGCGCCGCGGTGTTACTGCCCGTGGGCGCCTCGTTCGACGTCCTGGAGGTCGCCGAGCAGGCGGGCCGCTGCGCCCTGGTCCGGCTGGAGCGGATGGGGCTGCCGCTGGGCCCGGTGATCGCCACCCCGCACGGGCGCGCCCAGTTCTTCGTCGCCCCGGGCGCCGCCGCGCGGCTGCCGCAGCTGCTCTACCGCATGGGCTGGGACGACGCCGACCTGGATCTGCGCTGTCTGGGGCCCGGCGACCACATCACCGCCCCGCCCAGCGACCTCGGCGGCCTCGGCCCGGTCCGCTGGCTGCGCCCGCCCACGCTGGACACGGCGGGTCACCCGCCGCACGCCCGGCTGCTGCTGGGCACGCTCGCGTACGCCGCCCATCGCGCGCGCGGCTGAGACACCGCCGTAGCCGGAAGACGCCCGCAGACGCCCGCGGACGCCCGCGGACGCCCGCGGACGCAGGAAACGCCTCGGGCGCCCGGGGAGTCCCGGGCGCCCGAGGCGTGTGGGTGGGTGTGGGTGCGTCGCGGTCAGTCGCCGATCAGCGCGTCGACGAAGGCCTCCGGCTCGAACGGCGCGAGGTCGTCCGCGCCCTCCCCCAGGCCCACCAGCTTCACCGGCACGCCCAGCTCCCGCTGCACCGCCACCACGATGCCGCCCTTGGCGGTGCCGTCCAGCTTGGTGAGCACGATGCCGGTGATGTCCACGACCTCCGCGAAGACCCGCGCCTGCACCAGGCCGTTCTGCCCGGTGGTGGCGTCGAGCACCAGCAGCACCTCGTCCACCGCGCCGTGCTTCTCCACGACCCGCTTGACCTTGCCCAGCTCGTCCATGAGGCCGGTCTTGGTGTGCAGCCGTCCGGCCGTGTCGACGAGCACGACGTCCGCGCCCTCGGCGATGCCCTCCTTGACCGCGTCGAAGGCCACCGACGCCGGGTCGCCGCCCTCCGGTCCCCGGACGGTGCGGGCGCCGACCCGCTCGCCCCAGGTCTGGAGCTGGTCGGCGGCCGCGGCGCGGAAGGTGTCGGCCGCGCCGAGGACCACCGACTTGCCGTCGGCGACCAGCACCCGCGCGAGCTTGCCGGTGGTGGTGGTCTTGCCGGTGCCGTTGACCCCGACGACCATGACGACGCCCGGCTTCTCCTCGCCGTTCACGCCCACGCCGCTCTCGGTGTGGACGGTGCGGTCGGCCTCGGTGCCGATCAGCTGGAGCAGCTCCGCGCGCAGCAGGCCGCGCAGCTCCTCGGGGCTGCGGGTGCCGAGCACCCTGACCCGCTCGCGCAGCCGCTCCACCAGCTCCTGCGTCGGCGCGACGCCGACGTCGGCGGTCAGCAGGGTGTCCTCGATCTCCTCCCAGGTCTCCTCGTCCAGATGCTCACGGGACAGCAGGGTCAGCAGCCCCTTGCCCAGCGTGGTCTGGGAGCGGGCCAGCCGGGCGCGCAGCCGCACCAGCCGGCCGGCGGTCGGCTCGGGCACCTCGATCGCGGGTGCCTCCGGCTGCGCGGGCACGGTGGGCGCGGGGGGCGCCTCGGTGACCGGCAGATCCACTTCCTCGATGGTTCTGCGCGGCTCTTCGAGCGTCGGTTCCGCCTCCTCGCCGACGTGGGGCTCGGCGGGCGGCGCGGTGACGGACGGGCTGCTCGGCGGGGCCGGGGGCAGCCGCTTCTTCTTACGGCTGCCGATCACGAGCCCGCTGACCGCGGCGAGCGCGATCACAGCGATGACTACGGCAAGGATGACTTGTTCCATAACGCCCCCAGTATCAGCCAACGCGGCGCGGGCAGTCATTCACCTCCGAGCCCGGCCTCACGGGCCCGGACGATCGCCTGGGCGCGGTCGCGGACCTGGAGCTTGGCGAAGATGGAGCCGACGTGGTTGCGCACGGTCTTGTCCGTGACCACCAGCCGCTGGGCGATCTGGCGGTAGCCGAGTCCGGCGGCGAGCAGCTCCAGGACCTCGCGCTCCCGGGCGGTGAGGGTGGGGAACGCCTCCTTGGCCGAGGCCGTGCCGAAGGAGCCGAGCAGGGCGCCGAGCCGCTCGGCCATGCGCGGGCTGAAGACCGCGCCGCCGCGGGCCACGGTGTGCAGGGCGCGCAGGATCTCGTCGCGGCCCGCGCCCTTGAGGAGGTAGCCGCGGGCGCCGGCGCGCATGGCCGCCAGCAGGCTGTCGTCGTCCTCGGACATCGTCATGACGACCACCCGCGCCTCGGGGCGGGCGCACAGGATCCGCCGGGTGGCCTCCGTGCCGGACCGGCCGGGCAGGCCGAGGTCCATCACCACCAGGTCGGGCTCGGTGCGCTCGGCCTCGGCGACCGCCTCCTCGGCGGAGGCGGCCTGGCCGACCACGGTGAAGGCGTCGTCCAGGTTGACCGCGGCCGCCAGGCCCTCGCGGAAGAGCGGGTGGTCGTCCACCAGCAGGACGCGCCACTGCGGTCCTCCCGCGGCCGTGGTCACCGGTCCAGCACCTCTTCCCCGTGGCCCTCCCGGTCCGCACCGCCCTCCCGGTCCGCGGGGTCCGCGGGGTCCGCGGGGTCCGCGCGGTCCTCCTGGTCGTCAGCGGTGAGCGGCAGGATCGCGTGCACCACCGTGCCCGTCGCGGATCCCGTCACCGAGCAGGTGCCGCCGATCTCCTCCGCGCGCTCGGTCACCGACGCCAGCCCCACCCCGGGCACGGCCCCGCGCCGCAGCCCGCTCCCGTCGTCGGTGACCGTGACCTGGAGCGTGTCGGGGCGCGCGGTGAGCTCGATCCGCACCTGCCGGGCCCGGGCGTGCCGCACCGCGTTGGTCAGCGACTCGGCCGCGATCCGGTACGCGGCCGTCTCCACACCGGGCGACAGCGGCGGCAGCACGCTGGGCCGGGTGGCCACGGTCACCCGGGGTCCGGCGCCGCCCAGCCGCCGCGCCAGGTCCCGTACGGCCTTGGCCAGGCCGCGCTCGGCCAGGGCGGCGGGGGCCAGGCCCGAGGTGATCCGGCGGACCTCGACCAGGGCCTCGGCGAGGGTTTCGGCGGCCTCGCGGAGCTGGTGGCGGGCGGGGTGGTCGGGCGGGCAGGTGGTCTGCGCGATGTCCAGGCGCAGCCGTACGGCGGCGAGCTGGGGGCCGAGGCCGTCGTGGATCTCGCGGCGCAGCCGGCGGCGCTCCTGCTCGCGGGCGAGCACCAGCCGCTCCCGGGCCGCCTGGGCCTCCTCGGCCAGGCGCAGGGCCGCGAGCGCCGGGGCGGCCTGGTCGGCGAGCAGCGACAGCAGGCCACTGTCCCGCTCGGCGGGGGTGCCGGAGCCGTCGCGGGCCACTTCCAGGCGGCCGACCGTACGGCCGTGGTGGCGCAGTACGAACGTCTGGACCGGGCCGGTGAGCGGCGCCCCTGCGGTGGCCAGCCGGCGGGGCCCGGCGCGGGTGTCGACGCTGACGGCGGCGCCCGAGACGCCGAGGTCCTCGACGGCGCTGCGGCAGATCTGCTGGGGCACCTCGCCGGGGTGGGGCGCCTGCTGGAGGCGGACGGCCAGGGCGCCGGCGGCCTCGTGGGGGCGGGCGCGGGGGCCGTAGAAGGCGCGCTCGACGCGCAGGGTCAGCCAGCGGGCGGTGGGCCGCAGGGCCCAGCCGAGCAGCAGCGCGCAGCCGACGGCGGTGGTGATCGCGCCGCCGCGCAGGGAGGGCAGTCCGGCCTGGACTGCGACGGCGGCGCAGACGACCACGGCGGCCAGCGAGGTCAGGACGAAGGCGCGGGCGAGGCGGTGGCTGGTGACGCGGTCCAGCCGCCATATGCCGGTGCGGGCGACGCCCAGGCAGATGGCGGCGGCCCACACGGCGCTGCCGACGGTGCGCGCCACGAGGGTGGGCGTGCCCTCGGCCCACTCCGCGAGCAGCAGGAAGACGCAGGACGGGTAGGCGGCGGCCAGCAGCGCCCAGTTGCGCCGCTCGGCGCCGTGGGCGACGGCGGCGCGGCAGCACAGCGCGCCCGTCACGACGGCGGCGACGGCGCGCAGGACCCATGGCTGTGCCGCGGCGTAGGTCTCGAGGTGGTCGAAGGCCCACTGTCCCCAGGCGGTGGCGAAGAGGGGGTTGGGCGCGGGGCCGGCCATCGGCTCGCTGATGAGCCAGAGCGCGGCGTAGCCCAGCCAGTAGGCGGAGGCGCCGGCGCTCATGGCCCACCACTGGCGGCGCCGCTGCGAGCCGCGCGGGAACAGCCACAGCGGCAGCAGCAGGACGGTCAGCGGGCGGCAGGCGATCCCGGCGGCCGCGATCAGCAGCTGGACCATCGCGCCCGCCGGTCCGAGGTCGGCCAGGCCCAGCAGGTCGGCGGCGGCGGAGGGCAGCAGCCACAGCGCGCCGGCCACGAGGAGGACGCTGCCGTAGCGGCGGGCGGAGCGCTCGGCGAGCAGGAGCACCCCGACGCCGACGACGGGGAAGCCCACGGCCACGCGGGTCAGCACGGCGGTGCCACGGGGCTGCGGGCAGGACAGGGCCGGCCAGGGGTCGTTGATCCGCAGCAGGCCGGCCAGCCAGCCCGCGAGGACCACCACGAACAGGGCCGACACCCCGCCCGCGGCCTGCACGGCGCGGTCCTTGGGCTGGACCTCGCGCCTCATCCCGTCCCGGAGAGCCGGGCGAGCCGGGCGGGGGCGGCGGCCTGGGCGGGTCCGGTGGTGCGGGCGCCGCCCCGGCCCCTGACCCACAGCGTGATGTAGGTGCCGCTGTGACCCGGCCGGCACTTGTACTCGTTCCACTTGTGGGCGTCCACGCCCTCCCGGCCGGCCTTGCGGCAGGCGCCGGTGGTGTGGAAGTGGCCGGCTTGCCGCCAGGCCGCGCTCTGCGTGGCGGCGGCGGGTGCCGCTGGGGCGGTCCCCAGGACGGCGCCGGCGAGCAGGACGAGCGCGGTCATGGCGTGGGCCCGGCGGGTGCGGGATGGGCTCATCTGCAGACCTCCTTGTTCTCCGGTCCGAGCACTACCCGCGGCGGGGCGGGTGAAGTGCGGCACGGGCCCGGGCCCACCCGAACCGGTGACCGGCCCGCACCCGCGTCCCGTTCCGGTTCCCGTCCGCGGGGTGCGGCGGTCACCACACCAGCAGCAGAATGGCGAAGGCGATCGACTCGGCCTCGATGTAGGGCACGCCGGACCGCATCAGGCTGAGCATGATCGGCTTGGCCGACCAGATCTCGAGGCCCTCCAGGAAGTGGGCGAGCCGGTGGGCGTGGCGGCGGACCACGGCGATCTCGCGGGGTCCGAGCCGGGTGAGCAGTTTGGTCAGCAGGTCGCCGCCGTGGCGCAGGGCGACGGTCAGCAGCCGCTGCCGTACGAGCCGGGCGTCGGCGGGGGCGGGGTCGGCCGGGCCGAAGAGCGCGGCCTTGGCCGCTTCGAGTTCCGTGGTGTCGCCGGCGGCCCGTCGCACCCGGGTGACGAGGTCGTCGATGTCGGATCCGGTGATGACCGGTGCCCGCGTCATGGTGGTCACGTGCCCCTCCGCTTCTGGTTGCCCCTTGGTGTGCCGCCCGTGTGATCGGCGGTGGCCGGCCCGAGCGGCGGGCCCGCCTGCCCCTACCGTCAGCCGCCCCGTGTCCCAGGCGCATGAGTCATCCGCCCCGCCCGCGCCCGGCGCCGGGCGGGTGCCGCTCCCTGTTTATTTGACGTACGGTCAGTTACCGTGCCCTGGCCCGCTCACCGCGAAGGGGGACGTCCGCCATGCCGGTCACGGTCGTACGGCTCAATCTCGTCGATCCGAACGCCACGCCGGAGTCGCTGTCCCGGCGCTACCGGGCGGCCGTCGAGATGGCCGCCTTCGCCGACGAGCGGGGCATCGACACCGTGCAGACGGAGGAGCACCACGGGGTGGCCGATGGCTGGCTGCCGTCCCCGCTGACCTTCGCGGGCGCGATGCTGGGCGCCACCCGGCGGATCACGGTCACCGTCTCGGCGCTGATCACTCCGCTCTACGATCCGCTGCGGCTGGCCGAGGACATCGCCGTGCTCGACCTGGTGAGCGGCGGCCGTCTGATCACGGTGGCGGGCATCGGCTACCGGCCGGAGGAGTACGCGGGGCTCGGCAGGGACTGGGAGCGGCGGGGTCCGCTCCAGGACGAGGCGCTGGAGACGCTGCTCGCGGCCTGGACCGGCGAGCCCTTCGGCTACCGGGGCCGCATGGTGCGGGTCACGCCGCGCCCGTACTCCCGGCCGCATCCGGCGCTGCTGGTCGGCGGCAGCTCCAGGGCCGCCGCGCGCCGCGCCGCCCGGCTGGGCCTGCCGTTCTTCCCCAGCGCGCATCTGCCGGAGCTGGAGGCGTACTACCACGCGCGGCGCCTGCAGTACGGGACGGACGGCTGGTGTGTGATGCCACCCGCGCGGACCTCGCTGTTGCATGTGGCCGAGGACCCGGAGCGGGCGTGGGCGGTGGTCGGCCCGTATCTGCTGCACGAGGCGCGGACGTACGACTCGTGGCAGTCGGGCGGGGGCGTGCGGTCGGCCGTGCGCTCCCGGGCCGAGGACGTCGGGGCGCTGCGGCGCGAGGGGGTCTACCGCGTGGTCACGCCGGAGGAGTGCGTGGCGCTGGCGGGAGAGGGGGGTGGCGCGGGGAGTCTGGTGCTGCATCCGCTGTGCGGCGGGATGCCCGTGGAGGAGGGCTGGCGCTCGCTGGGGCTGTTCGCGGAACGGGTTCTGCCCCGCCTCGGGGGGTGAGGCGGGGCAGAACCCTTGGAGAGGGAGAAGCGGCCGGCGGGGGGTCAGCCCATCTCCTCCAACGCCTTGCCCTTGGTCTCCGGCACCCACTTGAGGATGAAGGGGATCGAGAGCGCGGCGAAGACGGTGTAGATGACGTACGTCGCCGACAGGTTCCAGTCGGACAGGCTCGGGAAGCTCGCGGTGATGGCCCAGTTGGCGATCCACTGCGCGGAGGCGGCGACGCCCAGCGCGGCGGCGCGGATCTTGTTCGGGAACATCTCGCCGAGCAGCACCCAGACCACCACACCCCAGGAGAGGGCGAAGAAGAGGACGAAGGCGTGGGCCGCGATCAGGGCCAGGACGCCCTGGGTGTGCGGGAGCTTGCCGTCGACCAGGTGTGCCGAGAAGGCCCAGGCCACCAGGGCGAGGGAGACGGCCATGCCGGCCGAGCCGATCAGCGCCAGCGGCTTGCGGCCGATCCTGTCGACGAAGATCATCGCGATGACGGTGCCGAGGATGTTGATGATCGACGTGGTGAAGGAGTAGAAGAACGAGCTGCTCGGGTCGACGCCGACGGACTGCCACAGCGTCGAGGAGTAGTAGAAGGCCACGTTGATGCCGACCAGCTGCTGGAAGACCGAGAGGCCGATGCCGATCCAGACCACCGGCAGCAGGCCGAACCGGCCGCCGAGCAGGTCCTTGAAGGTGGACTTGTGCTCGCTGCGCATGGCCTGCTCGATCTCGGCGACGCGCGTGTCGAGGTGGACGCCGTGGCCCTCGACCTCGGCCAGGACCTGCTTGGCGCGGTCGATCTTGCCGACGGAGATCAGGAAGCGGGGGGACTCGGGGATGGCGAAGGACAGCAGGCCGTAGAGCACGGCCGGGACGACCATCACGCCGAGCATCCACTGCCAGGCCTCGATGCCGGCGATGTGGCCGCGCTGGTCGCCGTCGGCGGCGTTGAGGATGCCCCAGTTGACGAGCTGGGACAGGGCGATGCCGATGACGATCGCGGCCTGCTGGAAGGAGGCCAGGCGGCCGCGGTACGCGGGCGGGGCGACCTCGGCTATGTAGGCCGGGCCGATCACGGAGGCCATGCCGATGCCGATGCCGCCGAGCACCCGCCATACGGCCAGGTCCCACAGGGCGAAGGGCAGGGCGGAGCCGACCGCGCTGACGGTGAACAGCACGGCGGCGATCTGCATGACGCGGATCCGGCCGATGCGGTCGGCCAGGCGGCCCGCGATGGCCGCGCCGATGGCCGAGCCGATCAGGGCGATGGCCACGACCTGGGCGAGGGCGGCGGAGCCGATGTCGTACCGGCCGCGGATGGCCTCGACCGCCCCGTTGATCACCGAGCTGTCGTAGCCGAAGAGGAAGCCGCCCATCGCGGCGGCGGCGGTGATGAAGATGACACGGCCGAGGTGTTCCGGCTGGGCGCCGCGGCCCTCGGATCCCCGCACCTGCACGGTGGTGGTCAACGTGAACTCCTGTGGCCCGCCCGGCAACGCTGCCGGGGTGGGGGTGGCCTTCCAGCGGAGGCGCAGCCGAGAGGGGGGTCGGCCACCACTTGAAGGTAAAAACGACGTTGCCGAGACTATTCCTTCAAGTTTCGAAGTCAATAGGGTGTGACCAACCAGTCGCCACAGGTCGCCTGGCCGTGCTTGATCGAATGACTTCAAGTGTTGAAGCGCTTACCGCAGCCGCTGACTGATGACCTTCGACACCCCGTCGCCCTGCATCGACACCCCGTACAGCGCGTCGGCGACCTCCATCGTCCGCTTCTGGTGCGTGATCACGATCAGCTGGGAGCTCTCCTGCAGCTCCTCCATGATCCGGATCAGCCGCTGCAGATTGGTGTCGTCCAGCGCCGCCTCGACCTCGTCCATGACGTAGAACGGGCTCGGCCGCGCCTTGAAGATCGACACCAGCAGCGCCACGGCGGTCAGCGACCGCTCCCCTCCGGAGAGCAGCGACAGCCGCTTGACCTTCTTCCCCGGCGGCCTGGCCTCCACGTCCACGCCCGTGGTCAGCATGTTCTCCGGGTCGGTGAGCACCAGCCGGCCCTCGCCGCCCGGGAACAGCCGGGAGAAGACGCCCTCGAACTCGCGCGCCGTGTCCCGGTAGGCCTCCGTGAACACCTGCTCGACGCGCTCGTCCACCTCCTTGACCACCTGCAGCAGATCGGCCCGCGTCTTCTTCAGGTCCTCGAGCTGCTCGCTCAGGAACTTGTGCCGCTCCTCCAGCGCCGCGAACTCCTCGAGCGCCAGCGGGTTGACCTTCCCCAGCTGCTGATACGCCCGCTCGGCGGCCTTCAGCCGCTTCTCCTGCTGCGCCCTGACGTAGCGCACCGGCTGGTTGCGCGGGTGGTCCGGGTCTTCGGGCAGCACCTCGCCCTCGGCCGGCGGGGACGGCGGCACCGGCTGGTCCGGTCCGTACTCGGCGATCAGCCCGGCCGGCTCGACGCCCAGCTCCTCCAGCGCCTTGGTCTCCAGCTGCTCGATCCGCAGCCGCTTCTCGGCGCCCAGCACCTCGCCCCGGTGCACCGAGTCGGTCAGCTTGTCCAGCTCGCTCTTGAGCTCACGCCCGTGGTTGCGCTCGGCGACCAGCTCGCGCTCCCGCTCCGCCTTCGCCCGCTCGGCGGCGTCCCGCTCCTCCTCGGCCCGCACCAGCGAGACCTCGACATGCGCCAGCAGCTGCCGGGCGCCCGAGGCCACCGCCGAGGCCACCGCCGCCTCGTGGCGCAGCCGCGCCCGCCGCTGCTCGGCGCGCGCCCGCGCCTCACGCTCGGCGCGCGCGCCCCGGTCGAGCGCGTCCGCCCGCCCCGCGAGCCCCTTGACCCGCTCCTCGTGCGTACGGACCTGGAGCCGCGCCTCCATCTCCGTCTGCCGGGCGTTCGCCCCGTCCGCCGCCAGCCGGTCCCGTACGGAGGTGTCCGGCTCCTCCTCACCGGGCTGTTCCTCCGCCACCGCCAGCCGCTCGGCCAGCTCCTCGGCCTCCTCGGTGGCCCTGGCCAGCGCCTCCTCCGCCTTGGCCACGGCCGCGGCCATCCGCTCGGCCTCGCCCGCCGCGGCCCGCGCCTGACCGCCCAGCCGCCCCAGCGACTGGGCGACCTGCGACTTCTCCCGGTCGGCCGCGCTGCGCCGGGCCGCCAGCTCCTCGACCCGCGCCGCGCACTCCGTCCGCCGCTCCGCCGCCGCCCGCTGCGCGCCGGTCAGCTCCTCGCACCGCACGGCGAGCTCCTCCAGCTCCGCCGCCGCCTCGTCGACCGAGGCCTGCACCTCCAGCAGGCTGGGCGCCCCGGCGGACCCGCCCTGGGCAAAATGCGCCCCCAGCAGATCCCCCTCGGCGGTCACGGCCGTCAACTCCGGCCTCTGCTCGACCAGTTCCTCGGCGTCCTCCAGCGTGGTGACCACCACCACGTCCCGCAGCAGCCACCGCACGGCCGACACCAGCCCCGGGGGGCCGCTCACCAGGTCCGCCGCGCGCGGCGCCGCCGGCCCCCCGGCCGCCCCGGCCGCCCCGGCCGCCGCCCGGCCCCCGCCCGGGCCGCCGGCCGCCGCCGGCGCGCCGAGCAGGAGGGCCGCGCGGCCCGCGTCCTGTTTGCGGAGGAGGCGGATGGCGTCGGCCGCGGTCCGGGGGTCCGCGACGGCGATCGCGTCGGCCGCGGCGCCCAGGGCCGCGGCCACGGGGACCTCGAAGCCGGGGGTGACCGTCAGGAGTTCGGCGGCCGGGCCGAGGAGGCCGGTCAGGCGGTCGGCGGCGCCCAGGAGGGCGCCCGTGCCGTCCTTCCGGCGCAGGCCGAGGGCCAGCGCGTCATGGCGGGCGGCGGTCGCGGCGCGCTCGCGCTCGGCGGCGGTCAGGGCCTCGCGGGCCGCCCGGTGGGCGGTCTCCGCCTCGGCCAGCTCCCGCTTGGCGGCCTCGTGGCGGTCGGCCAATTCCGCGTCGCCCGCGTCCAGTCCGTCGACCTCGGCGCGCAGCGCTTCGTACTCCTCCTGCGCGGCGGCCGCCCGCTGCCGGGCCTCGTCGCGGGCGGAGGCCAGCCGGTCGATCTCGGCCCGCGCCGAACCCGCCCGGCCCCGGGCGGCGTTCACCTGCCCCTGCAGCCGGGCCAGCCCCTCACGGCGGTCGGCGATGGCGCGGGCGGCGTCCTTCAGCCGGCGCTCCTCCATCGCCAGCTCGCGCTCCAGTTCGGCACGGTGCGCGACGGTGTCGTCCAGCGCCCGGCTCGCCGCCTCCAGCGCGGCCTCCAGCTCCGCCTCCTGTTCGCGGATCCGGGCCGCCTCGCGCTCCATGTCCTCCGGGTCGCGTCCGCGCCGCTCCTCGCCGGGGGCGGAGGTGGCGCTCTTGACCCGGGCGTCGGCGAGGCTGATCGTGCCGCGCACCCGCTCGGCGAGCTGGGAGAGCTCGTACCAGGTCTGCTGGGCGTCCCGCAGCCGGGGCGCGAGCTGCCGGACCTGCTCCTCCAGGGCCGCCTCCCGCTGCTGCGCGGCGCGCAGCTCGGCCTCGGCCGCCTCCTTGCGCTGCTTGAGCGCGGCCTCGTCGGCGATCTCGGCGCGCAGCGCCTCGCGCAGGGTCACCAGGTCGTCGGCGAGCAGCCGCAGCCGGGCGTCGCGCAGATCGGCCTGGATGACCGCGGCCCGCCGGGCGACGGCGGCCTGCCGGCCGAGCGGTTTGAGCTGGCGTCGCAGCTCGTCGGTGAGGTCCTGGACGCGGGCCAGGTTGGCCTGCATGGCGTCGAGCTTCCGCAGCGCCTTCTCCTTGCGCTTGCGGTGCTTGAGCACCCCCGCGGCCTCCTCGATGAAGGCGCGGCGCCCGGTCGGGTCGGCGTGCAGGACGGAGTCGAGCTGGCCCTGGCCGACGATGACGTGCATCTCGCGGCCGATGCCGGAGTCGGAGAGGAGCTCCTGGATGTCCAGGAGCCGGCAGGTGTCGCCGTTGATCTGGTATTCGCTGCCGCCGTTGCGGAACATGATCCGCGTAATGGTCACTTCGGCGTATTCGATGGGCAGCGCGCCGTCGGAGTTGTCGATGGTGAGGGAGACCTCGGCGCGGCCGAGCGGGGGGCGGCCGGTGGTGCCGGCGAAGATGACGTCCTCCATCTTCCCGCCGCGCAGCGACTTGGCGCCCTGCTCCCCCATGACCCAGGAAAGCGCGTCCACCACATTGGACTTGCCCGAACCATTGGGGCCGACGACGCAGGTGATACCCGGCTCGAAGCGCAGCGTCGTGGCGGAGGCGAAGGATTTGAAGCCTCGGAGGGTCAGGCTCTTGAGATGCACGCCTTTGGACTTTACCTCCCGTGTCTCACCCGGCACCCTCGTTCGGCCGTGGCGCCACGCGGCGGTCCCCTCCGTGTTCTCCCCGGTAGTTCCCCCCGGCGATCTTCCCGGATTGCTTTCCTCGGTTTCACCGGTGAGGGGGAGGGGCACATCAGACGGTAAGGAAGCGCGGCCGGCCGCCGCGGAAACGACGAAGGGACGCCATCGGGCGTCCCTTGCAGATTCTCAAGCGGCTGACGGTGCAGCCCGACCGGCCCGGGGGCCGGGTCAGGCGAGCGCAGGCTCCGCCTGGGATACGTCGATGCTTTCGAGCAGCGAGTCGCCGTGGTGCGCGGCGGCGGACAGAGCGTCGTTCTCGGCCTGGATCCGGATGATCTCGGATTCGAGGTCCTGGACGCGCTGCTGAAGCCGTCGCATCTCGGCGAGGACTCGGGGGTCGGAGCCGCCGACGTAACCGAGAAGCGCCTTTGCCATGATGGATGGTCCTCCACATTGAGTGACCGACCGAAGCGGTGGTGGGTCGTGAGGGATTTTCGCACCCGCGATGCCTGCCGTTACTACCGTGCTGAGTGGCAAACAGTTAAGGTGCGCGGGGCTTCCAGCGTCTCACCAAATGGTTTGACGGTCAACACGATCACAGGCCGACGAGGCCCTGCGGCCGGGGGCTTACCGAGTGGCGAAAGGCGCCGAGCCCGCACAGATGAGGCCGCCGAGGCGAAGGGATCATCCCTTACGCCGCAGCCTTCCACGGACCGGCCGCATTGGCAACCATCAGCTTGTTTTCGCTCACAGGCGGTGCGAGAGGCGCGCCCGGCGAGGGTCCGGCGGGGCGGGTGCGGCGGGGTGCCTCAGCGGATCTCGAAGGTCTCGTAACCGCCCCGGGGTGTGTCCCAGATCTCGGTGACACCGTCGACGCGGCCGGGCGTGTCGTCGCCCCGCAGCCAGTCGAGCAGTTGTTCGCAGTTCGTACGTTCGCCTTCGGCGACGACCTGGACCCGGCCGTCGGACAGGTTGGAGGCGAACCCGGCCAGCCCTCCGATGCGCAGCGCGTTTGCCCTGGTGAACCAGCGAAAACCGACACCTTGGACTCGACCGCGGACCCACGCGGTGAGGCGCACTCTCTCGTTCATGGGTGGCACGCTAGCCGAGCAATTTGCTCCCCGGACACCTCGGCCGCCCCGTCATGGCGTACAGTCCCGGCTCAACGCACTACTCACCCGTACGAGTGACGCACGTGACCCCGATCTTGCAAGGAAGGCAGGAGATGGGCCGCCATCGACGATCCGCCCCCGGATCCGCGCCGACACCCCCCGCCCCCGGCGCCGGACGCCACCGGGGAGCCCGCCGAAGCCCTCTGGCTCCGGTGCGGACCGGGCTGCTGAGCGTGTCCGCCGCCGTCGCGGTGGGCGCGGTGGCCATGGCCACCGGGCTGCTGCCGGGAGGCCCGCCCCTTAGCGGAAGCAACGACCCGGCCGGAGGGGTGCGCGCCGACGCCCCGTCGGGCTCGGCCCTGGAGACACAGGGCACCCCCTCGGCGTCACCGGTGGACCGCGGCACGCCCCCCGCCGACCGGGGCGATGACCGTCCGCACGCGCCGTCCACCACCCCCTCGAAGACCCCGGGCGAGTCCTCCGCCACCCCCTCCACCACTCCCCCGAAGCAACCGGGCTCCTCCGGATCCGGCCACGGGAACGGAAACGAAGGCGGCAGCGGGAACGGGAAGGGCGACGGCCGGGGCAACGGGAACGGAGGCTCCTCCTCCGCCCACCGGCCCACCACGCCGCCGGGCCGGAGCACGGACCCCACGACCACCCCGGGGAACTCCGAGAGCGCCGCCGAGCGGCAGGTCCTGGCGCTGGTCAACCAGGAGCGGTCCAAGGTCGGCTGCGAGCCCGTGACCGCCGACCCGAAACTGGGGCAGCTGGCCCAGGACTTCAGCGACGACATGGCCCTGCGGGGCTTCTTCGACCACCTCGACCCGGACGGCGACACCCCCTGGGAGCGTGCGGAGCAGGCCGGCATCCTGAACCTGGGCGGGGAGAACATCGCGCGCGGCCAGGAGGACGCACAGGCCGTGATGGACTCCTGGATGGACAGCCCCGGCCACCGCGCCAACATCCTCAACTGCGGATACAAGACCCTGGGCGTCGGCGCGCACTTCGGCGAGGGCGGCCCCTGGTGGACCCAGGACTTCGGCTACTGAGCCGGCGCTGAGCCCCGGGCCACGGTCCTGAGCCCCGGGACAGGGCCCTGAGCCCGGGCCCGCCGCCCCTGGCCGTCAGCCGCGCCCCGCCGCCGCCCCGCCGCGCCCCCGCCGTCAGGCGGCGAGGGCGGCGCGGCCCGCCACGGCCACCTTGGCGCTCTCGGCGACCCGGCGGCCGAGGTGCTCGGCGGTGGCGATGTCGGCCTTGTGCACGCCCTCCGGGCCCTGGTCGTTGTTCGACTGGGCGGCGGCGCCGAGGAAGAAGCCGAGGCGGTTGAGGTCGTTCTCGGAGGCCTCGGAGCTGTTCCAGCCCGGGTGCAGTCCCAGGCTCACCCAGCTCATGCCGTGCTGGGCCGCGAGCACCGTGAAGAACTGGAGCGTGTGCAGCTTGTCGCCGCTCTTGGACGCCGAGTTGGTGAAGCCGGCCGCGAGCTTGTCCTTCCACGCCTGGGTGAACCAGCGCTTGGAGGACTCCTCGGCGAAGGCGTGGAAGGCGCCGGACGCGGTGCCCATGTAGGTGGGCGAGCCGAAGACGATCGCGTCCGAGGCGTCGAGCAGGGCCCACTGCTCGTCGGTGATCTCATCGACCTTGATCAGGTGGACGGTGGCGCCCTCGGCGGCCGCGCCGTCGCGGACGGCCTCGGCGAGGACGGAGGTGTGGCCGAAGCCGGAGTGGTAGGCGATGGCGATGACGGGGGTGGTCACGGTGGGCGCTCCTGAGGCGTCGTACACGGCGAAATGACTCCCCCAGAGAAGCACTAACTTATCGAAAGCGCAACCTAAGAGTTAGCGCTGCAGGGAGGTATGCTCATGTCATGGAGAGTGACTGCGTCGCGCCGACGAGCGCCGGAACGGCAGCGGACGACCTGGCCTTCGACGTGTTCGCCCGCGCCTGCCCCTCACGGGACACGCTGGAGCACATCACCGGCAAATGGGGCGGACTGACCCTGGGGGCCCTCAAGGAGGGCAGCCTCCGCTTCAACGAGCTGCGCCGCCGGGTCGACGGCGTCAGCGAGAAGATGCTGTCCCAGACGCTGCACGCGCTGGAGCGCGACGGCCTGGTGCACCGCGAGGCCCAGCCGGTCAACCCCCCGCGCGTGGACTACGAGCTGACCCCGCTGGGCCAGGCAGTCGCCGAGCGGCTGCTGGCCCTGATCGACCTCGTCGAGGACCGCATGCCGGAGGTGCTGACCGCCCGGGCGCGCTACGACGAGGAGCGCGACGCCACGGCGCGGGGCGCGGCCACCACCGGGCGCGGCGGTCGCTGACAGCGCGGGCAGAAGTAGCTGGAGCGGTTCATCCACGGGCGGCGCCGCAGCGGCGTGGCGCAGCGGCGGCAGGGCTCGTTCTCCCGGCCGTACGCGTCCAGGGAGCGCTCGAAGTACCCCGACTCGCCGTTCACGTTCACGTACAGGGAGTCGAAGCTGGTGCCGCCGACCGCCAGGGCGGCGCTCATGACCTCGCGCACATGGTCGAGGAGTTCGGCGCTGCGCGAGCGGGTGAGGGTGGCCGTCGGCCGGTCGTAGTGCAGCCGGGCGCGCCACAGCGCCTCGTCGGCGTAGATGTTGCCGACCCCGCTGATCAGCGACTGGTCGAGCAGCGCCCGCTTGAGGGTGGTGCGGCGGCGGCGCAGCGCGGCGTGGAAGGCGGCCTCGTCGAAGGCGGGGTCCAGCGGGTCGCGGGCGATGTGCGCGATGGCGGCCGGCAGCCCGTCGGCCGCGCCGGGGACGGCCTCGTGCAGCGAGAGGCCGCCGAAGGTGCGCTGGTCGACGAAGCGCAGTTCGGTGCCGACGGAGTCGGCGAAGCGCACCCGGATGCGCAGGTGCTTCTCGTCCGGGGCGTCGTGCGGCTGGACCAGCAGCTGGCCGCTCATCCCGAGGTGGGCCAGCACCGACTCCTCGCCGTCCTCCAGCGGCAGCCACAGGTACTTGCCGCGGCGGCGGGCCACCCCGGGGCGGCGGCCGCCCAGGCGGGCGGCGAAGTCCTCGCCGCCGCCGAGGTGGCGGCGCACCGCGCGCGGGTGCAGCACCTGCACCTCGGCGATCGTCCGGCCGCTGATCCAGCGCTCCAGACCGCGGCGGACCACCTCGACCTCGGGCAGCTCGGGCAACGGGGGCCTCCCTGTACGACGAAGACCTCGCCCTCCCCGCGGCCGTCGCGGCCGGGCCGCGCTCGGTCACGGGGAGGGCGAGGAGGGTTGGTTCAGTGTGCCGCGCCGGCCGGGTCGGCGGCCTCGCCGTCCGAGGCCACGGCGGTGCCCTCGGCCGCGGCCGCCTCGGCCTTGGCCTTCGCCTCGTCCGCCGCGGCGCGGATCGCGCGCCAGGCGGCCTCGGCCGCCTGCTGCTCGGCTTCCTTCTTGCTGCGGCCGGTGCCGGTGCCGTACGCGACACCACCGACGCGGGCGGCAGCCGTGAAGGTCTTCTCGTGGTCGGGTCCGGTCTCGGAGACCAGGTACTCGGGGACTCCGAGCCCCTCGGTGGCGGTCAGCTCCTGGAGGCTGGTCTTCCAGTCCAGGCCCGCGCCCAGGTTGGAGGACTTCTCGATCAGCGGGTCGAAGAGCCGGTGCACCAGCTCGGCGGCGGCGTCGAGCCCCTTGTCGAGGTAGACGGCGCCGATCACCGCCTCGAGGGTGTCCGCGAGGATGGATGCCTTGTCCCGGCCCCCGGTGCCCTCTTCGCCCCGGCCGAGCCGGATGAAGGCGCCGAGGTCGAGGCCGCGGCCCACCTCCGCCAGCGCGCGCGAGTTGACCACGGCCGCCCGCAACTTGGCCAGCTGGCCTTCCGGCAGGTCGGGGTGGATGCGGTACAGCGTGTCGGTGACCACCAGGCCGAGCACGGAGTCCCCGAGGAACTCCAGGCGCTCGTTGGTGGGCAGCCCGCCGTTCTCGTACGCGAAGGAGCGGTGGGTGAGCGCACGCACCAGAAGGGCGGACTCGAGCTGGTACCCGAGCCGCCCTTCCAGAATCGTGTGGGACGAGGCCGTGTCCGCCTTGGCCGGTTCTCCCGCGCGCTTGCGGGGAGTCGTGTGGGCGTCCGACATAGAGCCTGTCACCCGCCGATCAGACCTCGAGGACCTGGCGGCGGTTGTAGGTGCCGCAGCTCGGGCACGCGATGTGCTGCAGCTTCGGCTCGTGGCAGCGCTCGCACGCCACCAGGGTGGGGACCGCAGCCTTCCACTGCGACCGGCGGTGGCGCGTGTTGCTGCGCGACATCTTCCGCTTCGGAACAGCCACGGCTACTTCTCCTGTGGGTCGTCCCCGCGCTCGCGGGGTGCGTTGTCCTTCTCGCCGTCCGACATGGCCTCGGCGAGTCCCTGCAGTGCCGCCCAACGGATGTCGGCGGCGTCGTGATGGTGGTCCGGGTCATCCGCGAGCCGCGCGCCGCATTCGGCGCACAGCCCGGGGCAGTCCTCCCGGCACACCGGCTGCAGCGGCAGTGACAGCACCACCGCGTCGCGCAGCACGGGCTCGAGGTCGAGCAGGTCGCCCTCGAGGAAGAGAGTGTCCTCGTCTTCGGCGTCGTCGCCGGTGTCCGCGAAGCGGCTCCGGTCGTCGGCGTCGGGGTAGGAGTACATCTCCTGGAAATCCGCTTCGAGCTCCCGCTCCAGCGGCTCCAGACACCTTACGCACTCCCCTGTCAGCGGCGCACGGGCGGTGCCTGTGACAAGCACCCCTTCCATGACCGACTCCAGGCGGAGGTCGAGCTCGACGGTCACGCCCTCCCGGACCCCGATGACCTCGATGCCGAGATCCTTGGAGGCCGGGACCGAGCGGGAGAGCTTTTTGAGCGCACCGGGACGACGGCCCAGCTCGCGTGTGTCGAACACGAGAGGGGCGCGGTGGTCGAGGCGGGCGTTCAGGGCTTCCTGCTTTCTACGGCTGTGGCGGGCCACCCGATGCTGGTATGAAGCGGGCAGCCGAGATCGCGGACGTAGCGCGACCGAACAGCCAGGATACTGGACCGGCCGCCGTAGACCCAATCCGCCTCCGGAGCGGGGGCTCTCCGGGGCGGGGATCCCCGGGGCGGGCGGGGGTCAGCGGCCCTGCTCGTACTGACGCAGCTGATCGAGGTCGATCATGCTGGTGTCGAACAGGCTGGTCTCGTCGAGGGCCGCGGCCGGCTGCTGGTGCTGCTGCTGATGCGACTCGTGGTGCTGGTGCTGGTGCTGCGGCTCGTGGTGCTGCGGCTCGGGGGCGTAGCCGCTCGGGTCGTACTGGGGCTGCTGCTGCCAGCCGTACGCGTCCTGCTGCTGATAGCCGCCCTGGGCCGCGTACGGGTCCTGCTGCTGCACATAGCCCTGCTGCTGGTAGCCGTACGCCTCCTGCTGCTGGTATCCGGCCGTGGCCGCGTAGTACGAGGCGTCTGGCGCCGGCTCGGGGCGCGCCACGGGCACCTGCGCCTGGGACTGGGCCAGGTCCGCGAGGTAGTCGTCGTCGCTGGTGCGGTGGCCGAGCGGGGCGGAGGCATCCTGGGCGGCCAGGTGCGCGCCCAGCTCGTCGATCGCCCGCGCCCCGAGCAGCTTCTGCCGGCCCCGGCCGACCGCCTCCAGCGTCTTGCTGAGCACCGCCGAGACCGCGCCGAGCTTGGCGTCCACGTACTCGTCGGCGCGCTGCCGCAACGTCTGGGGGTCGGCGCTGCGCTCCGGCCCGTCCTCCAGGCCCTGGGCCCCGTCCTGCTCCCCGCCCGGGGAGGCGTGGCCCAGCAGCTTCTCGCGGCCCCGGTCGACCGAGCCGATGGTCTTGGTCAGCACGACCTCGAAGTTGGCGAGCTTGCTGTCGACGTAGTCGTCGGCCTCGGCGCGGATCTCCTCGGCCTCCCGGCGGGCCTCCTCCAGGATCCGGTCGGCCTCCTCCTGGGACTTCCTGGCCACCTCGGTGTCCGAGACCAGCGAGCCGCGCTGGGCGTGCGCGGACTCGATGATCCGCTGGGCCTCCTGGTGGGCCTCCTCGACCATCCGGTCCCGGCCGCCGATCAACTCCTGGGCCTGGGCCAGGGAGTCCGGAAGCGCGGCGCGCACCTCTTCGAGCATGGCGAGCAGCTCGGCGCGGTTGATCACGCACGAGGCCGACATGGGCATGGACCGGGCGTTGCCGACGGTCTCGACGATCTCGTCGAGCTTCTTCTGCACGTCCACCTTGGGTGCTCGCCACTCTCTCTTGACGGAACTTGCCGGGGGGGCCTGACGGAACTCGCCGCCGGAGCCCGAGGGAACTCGCCGGGGCCTGACGGAACTTGCCGGCGCTTGACGGAACGAACGGGAACGGACGGGAACGACCGGGGACGACTGTACGGCCAGCGGGCCCCGCCCGACACCCGCCGGCCCGGCCGTCAGCCGATCAGCGCCGGCCCAGCCGCTCGGTCAGGGCCTGGAGCACCACCGGGGGCACCAGGTGGGAGACGTCGCCGCCCCAGGCCGCGACCTCCTTGACCAGGCTGGAGGAGAGGAAGCTGTAGGTGGGGTTGGTGGGCACGAACAGCGTCTCCACCCCCGACAGACCGTTGTTCATCTGGGCCATCTGCAGCTCGTAGTCGAAGTCGCTGACCGCCCGCAGGCCCTTGACGATGGCGGGGATCTCACGCTCCTTGCAGAAGTCGACGAGAAGCCCGTGGAAGGACTCCACCTGGACGTTCCCGTACTCGGCGGTGACCTGGCGGAGCAGGTCCATCCGCTCGTCGACCGTGAACAGGCCCTGCTTGGACTTGTTGATCATCACGGCGACGTGGACGACGTCGTACAGCTTGGACGCTCGGGCGATGATGTCGAGGTGCCCATTGGTGACGGGGTCGAAGGACCCCGGACAGACTGCGCGGCGCACTGGTGGTTCCTCGCTCTCGGGTCCGGTCATGACGCGTTGTCGCACGTCGAGGCGGCGCGACCGTACCAAAGCGTGCCCTCGCCGTACCGACGGGCCCGCAAGCCCTCGAAACCGGCAGGCCACCCGAATTCCCCGCCTCGTGTGCTCCGCTCCACCGTGGCCAGCGCGTCGGGCGCGAGCCACCGGTTACCGGCGAGTGTGAGGAGTATCTCGCGGAGTTCCTCGTCGGTGACGGCGTACGGCGGGTCGAGGAACACCACGTCGTACGGGCCCGTCCCGGGGGCCGGGCCGGCGATCGCCTGCTCGGCCCGGCCGGTGCGCAGCTCGGCGCCGGGCAGGCCGAGCGCCCGGATGTTCGCGCGGATCGTGCGGGCGGCGCGCGGGTCGGACTCCACCAGCAGCACATGCTCGGCGCCGCGCGAGAGCGCCTCCAGGCCGACCGCGCCCGAGCCGCCGTACAGGTCGAGCACCCGGGCGCCGCGCAGCGAGCCGAGCAGCGACTCCCAGGTGGAGAAGAGGCCTTCGCGCGCCCGGTCCGAGGTCGGTCGGGTGCCGTTTCCCGGCGGCACTGCCAGGCGGCGGCCGCCGGCGGCTCCGGCGATCACGCGGGTCATCGGTGACGCAGTCCTTCGCGGTGGGAGGGCAGCGGCGGACCGTGTGGTGGCCGCCGCCCCTCCACGATATGGCGTCCCGGGCACTGGTCACGGCCCCCGGGTCCGTCCGGCTCCCGGTCGCGGCTTCCGGCGCCGGCCGGGCGGTCAGCCCTTGTCCAGGTACTCCTCGCGCTCCTCGTCCAGGAACGCGTCAAGCGCGGTGCGCAGCTCCGGATACCCGGTCAGCTCGGGGTCGGCGGCGACGAGGGCCGTGGCCTCCTCCCGGGCGGCGGCGATGACCTCCTCGTCGTCGATGACCGCGAGCACCCGCAGCGAGGAGCGCGCCCCGGACTGGGCCTGGCCCAGCACATCGCCCTCGCGCCGCTGCTCCAGGTCGATCCGCGACAGCTCAAAGCCGTCCAGCGTGGCCGCGACCGCGCCGAGCCGGGCCCGGGCCGGGCTCCCCTCCGGCATCTCGGTCACCAGCAGGCACAGCCCGGGGGCGGAGCCGCGGCCGACGCGGCCGCGCAGCTGGTGCAGTTGCGAGACGCCGAAGCGGTCCGCGTCCATGATCACCATCGCGGTGGCGTTGGGGACGTTGACGCCGACCTCGATGACGGTCGTGGCGACCAGCACGTCCACCTCGCCCGCGGCGAAGCGGCGCATCACGTCGTCCTTGGCCTCGGGCTGCATCCGGCCGTGCAGCACCTCCACGCGCAGGTCGCGCAGCGGGCCCCTGGCGAGCTGCTCGGCGATGTCGAGGACCGCGAGCGGCGGCCGCTTCTCGGCCTCGTCCTCGGGGGACTCGGCGGCGGACTTGTCGGGCGACCTGTCGGCGGACCTGGCGGAGGCCGAGGACGGGGCCGACGCGCGGGCCGCGTCCTTGGGTTCGTCCGCCTCCTCGCCCGTCTCGTCGCCGATCCGCGGGCACACCACGTACGCCTGGTGGCCGGCCGCCACCTCCTCGCGCACCCGCTCCCAGGCCCGCGCCAGGAAGTGCGGCTTGTCCTTCGCGGGGACCACATGGGAGGCGATCGGGGAGCGCCCGGCCGGCAGCTGGTCCAGTACGGAGGTCTCCAGGTCGCCGAAGACGGTCATGGCGACGGTCCGCGGGATGGGGGTGGCCGTCATCACCAGCAGGTGCGGCGGCTGCTTGCCCTTGGAGCGCAGCGCGTCGCGCTGCTCGACGCCGAAGCGGTGCTGCTCGTCGACCACGACCAGGCCCAGGTCGTGGAACTGGACCTTGTCCTCGATCAGCGCATGGGTCCCGACCACGATCCCGGCCTCGCCGGTGACCAGGTCGAGCAGCGCCTGGCGGCGGGCCGCGGCGCCCATGGAGCCGGTCAGCAGCACGACCTTGGTGCCCAGCTCGGCGCCGCCCAGCATGCCGCCCTCGGCCAGGTCGCCCATCATCTCGGTGATCGAGCGGTGGTGCTGCTGGGCGAGCACCTCGGTGGGCGCGAGCATCGCGGCCTGTCCCCCGCTGTCCACGACGCCCAGCATCGCGCGCAGCGCCACCAGGGTCTTTCCCGAGCCGACCTCGCCCTGCAGCAGCCGGTGCATGGGGTGCTCGGTGGCCAGGTCGGCGAAGATCTCGCGGCTGACGTCGCGCTGGCCGTCGGTGAGGGTGAACGGCAGCCGGGCGTCGAAGGCGCCCAGCAGGCCGCCCTCGGCGGGCGCGCGCGGCACCGCGGGCAGCTGGGCGTCGGTGTGGCGGCGGCGGGCGAGGGCCACCTGGAGCACGAAGGCCTCGTCCCACTTCAGGCGGTCCCGGGCGGCGGCGATGTCCGCCTTGGTGCGCGGCCGGTGGATCTTCAGCAGCGCCTCGGGGAGCTCGGCCAGCCCGCGGCCCAGGCGCAGGCTCTCGGGCAGCGGATCGACCAGGCCCTCCCAGCCGGTGGCCTCCAGGGTGTCGAGCAGCGCCCCGACGGCCTTCTCGATCTTCCAGGACTCGAGCTGGGCGCAGGCGGGATACAGCGGGCGCAGCTGGTTGGCCCACGCCTCGACGGCCGCCGCGCCGTCCTCCTTGCCGAGCATCTCGTACGCCGGGTGGGCCAGCTGGCGCACATTGCGGAAGACGCCGACCTTGCCCGCGAACATGCCGCGGCGGCCGGGGAGCAGCTCCTTCTGCGCCCCGTAGACCCCGCGGCCGAAGAAGACCAGCCGCAGCCGGCCGCTGCCGTCGGTGAGGGTGACCTCCAGGCGCTGTTTGGTGCCGCGGTCGAACTTGTGCACGCGGGCGTCGGCGACCTGCGCGACGACCGTCACATGCTCGTCCAGGGGGAGGTCGGCCAGCCGGGTCAGCTCGCCGCGCTCGGCGTAGCGGCGCGGGTAGTGGTGCAGCAGGTCGCCGACCGTGTGCAGGTCGAGGTGGTCGGCCATCACCTTCGCGGTGTTGCCGCCGAGCACTTTCTTCAGAGGTTCATCCAGCGCGGGCACGCAGTCCATTGCACACCACGGCACCGACAAGCGGGGCCGTGGAGCGAGGCTGTCGCCACGCCGCTGGGCTATTCGATGCCTATGATCAGCGGCACGCCCGGCTGGCCGCCGCGGTAGACGACCGTGTCGACCGCGAAGTGCCCCTCCCGTACGTGGCGCTCCAGCAGCTCGGCGACATCGCCGGGCACGTCCGCGCCGAGCACCAGGGTGACCAGCTCGCCGCCCGCGGCGAGCATCCGGTCCAGCACGGTCTGCGCGGTGCCCGCGAGGCCGTCGCCGATCACCGCGACGTCCCCGTCGATGAGCCCCAGCATGTCCCCCGCCTGGCACACCCCGGCCATGGTCCAGGCCTGGCGCTCGGCGACGGCCAGCTCGGCGTAGCGGGTGGCGCCGGCGGCGGAGGTCATGGCCACGACGTCCTCGTCGAAGCTGCGGCCCGGTTCGTGCACGGCGAGCGCGGCCAGGCCCTGGACCGGGGAGCGGGTGGGGATGACCGCCACCCGTACGCCCTCGGCGCGGGCCTGGGCGGCGGCGGCCGCGGCCGTGTGGCGCAGGTCGGCGTCGTTGGGCAGCAGGACGACCTCCGGGGCGCGGGCCCGCCGTACGGCCTGGGCCAGCTCCCCGGCGGCCGGGGGCTCCCCGGGGCGCGCGGTGACCACGGTCGCGCCGGCCTCGGCGCACAGGGCGGCCAGGCCCTCGCCTGGGACGACCGCGACCACGGCGCGCGGCGCGCGGTCCGCCCGGCCGGCGGGGGACTCGGGCGCGCCGCGGGCGTCCGGCCGCCGCCCGGTGTCGTCCGCCCGGGGGTGCGGGTGGGGCTGGTCGGCGTGGGCGCGGCGGGCGGCGGCCGTGCCGAAGTGGGTGATGCGGACGCGGTACGGGCGGCCCGCCTCGATGCCCGCCTCGACGGCCGCGCCCGCGTCGTCCACATGGACGTGCACGTTCCACAGCCCGTCGCCGCCGACGACCACCAGGGAGTCGCCGAGCGCGTCCAGCCGTTCCCGCAGCCGGACGACGGCCGTCTCCTCCGCCTCCAGCAGATAGATCACCTCGAAGGCGGGCCCGCCGTCGGGCCCGTCGCCGGAGGCGCCGTCGGCCGAGGTGCCGTCGGTCTGCGCCGGCCCGGCGGCCGGGCAGCCTCCCCGGGCGGCGACCGGGCCGGCGGCCGGGGCCCGGCCGGACACGGCCTGGGCGAGCGCGCCGAGGAACACCACCAGCCCGTAGCCGCCCGCGTCCACCACGCCCGCGCGGGCGAGCGCGCCGAGCTGGGCGGGGGTGGCCTCCAGGGCGGCGCGGGCGCCCTCGTAGGCGGCGCGGGCCACCGCGGCCGGGTCGCCCTCGGCGCGCTCGGCGGCGTCGGCCGCGGCCCGCGCCACGGTCAGCACGGTGCCCTCGACGGGGTGGGCCACGCCCCGGTACGCCAGCTCGGCCGCGCGCCGCAGCGCCCGCCGCAGACCGTCCGCGCCACCGTCCCGCTCGCCGTCCCCCTCGTCCCCCTGGTGGTCCCCGTAGCCGCCGTCGCCGTCCGGGGCGCCCTCGCCCTCCGCGAGGACGTCCGCCATCCCGCGCAGCAGCTGCGCCAGGATGGTGCCGGAGTTGCCGCGCGCGCCGATCAGGGCGCCGTGGGCCATGGCGCGCACCGCCTCGGACAGGCTGGGGCGGAGGGCGGTCCCGGGGGCGGCCGCGTGGCCGTCGAAGGCGGCGGCGACGGCCTGGGCGGCGGACTCGACGGTCAGATAGAGGTTGGTGCCGGTGTCCGCGTCCGCGACCGGATAGACGTTGATCGCGTCGATCTCCTCGCGGGCCCGGCCGAGCGCGTCCAGCGCCAGGGCGCACCAGCTGCGTACCGCATCGGCGTCGAGCGTGTGCGGCACGTACGTCCTCCTCGGGAGGGCAGGAGCGGGGGCGGTCATCGCAGGGTAGTCGGCACCCCGGGCATCGGTCCGGGGGGTCATGGTAATTTCGGGGTAGCGGATCGGCCGTTGTATGCTGCTCCGGTTGCCCGATGCGAATCGGGCCATTCCCCCGGCACCGCCGATCGTTTCACCGATCAGGGCGCGCCGGGCCCACCGTAAGTGTCTGTCTCCTCGCGCAAGCGGGGTTGACCCGTCTTTGGAGTAACCCGTGGCTGCCAACTGCGACGTCTGCGGCAAGGGGCCGGGCTTCGGCAACAACATCTCGCACTCGCACCGCCGCACCCGCCGTCGTTGGAACCCCAACATCCAGACGGTGCGCGCTGTGGTCGGTCGGACCCCGAAGCGGCTCAACGTCTGCACCTCGTGCATCAAGGCCGGCAAGGTCTCGCGCTGACTTCCCGCGTGGCCGGGGGCGACCCCGTTCGCGTGTCGAGTGCGACCCTTCCGGTTGCCGAGCCGGTCCACCTCGTGTGGACCGGCTTTTCGCATGCCCTTGAGCTCAGCGCCACCGCCAGCCGTGGTCGACCGGGCCGATGCCCCCGCCCAGCGGGAAGCCGGCCGCGATCGCGCCCGTGACGTACTCCTTGGCCGCCGCGACGGCCCCCGGCACCTCGGCTCCCAGGGCCAGGTACGAGGCAATGGCGGCGGCCAGCGTGCAGCCCGTGCCGTGCGTATGGCGGTTGGGGTGCCTGGCGGCCCGCAGCCAGTGCTCCTCGGTGCCGTCCGTGAGCAGGTCCACCGCGTCGCCGTCGAGGTGACCGCCCTTGATCAGCGCCCAGCGCGGGCCGAAGGCCAGGATCGCGTCGGCGGCCCGCCGCAGGTCCCGCTCCGCCGCCACCTTCACGCCCGCCAGCTGGGCGACCTCGTCCAGGTTGGGCGTGGCCACGGTCGCGACCGGCAGCAGCCGGGTGCGGACCGAGTCGAGGGCCTCCGCGGCCAGCAGGGCGTCACCGTGCTTGGAGACGCCGACCGGGTCGACCACGACCGGGGCCGGGAGGTCCGCGAGCAGCCCGGCGACGGTCTCGACCAGCTCGGCGGAGGCCAGCATCCCGGTCTTGACCGCCCCTACCCCGATGTCGTCGACGACATCGCGGAACTGGGCCCGTACGGCCTCGGCGGGCAGCTCCCACGCCCCGCTCACGCCCAGCGAGTTCTGTGCCGTCACGGCGGTGATCACGCTCATGCCGTGCACGCCGAGGGCCAGCATGGTCTTCAGGTCGGCCTGGATGCCGGCACCGCCGCCGGAGTCGGATCCGGCGACGGTGAGCACGCGGGGCGGGGTCGCGCGGGTACCGGGCGGGGGTGCGGGGGAAGTCGCCATGGCGCCGAATCTACTCGGCGCTCTTGTCCTTCCCGAAGTGGTCCCAGCCCGCGTGCGGCCAGGGCGCGCCGTCCACGGTGACCTGCGGCAGCGCCGAGGGGTTGAGCACCTCGCCGATCACCTTCCAGCGCGCGGGCAGCTTGGCGTCGGGCGGGAAGGTGGCCACGATCGCGTGGTCCTCGCCCCCGTTGAGCACCCACTGCAGCGGGTCGACGCCCACCGCCTGCCCGATGTCGGACATCTGGGAGGGGATGTCGATGTCCCCGGACCGCAGGTCGATACGGACCTTGCTGGCCTCCGCGATGTGACCGAGGTCGGCGACCAGCCCGTCGCTGACATCGGTCATGGCGGTGGCGCCGAGCCCGGCGGCCGCCGGGCCCGCGTGGTAGGGCGGCTCAGGGCGCCGGTGCGCCTCGACGAAGGCGCGCGGCGAGCGGAAGCCGCGGGAGAGCACCGCGTGTCCGGCGGCCGACCAGCCGAGCCAGCCGGTGACCGCGACCACGTCGCCCGGCTGGGCACCGGATCGGGTGACCGGTTCGTGGTTGCGCAGGTCGCCCAGAGCGGTGATCGCCACGGTGATGGTCTCGCCGCCCACCACATCGCCGCCCACCACGGCCGCGCCCGCCACCTGGCACTCGTCGCGGATGCCGTCCATCAGCTCGGTAGGCCAGGTCACCGGCAGTTCGGCGGGCACCACCAGGCCCAGCAGGAGCGCGGTCGGCACCGCGCCCATGGCCGCGATGTCCGCGAGGTTCTGGGCGGCGGCCTTGCGGCCGACGTCATAGGCGGTGGACCAGTCGCGGCGGAAATGCCGGCCTTCCAGCAGTAGGTCCGTACTGGCCACGACCCGCCGGTCCGGCGCGGCGACGACCGCGGCGTCATCGCCGGGCCCGAGCCGCACGGCCGGGGTGGTGGTGAGCCGGGAGGTGAGCTCTCTGATGAGCCCGAACTCCCCCAACTCGCCCACGGTGCCCTTCATCCCATTGCCCCTTCGCACTTGTCGCTCTCTGCCCGTCGCGCCGCGCACGCCGCGCGGGTCTCCCCGCGCCGCTCGGCGACGCGGTACCGTGGCGTCCCTTCTCCCCACATGATCCTCGTAGCCGCCCTGGAGGTTCCGTGGTACAGGCGTACATCCTGATCCAAACCGAGGTCGGAAAGGCGTCGACCGTGGCCGACGTCATCGCCAAGATCCCCGGAGTGATACAGGCCGAGGACGTCACCGGCCCCTATGACGTCATCGTGCGGGCTCAGGCCGAGACCGTCGATGAACTCGGCCGCATGGTGGTCGCCAAAGTCCAGCAAGTGGACGGCATCACCCGCACCCTGACCTGTCCGGTCGTCCATCTGTGACCCCCCGTATGCTCAAACCGTGAATTCCGCACACCGTAGCCGCCTCCGCCGCGGGGTCACCACGTCCGCGGCCGTGGCGCTGCTCGTGCTGTCGGCGGCGGGGTGCTCCCTCCTGGGCGGCTCCGACGGCTCGCTGTCCCTCGCGGTTCCCACGCCGTCGGCGAAGACGGCGGCGCTGTGCCGGGCGCTGCACAGGGAACTGCCCAAGACCGTGAACGGGCTGGAGCGGCGCGTCCCCGAGCCCGCCTCGGAGCTCACCGCCGCCTGGGGCGACCCCGCGGTGAAGCTGCGCTGCGGGGTCGACAAGCCCGCCGCTCTCACGGCCGGCACCGAGCGCTACGACCCCTACGCCGCGTCGGCCGAGATCGACGGTGTGCAGTGGCTTCCGGAGCGGCTGGACGACGGCTACCGCTTCACGACCGTGCTGCGGCAGGCGTACGTGGAGGTGACGGTGCCCGGCACGTACGCGCCGGAGGTCAACCCGCTTGTCGATCTGGCGAAAGCCGTCAAGAAGACTGTGCCCCCGGGCGTGGTCTGAGCCCCGCTCCAGGACAGCGCTCCCACAGCAGAGGGCCCCGGGCGCGCCGCCCGGGGCCCTTGTCATCGGTCAGCGCAGCCCCGTCGGGCGGCGCAGCGCGGCCTGGATGAGCCGGTCCACCAGCTCGGGATAGCTCACCCCGCTCGCCTCCCACATCCGCGGGTACATCGAGATGGGCGTGAAGCCGGGCATGGTGTTGATCTCGTTGATCACGAATTCGCCGCTGTCGAGCAGGAAGAAGTCGGCGCGGACCAGGCCCTCGCAGGACACCGCCTCGAACGCCCGCACCGCCAGCTCCCGCACCCGCGCGGTCTGCTCCTCGGTGAGCGGCGCGGGCACCACGCCGTCCGCCGCGTCGATGTACTTCGCCTCGAAGTCGTAGAAGTCGTGGGTGGAGACCGGCGGGATCTCGGCGGGCACGCTGGCCCGCGGGCCGTCCTCGAACTCCAGCACCCCGCATTCGATCTCGCGGCCGCGCAGCAGCGCCTCGACGAGGATCTTCGGGTCGTGGCGCCGCGCCTCCTCGATCGCCTCGTCGAGGCCGGCCAGGTTCTCGACCTTGGAGATGCCGATGGAGGAGCCCGCGCGCGCCGGCTTCACGAAGACCGGCCAGCCGTGGTCGCCGGCGAAGTCGACGATCTTCTTGCGCGCGGCGGCGGGGTCCTGCTCCCACTCGCGGGGGCGGATCACCTCGTACGGGCCGACCGGCAGCCCGAAGGAGGCGAACACCCGCTTCATGTAGTCCTTGTCCATGCCGACGGCGGAGGCGAGCACCCCCGCGCCCACATAGGGCACGCCGGACAGTTCGAGCAGCCCCTGAAGGGTGCCGTCCTCGCCGTAGGGGCCGTGCAGCATGGGGAAGACCACGTCGACCTCGCCGAGTGCCTTGGGCACCGCGCCCGGCTCGGCGTAGACGACCTCGCGGTTCCCCTGCTCGACCGGGAGCAGCACGGAGCCCTCGGCGGTCTCGGCGAGGCCCTCGACGCTGGGCAGCACCCGGTCCGCGATGGCCATCCGCTCGGGCTCGTCGGCGGTCAGGGCCCAACGCCCCTCGCTCGTGATCCCGATCGGCAGCACGTCGTACTTGTCGCGGTCGATGGCGCGCAGCACCGCGCCGGCGGTGACCACCGAGATGGTGTGCTCGGAGCTGCGGCCGCCGAAGACGACGGCCACGCGCGGCTTCCGCGGCTCCCCTCCGGAGGAGGGCGGGACAGGGCTGGGGGCGGGGCTCTGGCTGCTCATAACGCGTTGAGGTTACCTTGCGGTCCCGGGCGCGTCAGTGCCGCTCGGGCTTGGCGCTGCGGGACATCAACTCTTTCAGCGCCACCAACGGTGGTTTGCCGTCGTGCACGACGCTCACCACGGTTTCGGTGATCGGCATGTCGACGTCGTGCCGCCGGGCGAGGTCGAGCACCGACTCGCAGGACTTGACGCCCTCGGCGGTCTGCTTGGTGACCGCGATGGTCTGCTCCAGGGTCATGCCCCGGCCGAGGTTGGTGCCGAAGGTGTGGTTGCGGGACAGCGGCGAGGAGCAGGTGGCGACCAGGTCGCCCATGCCCGCCAGGCCCGCGAAGGTGTGGGCGTCGGCGCCCATGGCCAGCCCCAGCCGGGTCGTTTCGGCCAGGCCCCGGGTGATCAGCGACGCCTTGGCGTTGTCGCCGAGCCCCATGCCGTCGGCGATGCCCACGGCGAGCGCGATGACGTTCTTGACCGCGCCGCCGAGCTCGCAGCCGACCACGTCGGTGTTGGTGTACGGGCGGAAGTACGGGGTGTGGCAGGCGGCCTGGAGGCGGCGCGCCACGGCCTCGTCACGGCAGGCGACGACCGAGGCGGCGGGCTGGCGGGCGGCGATCTCCTTGGCCAGGTTGGGGCCGGTGAGCACGGCGACCCGCTCCGGGGACGCCTTGGCGACCTCCTCGACGACCTCGCTCATCCGCTTGGCGGTGCCCAGTTCCACGCCCTTCATCAGGGAGACGAGCACCGTGTCGGCGGGCAGCAGCGGCGCCCATGCGGCGAGGTTCCCGCGCAGCGTCTGGGAGGGCACGGCGAGGACGGTGAACTCGGCGCCGCGGGCCGCCAGGGCCGGGTCGGTGGTGGCCCGCACCGACCGCGGGAGCTCGGTGCCCGGCAGGTAGTCGGGGTTGGTGCGGGTGGTGTTGATGGCCTCCACCGGGCCGGGCCGACGGCCCCACAGCGTCACCTCGCAGCCCGCGTCGGCGAGCACCATCGCGAAGGCGGTGCCCCAGGAGCCGGTGCCGTAGACGGCGCAGCGCGTCACTTGCTCTCCTCATCGGCCACGGGGGGTTTCTCCGCGGCGCGGGGCTTGCCGGGGCGGTTCTCCGCGGCGCGGGACTTGCCGGGGCGGTAGTCGTAGCGCTCGGCGGGGGCGGGCTCCCCGCGCACCTCCGAGAGGAGTTCGGCGACCGCCGCCATGATGTCGTCGGTGGCCGCCCGCAGCACCTCGGCGGTGGGCTCCTTGCCGTAGTACGCGGAAAGGTCCACGGGCGGGCCCGCGTGCACGGTCAGCGTCTTGCGGGGGAAGAACCGCGGCCGCTTGGCGTAGGGCGGCAGCGCCTCGTTGGCCCCCCACTGCGCGACGGGGATCACGGGCGCCTTGGTGAGCAGCGCGACGCGCGCCGCGCCCGTCTTGCCGCGCATGGGCCACAGGTCGGGGTCGCGGGTGAGGGTGCCCTCGGGGTAGAAGGCCACGCACTCGCCCTGGTTGACCGCGTCCACGGCGGCCCGGAACGCGTTGGCCGCGTTGGTGGACTCCCGGTAGACGGGGATCTGCGCGGTGCCGCGCAGGAAGGCGCCCACGAAGCCGCCCTTGAAGACCCCGGCCTTGATGAGGAAGCGCGGCACCCGCCCGGTGTTGTACTGGAAGTGGGCGTACGAGAAGGGATCGAGATGTGAGTTGTGGTTGATCGCGGTGATAAATCCGCCCTCGGCGGGAATGTGCTCCATTCCACGCCAGTCCCGCTTGAAGAGGACCACCAGCGGTGGTTTCACCAGGACTGCCGCCATGCGGTACCAGAAGCCGATTCTGCGGCCGGACACTCGGAACATCCTCCTCTTGGACCCTGCTGACCTGCTGGCTTTGCTGCCGTCCGGGCAGCCGCACAAGTGTCGCCCCAGGTACCCGGTCTGTCGAGGACACCGTAACCCCGTCCGTCCCCGGCAGCCCCGGCAGCAGGCGAGAATGACGTTCGTGGGAAGCGATGGAGCCCGGGTGGCGTGGACGCTGGTGGTGCCGCTCAAGCCCCTGTCCCGGGCCAAGAGCAGGCTGGCCGACGCCGCGGCGGACCATGTGCGGCCGGGGCTCGCGCTCGCGTTCGCGCAGGACACGGTGGGTGCGGCGCTGGCGTGCCGGGCGGTGCGCGGGGTGACGGTCGTCACGGACGACCCGCTCGCGGCGCGGGAGCTGTCTGCCCTCGGTGCCCGCGTCCTCCCCGACCCGCCGGGCGGCGGTCTGAACGCGGCGCTGGCGCAGGGCGCCCTCGCCGTGCGCCGGCAGTCCCCCGCGGCCGCTGTGGCGGCTCTGAACGCCGATCTCCCCGCCCTGCGGCCGGCGGAGCTCGAGCAGGTGCTCGAGGCCGCCTCCGCGTTTCCACGGGCCTTCCTGGCGGACGCGGCGGGGGTGGGCACGACGCTGCTCACGGCGGCGGCGGGGGTGGAGCTGTCCCCCGCGTTCGGGGGGTCGTCCCGGGCCAGGCACCGGGCGTCGGGGGCGCGGGAGATACGGCTGCGGGGGGTCGACTCGGTGCGGCGCGACGTGGACACCGCCGAGGACCTGCGCGCCGCCCTGGCCCTGGGCGTGGGCCCCCACACGGCTCAGCACGCCCTTCTCTGAGGGCTCGGGGTCGGGCCGGGGGCGCGGCGGACTCTAGGCTGGCCCCATGCAGGCGACCGCGTACACGTACGACCCCGAGACCCGCGCCGGCAGCGTGCTGCTGGACGACGGGACCCCGTTGCCCTTCGACGCGGCGGCCTTCGACGCCGGGGGCCTGCGGCTGCTGCGGCCCGGGCAGCGGGTGCGGATCGAGGTGGAGCCCGCCGAAGGGGCTCCCGAGGGGCGGCGGGTCGTCCTGGTGACCCTGCAGACCTTCTGAACGCACCGCGGGCCGGGCTCCCCACAGGAGCCCGGCCCGGCGCGTGACGCCCGTCCTGGATGCCGCCGACCGGCGGATCAGCGCTTCCGGGCGGTGGTCTTCTTGGCGGTGGTCTTGCGCGCCGGAGCCTTCTTCGCCGGAGCCTTCTTGGCCGTCGCCTTCTTGGCGGGGGCGGCCTTCTTGGCCGTGGCCTTCTTCGCCGCCGCCTTCGCGGGCGCCTTCTTCGCCGTCGGGGCCGCCTTGGCGGGGGCCTTCTTGGCGGGCGCCGCCTTCTTGCCGGCGGGGGCGGCGGCCTTCTTCGCCGTGGCCTTCTTGGCGGCCGCCTTCTTCGCCGCGGCCTGGAGGCTGCCCTTGGGGGCCTTCTTCACGGCCACCTCGCCGCCCCGCGGGAGCTTCTTCGAGCCGCTCACCAGGTCCTTGAACCCCTGGCCCGCGCGGAAGCGGGGCACCGAGGTCTTCTTGACCCGGACGCGCTCCCCGGTCTGCGGGTTGCGGGCGTAACGAGCCGGACGCTCGACCTTCTCGAACGAGCCGAATCCGGTGACCGAAACTCGCTCCCCGGCGACGACCGCACGGACCATCGCGTCCAGTACCGCGTCGACCGCGTCGGCGGCCTGCTGCCGGCCGCCGAGCTTGTCGGCAATCGCTTCTACGAGCTGCGCCTTGTTCACGTCTTCCCCTTCGGAGACATTGCCGGAACGAATGTGTTCAAGCTTTTTCGCACGTTAGGCAGATATATACCGCAAATCAAACACGAAACGGGCTTATCACCCTTGTGCCGCAACGCACTCGGATGTCATGGACTTCCGTCGGAGTCGGGATCTTGGGGGAAACGTCCCTCGTCGAGGTCGTGCATCAACCGCTCCAGACGCCTTGCCGCGTCCGCGAGATCGTGTTTCGCCGCGGCCGTGATGACCAGCAGCTTCCGGGACAGCGCCATCCGTACGCCCTCCGGGACTTGCAGCGAGCGCACCCTTGTGTGCGCTTCCTTGAGCCGGTCCGCGACAAGCCCGTAGAGCTCGAGTTGGGCGTCGCGTTCCATGCACTGATTGTGCCATCTGCGGCGAGTTGTCGCTTCAGGGGGCCTCAACATGCCGATGCGCCGCCGGTCCGGGGACTGGCGACGCATCGTGTCAAACATGCTCTGTACAGGGAAGACCCGGGGGTCTCAGACCTCAACCGTGGTGGGCTTGAAGGTCGGCCGCCGCGCCTCGTACGCGGCGATGTCGGCCTCCTGCCGGAGGGTGAGACTGATGTCGTCCAGCCCCTTCAAGAGCCTCCACCGGGCGTTCTCGTCAAGCTCAAAATCAGCCGTGATTCCCTCGGCTCGAACCTGGCGGTCGACCAGGTCCACGGTGATCTCGGCCGACGGGTCGGACTCGATCAGCTTCCACAGCCGGTCCACGGTCTCCTGCGGCAGCACCACCGTCAGCAGGCCGTTCTTGAGGGAGTTGCCGCGGAAGATGTCGGCGAAGCGCGAGGAGATGACGGCCTTGAAGCCGTAGTTCTGCAGCGCCCACACCGCGTGCTCGCGCGAGGAGCCGGTGCCGAAGTCGGGGCCGGCCACCAGCACGGTCGCGCCCTTGTACTCGGGCCGGTTGAGCACGAAGTCCGCGTCCTTGCGCCAGGCCTCGAAGAGTCCGTCCTCGAAGCCGTCGCGGGTGACCTTCTTGAGCCAGTGCGCGGGAATGATCTGGTCGGTGTCCACATTGCTGCGGCGCAGCGGGACGGCCCGGCCGGTGTGCGTGGTGAATGCTTCCATGTCTGCTCAGGCCCCCACGGGAACGGTTGCGTCGGCGTCGGACAGGTCGGCGGGCGAGGCCAGATGGCCGAGGACCGCGGTGGCGGCGGCCACCTGCGGGGAGACCAGGTGGGTGCGGCCGCCCTTGCCCTGCCGACCCTCGAAGTTGCGGTTGGAGGTGGACGCCGACCGCTCGCCGGGGGCGAGCTGGTCGGGGTTCATCCCCAGGCACATCGAGCAGCCCGCGTGCCGCCACTCGGCGCCGGCCGCGGTGAACACCTTGTCCAGCCCCTCCTCGACGGCCTGGAGGGCGACCCGTACGGAGCCGGGGACGACCAGCATCCGCACCCCGTCGGCGACCGAACGGCCGGACAGGACCGAGGCAGCGGAGCGCAGGTCCTCGATGCGGCCGTTGGTGCAGGAGCCGACGAAGACGGTGTCGACCTTGATGTCCCGCAGCGCCTGACCGGCCGTCAGACCCATGTACTCCAGGGCCTTCTCGGCGGCGAGCTTCTCGCTGGCGTCCTCGAAGGAGGCGGGGTCGGGGACGCTGGCCGACAGCGGCGCGCCCTGGCCCGGGTTGGTGCCCCAGGTGACGAACGGCGCGAGCTCGGCGGCGTCGATGACCACCTCGCGGTCGAAGACCGCGTCGTCGTCGGTGCGCAGCGTGCGCCAGTACTCCACGGCGGCGTCCCAGTCGGCGCCGCGGGGGGCGTGGGGGCGGCCCTCGAGGTACGCGAAGGTGGTCTCGTCCGGGGCGATCATGCCCGCCCGGGCGCCGGCCTCGATGGACATGTTGCAGACGGTCATCCGGGCCTCCATCGAGAGCTTCTCGATGGCCGGGCCCCGGTACTCGATGACATAGCCCTGGCCGCCACCGGTGCCGATCCTGGCGATGATCGCCAGGATCAGGTCCTTGGCCGTGACGTCCTCCGGCAGCTCGCCCTCGACCGTGATCGCCATGGTCTTGAAGGGCGCGAGCGGCAGCGTCTGGGTGGCCAGCACATGCTCGACCTGGCTGGTGCCGATGCCGAACGCGAGCGCGCCGAAGGCGCCGTGGGTGGAGGTGTGGCTGTCACCGCAGACGACGGTGGTGCCGGGCTGGGTCAGTCCCAGCTGGGGGCCCACGACGTGGACGACGCCCTGCTCGACGTCGCCGAGCGGGTGCAGCCGTACGCCGAACTCGGCGCAGTTCTTGCGCAGCGTCTCCAACTGGGCCCGGGAGACGGGGTCCGCGATCGGCTTGTCGATGTCCAGGGTCGGGGTGTTGTGGTCCTCGGTCGCGATGGTGAGGTCGGTGCGACGGACCCGGCGACCTGCCTTGCGGAGGCCGTCGAAGGCCTGGGGGCTGGTCACCTCGTGCAGCAGGTGCAGATCGATGAAGAGGAGGTCGGGCTCGCCTTCGGCGCGCCGGACGACATGGTCGTCCCAGACCTTCTCCGCGAGTGTCCGTCCCATCGCTTTCCCTCCGGCCGGCAACGTCGCCGGCCCTGCTCGTGTGTACTGCGGGCCCTGGTCTGCGGGCCCGCCATTACAGAGTGGCGCGTCGCCTCGTAAATTGAACTTGCGTTTCACAGTGTGAGACGCGAATATCGTTTCATGGACAACTCTAGTGGCGTCGGCGTTCTCGACAAGGCGGCTCTGGTACTGAGCGCTCTGGAGTCCGGTCCGGCCACCCTCGCCGGGCTGGTCGGGGCCACCGGGCTCGCGCGCCCCACGGCGCACCGGCTCGCGGTAGCGCTCGAGCACCACCGCATGGTGGCGCGTGACATGCAAGGACGCTTCATCCTCGGCCCGCGCCTGGCCGAGCTGGCCGCTTCCGCGGGCGAGGACCGCCTGCTGGCCACCGCGGGGCCGGTGCTCACCCACCTGCGGGACGTGACCGGGGAGAGCGCGCAGCTCTACCGGCGCCAGGGCGACATGCGCATCTGCGTGGCGGCGGCCGAGCGGCTGTCCGGACTGCGGGACACCGTGCCGGTGGGCTCTACGCTGCCCATGAAGGCCGGCTCGGCCGCCCAGGTCCTGATGGCCTGGGAGGAGCCGGAGCGGCTGCACCGCGGGCTCCAGGGGGCCCGCTTCACGGCCACCGCGCTGTCGGGCGTGCGGCGGCGCGGCTGGGCCCAGTCGATCGGCGAGCGCGAGCCGGGCGTCGCCTCGGTCTCCGCGCCCGTACGGGGCCCGTCCAACCGCGTGGTCGCGGCCGTCTCGGTGTCCGGACCGATCGAGCGGCTGACCCGCCACCCGGGCCGCATGCACGCCCAGGCCGTCATCGACGCCGCCGCCCGCCTGACGGACGCCCTCCGCCGGGGGAACTGAGCGGCGGGCGGCCCCTCAGGCGCTCTTCAGGGCGAGCCGGTCGGCCGCCCCCTCGCCGCGGCGGCCGACCGGGACGACGGCCGTCGCCTTGGCCAGGCCGAACTCCGGCATGTTGATGTAGACGGACTCGTGCGCGCCGGCCGGGACGACGTACGTCTCGTGCCAGAAGCCGACCTTGCCCCGGCCCTCCCGCAGCCGCCGGTTGAACGCGGTCCAGGCCGGGCGGTGCTCCTTGCCCCGGTCCGTGGCGTACGCCAGCAGCTTCTCGTGGGAGTCCCAGTACTGGACGACGTAGATCAGCCGGGGCGAGCCGAACAGCAGCTGATAGCCGAGCATGCCGCCGTCCTTGTCCCGCGACAGCTCGCGCAGCATCCGCGGCATCGCCCGGAACACCGGCAGCCAGCTGCGCAGCGCGCGGAAGCGGTTGATCCGCATACCGATCATGAAGACGGTGACCCCGCCCTCGGCGTCGGCGGTCATGCGCCCCGTTATCGGCCTGGCACCCATGATGATCCCCTCGTTCCTCGCGTCCGCGATAGGCTTGGATAGTGGCACTACCCAATACTTGGATAGTGCCACTCTCCAACGAGGAAGGCAAGGGGATGCGTCTCAGGGAGCTGAGCGAGCGCAGCGGGGTGCCCACCGCGACGATCAAGTACTACCTGCGCGAGCGGCTGCTGCCGCCGGGCGAGCGCGTCAGCGCCACCCAGGCCGAGTACGGCGAGGAGCATCTGCGCAGGCTGCGGCTGGTGCGGGCGCTGATCCAGGTGGGCCGGGTGCCGGTGGCCACGGCCCGGGAGGTGCTGGAGACCGCAGAGGACGAGTCGCTGTCCCAGAACACCCGGATGGGAGCCGCGGTCTGGGCGCTGCCGCACGGCCCCGAGCCCGCCGAGGACGACCCCGAGACCGCGGAGGCGACCCGCCAGGTCGACGCCCTGCTGGAGCGGCTCGGCTGGACGTACGGCCGGCAGCTCGGCGCCACCTCCCCCGCGTACCGGATGCTGGTGGCGGCCATCGCCTCGCTGGAGCGGCTCGGCTATCCGCACGACACCGACCACCTGGCGCTGCACGCCCGCCTGGCCGCCGAACTGGCCGTCGCGGACCTGGATCTGGTCGAGAAGTACGGCGGCTCCCCGACGGAGCGGATCGAGGCGGTCGTCGCGCTGACGGTGCTGTACGAGCCCGTCCTGCTGGCCCTGCGGCGGCTGGCGGAGACCGAGGAGTCCGGCCGGCGTTTCAGGGACTCCCGGGACGATTCCCGAGACGGCTCATGACGCGGAAAAGCCCTCCGCGAGACGCGGAGGGCTTTTCCGTGAGGTACCCCCGACCGGATTCGAACCGGCGCTACCGCCTTGAGAGGGCGGCGTGCTAGGCCGCTACACAACGGGGGCCTGAGTACTGCGCTGGGCTACCAGGACTCGAACCTAGACTAAATGAACCAGAATCACTCGTGCTGCCAATTACACCATAGCCCATGGTATAGACCAGTACCCCCGACCGGATTCGAACCGGCGCTACCGCCTTGAGAGGGCGGCGTGCTAGGCCGCTACACAACGGGGGCCCTAGCGATCTCCGTCTCCGTGAAGAAGAGATCCGTACCCCCGACCGGATTCGAACCGGCGCTACTGCCTTGAGAGGGCAGCGTGCTAGGCCGCTACACAACGGGGGCTTGGTCCTGCTGGTCAAGGAATTTCCGGGAGAATTCCAGAGAAATCCCTTGCTGGGGTACCAGGACTCGAACCTAGACTAAGTGAACCAGAATCACTCGTGCTGCCAATTACACCATACCCCACCAAAACGCCGCCCCCTGGGGGGCTTTGTCTGGTTGTGCGCCCCGGTCCGGCCTCTCGGCCCGCCCGGGCGGCGCAGGAAGAACATTACCCGATGGTGGACGGGCCACCAAAACGAGTATCGACGCGCCACGGACGGCCAGGGCGGCCACCGGAGCCCGGTGGCCGCGTCCTCGCCTCGCGAGCAGCGCTTACGCCGTCAGCTTCGCCAGGGCCGCGTCGATCCGGGCCAGCGTGCGCTCGCGGCCCAGGACCTCCAGGGACTCGAACAGCGGCAGGCCGACCGTACGGCCGGTGACGGCGACGCGCACCGGAGCCTGGGCCTTGCCCAGCTTGAGGCCGTGCTCCTCGCCGGCCGCGAGGACCGCGGCCTTCAGGGTCTCGGCGTCCCAGTCGGCCTCGGCGAGCCGGGGGCGGACCGAGGCCAGCAGCGCGTCCGCGCCCGGCTTCATCGCCTTCGCCCAGGACGCCTCGTCCTCCACCGGCTCGTCGAGGAAGAGGAAGTCCACGTTCGCGGTGATGTCGGACAGGACCGTCAGCCGGGTCTGCGCCAGCGGGGCCAGCGCCGCGAAGGCGGCCGCGTCGAAGGACTCCGGGGCCCAGGGCGCGTGCGGCGCCTTCAGCCAGGGCTCGCAGGCCTCGATGAAGGCCTTCAGGTCCAGCCGCCGGATGTGGTCCGCGTTGATCGCCTCGGCCTTCTTGAGGTCGAAGCGCGCCGGGTTGGCGTTCACATCGCCGATCTCGAACGCGGCGACCATCTCGTCCAGCGTGAAGACGTCCCGGTCGGGCGCCAGCGACCAGCCCAGCAGGGAGAGGTAGTTGAGCAGGCCCTCGCGCAGGAAGCCGCGCTCCCGGTAGAGGTTCAGCGAGGACTGCGGGTCGCGCTTGGAGAGCTTCTTGTTGCCCTCGCCCATCACATACGGCAGGTGGCCGAAGGCGGGCACGGTGCCGTTTCCGACGCCGATCTCGGCGAGCGCGCGGTAGAGCGCGATCTGCCGGGGGGTGGAGGACAGCAGGTCCTCGCCGCGCAGCACGTGGGTGATCTCCATCAGCGCGTCGTCGACGGGGTTGACGAGCGTGTAGAGGGGGGCGCCGTTGGCCCGCACGATCCCGTAGTCGGTCACGTTCTCCGGCGTGAAGGTGAGCTCGCCGCGCACCAGGTCGGTGAAGGTGATCGGCTCGTCGGGCATCCGGAACCGCACGATCGAGGAGCGGCCCTCGGCCTCGTAGGCGGCGCGCTGCTCGTCGGTCAGGGTGCGGCACTTGCCGTCGTAGCCGGAGGGCCGGCCGGCCGCCCGGGCCTCCTCGCGGCGCTGCTCCAGCTCCTCGGCGGTGCAGTAGCACCGGTAGGCGTGGCCGCCCGCCAGGAGCCGGTCCGCGACGTCCCGGTAGAGGTCCATGCGCTGCGACTGGCGGTAGGGCGCGTGCGGGCCGCCGACCTCGGGGCCCTCGTCCCAGTCGAGGCCCAGCCAGCGCATCGCGTCCAGGAGCTGCCGGTAGGACTCCTCGGAGTCGCGGGCGGCGTCCGTGTCCTCGATACGGAAGACCAGGGTCCCGCCGTGGTGGCGGGCGAAGGCCCAGTTGAACAGGGCGGTACGGACCAGGCCGACATGGGGGTTGCCGGTCGGCGAGGGACAGAAACGTACCCGCACGGGAGCGGAGGGGGTTGCGCTAGCCACGCTTGATCACCTTGTTGGTGAGAGTGCCGATGCCTTCGATGGTGACGGCGACCTCGTCGCCGACGCTGAGCGGTCCGACGCCCGCCGGGGTGCCGGTGAGGACGACGTCGCCGGGGAGCAGCGTCATCGCCTCCGTGATGTGCACGATCAGGTCCTCGATCGGGCGGACCATCTCACTCGTGCGGCCGAGCTGGCGCTGTTGCCCGTTGACGGTGCAGCCGATGCCCAGGCCCTCGGTGATCTCGGCGGGGTCGATGCCGGTCTCCACCCAGGGGCCCAGCGGGCAGGAGGTGTCGAAGCCCTTGGCCCGCGCCCACTGCTTCTCGCGCTTCTGGACATCGCGCGCGGTGACGTCGTTGGCGCAGGTGTAGCCGAGGATCACGTCCTTGACGCGCTCCCGGGGCACCTCCTTGCACATCCGGCCGATGACCACGGCCAGCTCGGCCTCGTGGTGCACCTCCTGGGAGAAGGAGGGGTAGACGATGGGGTCGCCGGGGCCGACCACGGAGGTGGACGGCTTGAAGAAGGCGACCGGGACGTCGGGGACCTCGTTGCCCAGCTCGGCGGCGTGCTCCGCGTAGTTGCGGCCGATCGCGACGATCTTGTTGGGCAGGACGGGCGGCAGCAGCCGGACCTCGCTCAGCGGGATTTTCCGGCCCGAACGCTCGAACTCGGCGAAGGGGTGGCCCTTGATGATGTCGATCACGGGACCGTCCTGGGCGGACGGTCCGTCCTCGACCACGCCGAAGGCGACGCTGCCGTCGATGGAGAACCTGGCGATGCGCACGGGAAGCTGCTGCCTCTTCACTGGACTCGCTGGAGACTGACGCTCCAGGCTATCGCTCCGCGTCCGGCGCGCCCCCGAGGTGCCTTGTCCGGCGCCCGGCTCAGCTGTTGGGAGCCTTGGTCAGGATGGTGCGCTTGGGGTTCGCCGTCTGCGTCGGGAGGTCGACGGGGTGTTCCGGGCGCTCCTCGGCCCCGGTCCGCAGCTCGTCGGCGTCCTTCAGATGCGCCAGGGTGGTGCGACGCGGGTTGGCTATGGTGCGGAACATCATCGTCGTCTTCACGTGAGTCATGCCTCGTGTTGTTGTCGTTTTGACCAGGTGTGTAAAGCGTCAGGCTAGAGGCCCCTTTGCCCATGGATCCGGCGAAGAAGTCGCGATCTGCTTGTGAGTTTCCTCACGAGCCACCGGGCAAATGCCGCATTAAAGGCACTCGCCCGGACTCCCCGAAAGCGACATAGCAACACCGAAGCTGACGTTCCGATGTTGATCATCGCCACCCGGACACTCGCCGCTTGCGGGCAACTCATGGAAAAAAGTCCGTTATCGCCGAGATGACTTTCTACGTCCCGTAATAAAACCCGTACTGAGCGTCACGCGCGTCACAGCCTTTTCCGTTGCCCTTGTTGCAGCATCCGGCACTGTGCTGGAATTCCCGGGACCGCCGCGGACACAGCCGGCGCGCAGGGGGCGCAAGGAGAGGGAGGCGCCGAGCGGCGGTGGCTCCTCTTCTCGACACGGAAGGAAGCGCGCCGGTCGCTCACGACCACCCGGGGGGCCCGACCGTCCCCCACAACTCGACACCGCTTCACCGCACTACCGGTGAAGCGCCTGGTCCAGAGGTTGCGACACTCGTGCAGGGACGTTTCAAGAGGGAAGGTAAGGGGTCTCCCCAGGCCCACCAGGGCCGAGGGGAAGCTTCGGCGGACCCGGAGCCGCGTGGTGAGACCGACCACGGCTCCTCCCCCCAGCGTGCCCAGGGCACCGGACGGGCCCCGACGACCGACCCGAGCCCGGAGTCCGGGACGCAGACCGGCGCCCCGGGCGGCGCGGCTCCCGCCGACCGGCCCAGGGCGAAGGGCCCCAGCGGGCCGGGAACCCGCCTGGCCCTGCGCAACTGGCGCATCAGCACCCGTCTGGTCTCCCTGCTGGCCCTCCCCGTGGTCGCCGCGACGACCCTGGGCGCGCTGCGCATCAACAGCTCGCTGGACAACATCGAGCAGCTCGACCGGATGAAGCTGCTGACCGAGATGACGCAGCAGGCGACCCAGCTGGCCAGCGCCCTCCAGGAGGAGCGCGACAAGTCGGCGGCGCCGCTGGCGGGCAAGGGCAACGCCAAGGACGACCGCGTCGTCGCGACCCGCGAGAAGACCGACCGCGAGATCACCGCCTTCAACGCGGCCACCCAGGACCTCGACCCGGGCGACACCGCGCTGGCGGGCGTGCAGTCCACGCTCGTCGACATCAGCAAACAGCTCGGCAAGATCGGTGAGATCCGGGACGCCGCCTACCGGGACCACCAGTACTACTCGCTGACCGTCCAGGACTACAACGAGCTGATCAACTCCCTGCTGCTGCTGTCTCAGGACATGGCCCAGGCCACCAGCAACAGCGACATGATCAACAATACTCGTGCGCTGGCCACCTTCGCCTCGGCCAAGGAGTACGCCTCGATCCAGCGCGCGCTGATCAGCGCCGCGCTCGCCGACCCCAAGAGCCCCGACTTCTCCGCGAACGACCGCCGCTACGCCAAGACGGCGGTCGACAAGGAGGAGGAGGCGCTGCGGCGGTTCAACCAGATCCGCGACGGCGACTCCTCCGACGACCTGCTGGAGCCGCTGGACAGCCGGGCGGACATCAAGGCGGCGACCCTGTACGCCGACCGCGCGGTGCGCGACCCCAACGGGCTCCAGGCCGAGAAGCGCACCGCCATCGACTGGTACGACCAGGACACCATCAAGATCGATGAGATGTCCCGGATCGAGCAGACGCTGCTCGGCGAGATGCAGGAGAAGGCCCGCGATCTACGCGCGGAAGCCCAGCAGGAGGCGATCCTCAACGGCGCCCTGATCCTGCTGGTCCTCGGCGTCACTCTGGTCGGCGCGTTCGTCGTCGCCCGCTCCATGGTCCGCTCGCTGCGCCGGCTCCAGGACACCGCCCAGGACGTGGCCCAGAAGCGGCTGCCGGAGCTGGTCAAGCAGCTGTCGGAGTCCGACCCGCAGGACGTGGACACCTCCGTCGAGTCCGTCGGTGTGCACAGCCGGGACGAGATCGGCAAGGTGGCCGCGGCCTTCGACGACGTGCACCGCGAGGCGGTCCGGCTGGCCGCCGAGCAGGCCCTGCTGCGGGGCAACGTCAACGCGATGTTCACCAACCTCTCGCGCCGCAGCCAGGGCCTCATCCAGCGCCAGCTGTCGCTGATCTCCGAGCTGGAGAGCCGCGAGGCCGACCCGGACCAGCTGTCCTCGCTGTTCAAGCTCGACCACCTCGCGACCCGCATGCGCCGCAACGGCGAGAACCTGCTGGTCCTCGCCGGCGAGGAGCCCGGCCGCCGGTGGACCCGACCGGTCCCGCTGGTCGACGTGTTGCGCGCGGCGGCGTCCGAGGTGGAGCAGTACGAGCGCATCGAGCTGAGCTCCGTCCCCACCAACGAGGTGGCCGGCCGGGTCGTCAACGACCTGGTGCACCTGCTCGCCGAGCTGCTGGAGAACGCCACCTCCTTCTCCTCGCCGCAGACCAAGGTCAAGGTCACCGGTCACGCCCTGCCCGACGGCCGGGTGCTGGTCGAGATCCACGACACCGGCATCGGGCTGTCGCCCGAGGACCTGGCGGCGATCAACGAGCGTCTGGCCAGCCCGCCCACCGTCGATGTGTCGGTCTCCCGGCGCATGGGTCTGTTCGTGGTCGGCCGGCTGTCGCTGCGCCACGGCATCCGCATCCAGCTGCGCCCGTCCGACTCGGGCGGCACCACGGCGCTGGTCATGCTGCCGGTGGACGTCGCTCAGGGCGGGCGCAAGCCGGGCGCTCCGACGCCCGGCGCCGCGGGTCAGGGCGGGCCCGGCGGGGGCGGCGCCCCCGAGGGCGGCTCGGCCGGGATGCTCGGCTCGCTGCCCTCCCGGCGGCAGGTCCCCGGCTCCGGCTCCCGGGCCGCGCTGCCCGGCAGCGGGCTGCCGAACCGTCCGGCCGGCGCGGGCGCGGGTGCCCCGGGCGGCGCCCCCTCCACTCCCAACTTCTTCGCGGGCGGCAACCGGCCCCCGAGCCACAGGGGCGCACCGGCGGGCCCGTCCGGCGACTTCGCCGGCCGCCCCCCGCTGCCCACGCGCGGCGACGCCCGCCCCGACGGGCGGGGCGAGAGCCCGACCGTGGCCCCGCCGACCGGCGCCCCGACGCGCGGGGACTCCCCCGGCGACCAGGGCGGACGCCCGCAACTTCCGACGCGCGGCGCCGCGCCCGAGCTCCCCGGACCGCAGCAGCCCGGCACCAGCTGGGGCGCGCGCCGGGCGGGCGACGACGACTGGCCGACCGGGCGCGAGGCGCTGGACGCGCCGCGCGGTCACGAGGAGGCCGACTCCACCGGCTCGTTGACCCGGCCGCAGCCGGGCCGGGACCAGGGCCGGGGCATGTTCGAGCCGCGGCGCGGCCCCGGGGACACGGGCGAGTTCGCGCTGCCCGGCCAGGGCGGTGGCCGTACGCCGTCGTCCGACCGCGGCCCGGCGGACACGGGCCAGTTCGCCCGCCCCGAGTTCGGCCAGGGCCCCGGCGACACCGGGCAGTTCGCCCGTCCCGAGCTGGGCCAGAGCCCGGCGGACACGGGACAGTTCACCCGCCCGGAGTTCGGCCAGGGCCCCGGCGACACCGGGCAGTTCGCCCGCCCCGAGTTCGGCCAGGGCCCCGGCGACACCGGGCAGTTCGCCCGCCCCGAGCTGGGCCAGAGCCCGGCGGACACGGGCCAGTTCGCCCGCCCGGACTTCGGCCAGGGCCCCGGCGACACGGGACAGTTCGCCCGTCCCGAGCTGGGCCAGGGCCCCGGCGACACCGGCGAGTACCCGCGGCCCCGGTTCGGCGAGCCCGCCGGGCAGGGTGGCCGTGGGCCCGGCGACACCGCCGAGTTCTCCCGGCCGGACTTCGACGCCCCGCGTCCTGAGGCCGGCGCCGGCTCGTACGGCCAGGCCGGACCGGGTGCCGGGCGCGACCAGAACTCCGGCACCGGGGAGTTCCCGCTGCCGCAGGGCCCGGGCGACCGTGGCCTCGACGAGGCCGGCCTGCTCCCGCCCGCGGGGCCCGGCGACGGCCGTACGCCGATCTTCGACACGATCGAGTCCGACTGGTTCCGCTCCCAGGGCGGAAATCAGGGCGGCCCCCAGGACGAGGCGCCGGGCGGGACATCGGGCGGGGGGACCCTCGGCAGCGGCCGACGGCTCACCACCGAGCCTCCGGGCGCGGGCCGTCCCGCGTCCGCCGTGCCCCCCATCCCGCGCCGCGAGCCGCAGCGGGAGTCCCGGGGCGCCGGGGACGACCTCGGAATCGGTGGCGGAACGAACGGCTCCGGCCCCGGGGCCGTCGGTTTCGGGCCGGGCGCGAACGGCAGCGGCCCGGCGTCCAACTGGCGTACGTCGCCGAACGACGAGCGCTGGCGCCGCGCCGAACAGCTCCGCGAGCCCGCGGCGGGCGGTGTGACGTCTTCCGGGTTGCCACGCCGCGTGCCCCGCGCGAATCTCGTGGAAGGCGCCGCGCAGCAACAGCAGACCCGGCCGGCCGGACCGCAGGTGTCACGCGCGCCCGACGATGTGCGCGGGAGACTGACCAACCTTCGCCGAGGGATCCAGCAGGGCCGACGGGCCGGAACCGGCCCGGACGGCAACCAGGATCGCGGCGTAGGCCCGACTTACCAGCAGGAGCGTTAGTTGAGCCCGATGAGCCAGGCGGCGCAGAATCTGAACTGGTTGATCACGAATTTCGTGGACAACACCCCCGGGGTGTCGCACACGGTGGTGGTCTCCGCCGACGGACTCCTTCTGGCGATGTCCGAAGGCTTCCCCCGTGACCGAGCCGACCAGCTGGCGGCGGTCGCCTCCGGCCTGACCTCGCTGACCGCCGGAGCCTCCCGCATCTTCGAAGGCGGCCCGGTGAACCAGACCGTCGTGGAGATGGAACGGGGCTTCCTGTTCATCATGTCCATCTCCGACGGATCCTCCCTGGCCGTCCTCGCCCACCCGGAGTGCGACATCGGCCTCGTCGGCTACGAGATGGCCCTCCTGGTCGACCGCGCGGGCAACGTCCTCACCCCGGACCTCCGCGCGGAACTGCAAGGCAGCCTGCTGAACTGACCACCCGCCCGCCGCCCGCCCGCTCGGCTGACAGGCCGAACGCCCCCCAAACGGCACCGACCGACGGCGACACCGTCACCTTCCTGTCCCGACCGGAGGACCCATGACCCCGCCCCCTGCCTCGCCCGGCCCGTACGGCGGCCATCACCATTCGCCGTACGGGGGTGAAGGCGATCAGCCGTTGGTGCGCCCGTACGCCATGACCGGTGGCCGGACCCGGCCCCGCTACCAGCTCGCCATCGAGGCGCTGGTGTCCACCACGGCGGACCCCGTCCATCTGCAGGGGTTGCTCCCGGAGCACCAGCGGATCTGCCACCTGTGCCGCGAGGTCAAGTCGGTCGCCGAGGTGTCCGCGCTGCTCAACATGCCGCTGGGGGTGGCCAGGATCCTGGTCGCCGACCTGGCCGAGGCGGGCATGGTGGCGATCCATCAGCCGGGCGGTACCGCGGACGCGGCCGGGACCCCGGATGTGACACTGCTCGAAAGGGTGCTCAGTGGACTTCGCAAGCTCTAGCGGCGCTCCGTCCGCCCGGGCCACCACCTCGGCCAAGATCGTGGTGGCGGGCGGCTTCGGCGTGGGCAAGACCACGTTCGTCGGCGCGGTCTCGGAGATCAACCCGCTGCGCACCGAAGCCGTGATGACCTCCGCCTCGGCCGGGATCGACGATCTGAGTCATGTGCAGGACAAGACCACGACGACCGTGGCCATGGACTTCGGCCGCATCACGCTGGACGACGACCTGATTCTGTACCTGTTCGGCACGCCCGGGCAGGACCGGTTCTGGTTCATGTGGGACGACCTGGTCCGCGGCGCCATCGGCGCCGTCGTCCTCGTCGACACCCGCCGGCTGGCGGACTGCTTCCCGGCGGTCGACTACTTCGAGAACTCCGGGCTCCCCTTCGTCATCGCCCTCAACGGCTTCGAGGGGCACCAGCCCTACACCCCCGAAGAGGTCCGCGAAGCACTGCAGATCGGCCCGGACACCCCCATCATCACCACCGACGCCCGCCACCGCAGCGAGGCCAAGAGCGCGCTTATCACGCTGGTGGAGCATGCGCTGATGGCTCGTCTGAAGTAGGCGAAAAATCCCGTAAGTTGTCCGGAAGGCGATGACCGGAGCGGGCTGTGTCCTGGGACACGGCCCGCTCGGACGTTCATAACGTTTCGACAGAGAAAAACCCGGGAGTGAATACGGAGAGCGTTCACCCGGCTCCGTTGTGCGCTCAATTGGTTCGCCGTTTGACATGTCTCACCCGTAACGCCCGTTTTATCTCTGGTCCAGACAACCGGCCGGGTGCTTTGCTGACTGTTTGGAAAGCACCGACGCGCCATGCTGGAATTCGCTGAACTGGGCGGTACGGGCTCAGCTGGGAACGGCACGACACAGGTGCCGACGCCGAGAGGTTGTTGGTCGAGTGAGGCGAAGCATGCCGGACTCCGCGAAACAGGTGCGGGGGAACTTCACCCCGCCGCCGCGCACAGCGGCGTCACCCGCGGACGTGACGGAGCCCCCCGTCGCGGCCGGCGGGCGCCTGTCGCCGCGGAACTGGCGGGTGCCGGCCCGCCTGAACGCCATCCTGCTCATCCCCGTCCTCGTCGCCCTGGTCTTCGGCGGCTTCCGTGTCCAGTCCTCCGTCTCCACCTGGAACGAGGCCGAAGACGCCGAGCGCACCGCCCGCTTGGTCCGCGCGGCCCTGTCCTACGGCCACGCCCTGGTCGACGAGCGGGACCGCACCGCCGTGCCGCTGCTCACCGGCTCCGCCGACGACGAGGTGAAGAAGGCGCGGGCGGCGACCGACGCCGCGAAGGCCGAGTTCGACAAGTACGCCAAGGACATACCGAACACCGGCAGCCTCAAGCGCCGTCTCGCCGCGTTCCAGGCCGTGGAGCCGCAGCTCGCCAATCTGCGCCGGTACGCCTACACCGACCGGCTGAACGGGGTGAAGACCGAGGAGGGCTATGTCGCCGTCGAGCACTCACTGTTGGAGTTCGCAAACGAACTCGGTCTGGGCACCGGCAACATCACCTCCTACGGCCGCACCGTCTACGCGGTCGCACTGGCCAAAGGAGCCGAGTCGCTGGAGCGCTCCATCGGCAGCCATCTGCTGGTGAAACCCGGCCCCTCGGCCGCCGACCGCAAGACCCAGCTCACCGCCTTCGGCTCGTATGTCTACCTGGAGAAGATCGCTCTCGCCGAGTTCCAGTCCGCCGGCCTCCCCGAGGACGTGACCCGCCTGAAGCGGGCCATGGCGGCGGCACGGAAGAAGAGCGAGGAGCAGGTCAGACAGGCCCGGCAGAAGGCCGCGGACGAGAACCGGCAGTTCGTCGTCCCGCCGTCCCTGGACCAGATGATCGAGGCCATCGGTGACGGCACCAAGCCGGCCGACCTCAAGGAGCGCGGCATCACCGCGGCATCGTGGTTCGGCGCCGCCACCGCCAAGTTCGACGCCTACCGCGAGGTCGAGAAGGACCTCGCCGACCACGCGGTGAACGAGGCCGCGCAAATCTCCGCAGACGCAAAGCGCGACGCGTTTGTGAACTCCGCGATCGTGCTGCTCGCCCTCCTCCTGGCGTTCGTCGTGGCGGGCCGGATGGCCCGCTCCATGAGCCGCTCCATGCGTCAGCTGCGCAACGCCGCCTTCGAGGTCGCCGAGCAGCGGCTGCCGCGCCTGGTGGACCAGTTGTCCAGAGCCCACCCGGGCCGGGTCGACACCCGGGTGACCCCGATCCCGATCACCACGCGGGACGAGATCGGCGAGGTGGCCCGCGCCTTCGACCAGGTGCACCGCGAGGCCACCCGGCTCGCCGCCGAGCAGGCGATGCTCCGCGGCAACGTCAACGCGATCTTCACCAACCTCTCCAGCCGCAACCAGGGCCTCATCGAGCGCCAGCTCTCGCTGATCTCCGAGCTGGAGAACCGCGAGGCCGACCCGGACCAGCTCGAGCACCTCTTCCGGCTGGACCACCTGGCCACCCGTATGCGGCGCAACGGCGAGAACCTGCTGATCCTCGCGGGCGAGGAGCCCGGCCGCCGCTGGAACCAGCCGGTGCCGCTGATCGACGTGCTGCGCGCCGCCTCCTCCGAGGTGGAGTCGTACGAGCGCATCGAGCTGGCCGGCGTCCCGGAGACCGAGATCCACGGCACCGCCGTGACCGACCTGGTGCACCTGCTGGCCGAGCTGCTGGAGAACGCCACCACCTTCTCCTCTCCGCACACCAAGGTGCGGGTGACCGCGACCCGGCTACCCGACGGCCGGGTCATGATCGAGATCCATGACAAGGGCATCGGCCTGACCGCGGAGGACTTCGCGGACATCAACCACAAGCTGGCCAATCCGCCCACCATCGACGCCGCGGTCTCCCAGCGCATGGGCCTGTACGTGGTCGGCCGCCTCGCCGACCGGCACCACATCCGGGTCCAGCTGCGGCCGTCGGGCGAGCAGGCGGGCACCACCTCACTGGTGATGCTGCCGGACGCGATCACCCACGGCGGGGGTGGCGAGGAGCTGCCCGGGGACCAGGACTTCACGGTCTCCCGGATCGTCCCCGACCAGGCCCCGCAGGTGCCCCAGGCCCCGCAGGTGCCCCAGGCCCCGCAGGTGCCCCAGGCCCCGCAGGTGCCTCGGATCCAGCAGGCAGCCGACTCGGCGTACGGCGCCGATCCGCTGCTCGGGACGCCGCCGGGCGCGGCCGGGACCGCCGGCACGCCGGGCTCGCCGACTCCCCCTCCCCTGCCGACCGGACCGGCCTCACCCTTCCCGCCCTCGGCGCCGTATTCCGAAGCGGAATCGGAATACGGCGCTCCGGCAGAGTCCGCGGCCCAGTCGTACGCCGACTACAGCGCCCCTTCCAACCAGGGGAATTGGAGCGATACCGGCGCGTACGAGTCGCCTTTCGGGTCTCCTTACGGAGCACATTCCGGGGAACAAACGGAATCTGCGTCAAGCATTCCCGAAGTCGCCCGGGAAAGCGTAGAGTTCCACCGTCCGGGACCCTCCCCGAGCAACATCCACTCCCTGACCGACGCCGGTCTCCCCCGCCGCGACAAGCAGTGGCAGCCGGCGGAGGACTCAAGGGGCCGGCAGCCGGCCGCGGAACCGGCGCCCACGGCGCCGGAGCCGTCCGGGGCGGGTTCGCGGGAGAGCGGCTTCCCGGACACCTTCACGTGGCACGCGGAGAACGACCAGCGCTGGCACCGGGCCGAGCAGCTGCGTGAGCCGAAGGCCGGCGGGATCACCTCTTCCGGCCTGCCCCGGCGAGTGCCCAAGGCCAACCTGGTCGAGGGCTCCGCGGAGGCGACCGGAGCGGGCGGCCCCCAGGTCTCCCGTGCCCCGGAGGACATCCGCGGCAGGTTGAGCAACCTGCGCCGCGGCGTCCAGCAGGGGCGCCAACAGCGTGACCAGCATGACCAACAGGGCTACGGCCCCGGCAGCACCTACGATCAGGAGCGTTAGTGTGAGCCCGATGAGCCAGGCGGCGCAGAACCTGAACTGGTTGATCACCAACTTCGTGGACAACACCCCCGGGGTGTCGCACACGGTGGTGGTCTCCGCCGACGGACTCCTTCTGGCGATGTCCGAAGGCTTCCCCCGTGACCGAGCCGACCAGCTGGCGGCGGTCGCCTCCGGCCTGACCTCGCTGACCGCCGGAGCCTCCCGCATCTTCGAAGGCGGCCTGGTCAACCAGACCGTCGTGGAGATGGAACGGGGCTTCCTGTTCATCATGTCCATCTCCGACGGATCCTCCCTGGCCGTCCTCGCCCACCCGGAGTGCGACATCGGCCTCGTCGGCTACGAGATGGCCCTCCTGGTCGACCGCGCGGGCAACGTCCTCACCCCCGACCTCCGCGCGGAACTGCAGGGGAGTCTTCTCAACTAGCAAACACAAAGATGCGTTTCGCGCCACCGCGCCGTTAGGGTGCGGTGGCGCGACCGGCAGACAGGCGAGTTGGAGGAGGACACGTGGCAACGCCCCCCAGTGGATATCCGTACGGCCATGGGCATCAGGCCGAGCCGCACGGCGACGCCCCGTTGAAGCGCTTCAACTTCCCCTCCGCGCCCAGCCGCCAGGCCCGCACGCCGCAGCAGCCCGCCGCGGCACCCCAGGAGCCCGTTCAGCAGCCTCCGGAGGCCCTGCCCCCGCAGGGGCCCGCACGGCCCTTCCAGCAGCCGTACGCGCCCTCCTACGCCCCGCAGACCGGCCCCGCGGGCCTGTCGTCGGACCTGCCGCCGCACCAGCCGCACCACACGTACGAGACGCACCAGCAGCACGGCCGGCCCGCGCCGCCGCCCGTGCGCCACACGCCGGAGCCGTCCTCCCCGGCCACCGGCCACAACCCGCTGGTGCGTCCGTACGCCATGACCGGTGGCCGGACCCGGCCCCGCTACCAGCTCGCCATCGAGGCGCTGGTGGCCACCACGGCGGACCCCGCCCAGCTCCAGGGCCAGCTGCCCGAGCACCAGCGGATCTGCCAACTGTGCCGCGAGATCAAGTCGGTCGCCGAGATCTCCGCACTCCTGACCATTCCGCTCGGCGTCGCCCGGATCCTCGTAGCCGACCTGGCCGAGGCCGGGCTCGTCGCCATCCATCAGCCCGGCGGCGACGAGTCCGCCGGCGGCCAGCCTGACGTGACACTGCTCGAAAGGGTGCTCAGTGGACTTCGCAAGCTCTAGCGGTGCAGCCCGCTCCACCACCTCCGCGAAAATCGTGGTGGCGGGCGGCTTCGGCGTGGGCAAGACCACGTTCGTCGGCGCGGTCTCGGAGATCAACCCGCTGCGCACCGAAGCCGTGATGACCTCCGCCTCGGCGGGGATCGACGATCTCACCCACGCGCCGGACAAGACCACCACCACGGTGGCCATGGACTTCGGCCGCATCACGCTCGACCAGGACCTGATCCTGTACCTGTTCGGCACGCCCGGCCAGGACCGGTTCTGGTTCATGTGGGACGACCTGGTCCGCGGCGCCATCGGCGCCGTCGTCCTCGTCGACACCCGCCGCCTGGCGGACTGCTTCCCCGCCGTCGACTACTTCGAGAACTCCGGACTGCCCTTCGTCATCGCCCTCAACGGCTTCGACGGACACCAGCCCTACAGCCCCGAGGAAGTCCGCGAAGCGCTCCAGATCGGCCCGGACGCGCCCATCATCACCACCGACGCCCGCCACCGGAGCGAGGCCAAGAGCGCGCTCATCACGCTCGTGGAGCACGCGCTGATGGCGCGTTTGCGATAGCGACGGAAAGCGTCGGCGGCGTCGGCCGCCGAACGCACAAATCCCCCGCTCTCCGGGAGAGCGGGGGATTTGTGCGCTTCTTGGCCGTGGAGGCTACGGAACCTCAGCCCTGCCAGCTGTGCGGGGCGCGGAAGCCGAGCTGCCGCTCCAGGCGGCGCCAGCCGGCGGCGGTGCGGCCGGTGCGGCCCGAGGAGGGCCGGTGGGCGGCGCCCGCGGCCGCGCGGGCCAGGAGGACCGCGGTGACCGCGGCGAGCTCCTCGGCGTCGGCGTGGCCCTTCTCGACGCGGACGAGAGTGGCGGCGCCGACGGCGGTATCGGCGGGAGTGCCGGCGATGTCCGGTGCGGTGGTCATGGTGGCTTCGTCTCCAATGCTCGCGTTACTGCGGCGGGTTGCCGTGCTTGCGGGACGGCAGGTCGGCGTGCTTGTTGCGCAGCATCGCCAGGGACCGGATGAGGACCTCGCGGGTCTCCACCGGGTCGATGACGTCGTCGACCAGGCCGCGCTCGGCGGCGTAGTACGGGTGCATCAGCTCGGACTTGTACTCCTTGACCATGCGGGCGCGCATGGCCTCGGGGTCGTCGGCGTCGGCGATCTGCCGACGGAAGATCACGTTGGCCGCGCCCTCGGCGCCCATCACCGCGATCTCGTTGGTCGGCCAGGCGTAGGTCAGGTCCGCGCCGATGGACTGGGAGTCCATGACGATGTAGGCGCCGCCGTACGCCTTGCGCAGGATGACCGAGATGCGCGGCACCGTGGCGTTGCAGTAGGCGTAGAGCATCTTGGCGCCGTGGCGGATGATCCCGCCGTGCTCCTGGTCCACGCCGGGCAGGAAGCCGGGCACGTCCAGCAGCGTGATCAGCGGGATGTTGAAGGCGTCGCACATCTGGATGAAGCGGGCGGACTTTTCCGACGCCTCGATGTCCAGCACCCCGGCCAGCGACTGCGGCTGGTTGGCGATGATGCCCACCACCTGGCCGTCCAGCCGGGTCAGGGCGCAGATGATGTTGGTCGCCCAGCGCTCGTGGACCTCCAGGTACTCGCCGTCGTCGACGATCTCCTCGATGACCTTGCGCATGTCGTACGGGCGGTTGCCGTCGGCCGGGACGAGGTCGAGCAGCACCTCGCCGCGGCGGTCGGCCGGGTCGTCGGACTCGACGACCGGCGGGTTCTCGCGGTTGTTCTGCGGCAGCAGCGACAGGAGGTAGCGCACCTCCTCCAGGCAGCTCTCCTCGTCGTCGTAGGCGAAGTGGCACACGCCCGAGGTCTCGGCGTGCACATCCGCGCCGCCCAGCCCGTTCTGGGTGACCTTCTCGCCGGTCACCGCCTGGACCACGTCGGGTCCGGTGATGAACATCTGTGAGGTCTCGCGGACCATGAAGACGAAGTCGGTGAGCGCCGGCGAGTAGGCGGCCCCGCCCGCGCACGGGCCGAGCATCACGCTGATCTGCGGGATGACGCCGGACGCCTTGGTGTTGCGCTGGAAGATGCCGCCGTAGCCGGCGAGCGCCGAGACGCCCTCCTGGATGCGGGCGCCGGCGCCGTCGTTGAGGGACACCAGCGGCGCCCCGGCCGCGATGGCCATGTCCATGATCTTGTGGATCTTGGTGGCGTGGGCTTCCCCGAGCGCCCCGCCGAAGATCCGGAAGTCGTGCGCGTACACGAACACCGTCCGCCCGTGTACGGTCCCCCAGCCCGTGACGACACCGTCGGTGTAGGGCCGCTTCGCCTCGAGCCCGAACCCGCTCGCGCGGTGCCGCCGCAGCGGCTCGACCTCGTTGAAGGACCCCTCGTCCAGGAGCAGATCGATCCGTTCGCGGGCCGTCAGCTTCCCCTTGGCCTTCTGGGCCTCGGTCGCCCGCTCGCTCGGGCCGCGCCGAGCCTGCTCGCGGATCGCGTGCAGCTCGGCGACACGCCCGCGGACGTCACTCGCCTCATCGGGCGCACCTTCGAGATTGGTCATGGAAAGACGGTACGTTCCCGGACCCTCCGAGACGCATGTCAATTCCATACAACGTCGCGCGCGTTTTGGTGGGTAGGCAGAACAGAACTGGACAGCGGATTTCCCGCCACCGCATACCGCACAGGTGAATAGGCGCTGTCGGCACCCCACAAACCCCGATGTGGCAGGCCGTGCGGCGGCGTCCACGACCACCCGTATGGGCGCGCCCGGCCGGGGACCGGCCGGGCGCGGAGGCGGGGCGAGCCCCGAGGACCCGGGGCGTCCGGGTCAGCAGCCGCCGCAGTTGTAGTAGACGACGTCCCAGTGGTTGCCCTCGAGGGCGTAGATGTTGCCGGAGCCGGCCTGGTACTGCTTGGCGCCGTCACCGCGCACGCCGATGTAGGTGAAGTGGCCGGTGACGTAGTTGGTGACGCAGCTGTTGAGGGCGTAGTCGAGCTTGTAGCCGTTCCAGTGGCTGTAGGTGCCGCCGGCGTGCCCGGTCTCGGTGCCGCCGGTGATGTTCAGGGCGCAGCCGCTGGCGCTCTTGAGGGTCTGGGCGCCCTGCGCGGTGGCCAGATTGAGCTGTTCGAACGAGGTGCAGGTGGGGTTGTTCCGGTCCGAGCAGCCTCCGGAGGAGGACCAGGTGATGCCGCTGGCCCGGAACATCGACGTGGCCTGGGAGTGGCTGATCTTGGTGACCGCGAACGCCTCGCCGGCGCCGCTGATCACCCCGACTCCGGGGGCGAAGAGCACACCGAGGACGAGGACGAGGGTCGTGACGGCGGCGCTGCCGACGGAGCGGAGCTTCATGGGACCTCCTGCTGGGGACCGTGGGACCGTGCTGGGACCGTGCGGCTGTGCAGCTGGGGGGTGACAGCAGGATGATGGCGGACTTCTACGCGCGTCGCCACCCTTCGCGGTGAACGTCGGGGGCGAATGTCCGGAGATTTTGTGTACGCCGGGAATGAGGTTAAGGTAGGTGACGTTGAAGGTTCAACAGAACCCGGCCCCGGCGAAGCTACACCCCCAACGGCTCCGCCGGGGCCGCGGTCACCAACGGTGACCGACGGCCGGGGCGCGACTGGCTTCGGCCCTACCCCTGCGGCTCCACGCCGGCCCGCAGCAGCCCGTAGGCGTACGCGTCGTCCAGCGCCTGCCACGAGGCCGCGATCACGTTCTCCCCGACGCCCACCGTCGACCACTCGCCCTTGCCGTCCGTCGTCGAGACCAGCACCCGCGTCGTGGACTCCGTGCCGTGCTTGCCCTCCAGGATCCGCACCTTGTAGTCCACCAGCTCCATCGTGGCCAGCTGCGGGTAGAAGCGCTCGAGCCCCAGCCGCAGCGCCCGGTCCAGGGCGTTGACCGGGCCGTTGCCCTCCGCCGTGGAGACGATGCGCTCGCCCTTGGCCCAGAGTTTGACCGTCGCCTCGTTGGCGTGGGTGCCGTCGGGGCGGTCCTCGACGATGGCCCGCCAGGACTCGACGCGGAAGTAGCGGCGGGGCCGCCCCTCGACCTCCTCGCGCAGCAGCAGTTCGAAGGAGGCGTCGGCGGCCTCGTAGGTGTAGCCCGCGAGCTCGCGCTCCTTGACCCGCTCGACGACCCGGCCGACCAGCTCCCGGTCGCCGCTGAGGTCGATGCCCAGCTCCTTGCCTTTGAGCTCGATCGACGCCCGACCCGCCATGTCGGACACCAGCATGCGCATGGTGTTGCCGACCAGCTCCGGGTCGATGTGCTGGTAGAGGTCGGGGTCCACCTTGATGGCGGAGGCGTGCAGCCCGGCCTTGTGCGCGAAGGCCGAGACGCCGACGTAGGGCTGGTGGGTCGAGGGGGTGAGGTTGACCACCTCGGCGATGGCGTGCGAGATGCGGGTCATCTCGGCGAGCGCGCCCTTGGGCAGGACCGTGCGGCCGTACTTGAGCTCCAGGGCGGCGGCCACCGGGAAGAGGTTGGCGTTGCCGACCCGCTCGCCGTAGCCGTTGGCGGTGCACTGGACGTGGGTGGCGCCCGCGTCCACGGCGGCCAGGGTGTTGGCCACGGCGCAGCCGGTGTCGTCCTGGGCGTGGATGCCCAGTCGGGCCCCGGTGTCGGCGAGGACCGTGCGGACCACCGCGTCGATCTGGGCGGGGAGCATGCCGCCGTTGGTGTCGCACAGCACCACCACGTCGGCGCCCGCCTCGTGGGCGGCGCTGACGACCTGCTTGGCGTAGCCGGGGTTGGCGCGGTAGCCGTCGAAGAAGTGCTCGCAGTCGACGAAGACCCGGCGGCCCTGGGCGCGCAGATGGGCGACGGTGTCCCGGACCATCGCCAGGTTCTCCTCCAGCGTGGTGCGCAGGGCGAGTTCCACATGGCGGTCGTGGGACTTGGCCACCAGTGTGATCACCGGGGCCTGGGAGTCCAGGAGCGCCTGGACCTGCGGGTCGTCCTCGGCCCGTACGCCGGCCTTGCGGGTGGCGCCGAAGGCGACGAGCTGGGCGTGGGTGAAGTCGATCTCGGCGCGGGCCCGGGCGAAGAACTCCGTGTCGCGCGGGTTGGCGCCGGGCCAGCCGCCCTCGATGAAGCCCACGCCGAAGTCGTCGAGGTGACGGGCGATGGTCAGCTTGTCCGCGACGGTGAGGTTGATGCCCTCGCGCTGCGCGCCGTCGCGCAGCGTGGTGTCGAAGACGTGGAAGCTGTCGTCGGGCTGGTCCTTCATGGTGGTCTGGCTCCTGTGGGATCGATCTCGGTCTACCGGAATAACCGGTTCCGCGCCCTCCTATGATCCCTCGCGCTCCGCGTCCGGCGGGGTGGTCCGGAAAACGAAAAGACCCCTCGCGGGTGCGAGAGGTCTGCGCGCGGGTCTGGGGCACGGTGTCCGCGCCGTACCTGGTCGTACGGGGCGGTCACTGCGGACCGGCGCGCCTGCTGCCAATAATCATGGCGAACGAGAGCACGGGGGCAGTGTGGCACACTCCGCCCCCGCGCTCCGCTCCGTCTCAGGATGCGGGCCGCCGGGCCCGGCCCGGAATCACGTTCGAAGGGGGACCCGGCGTCAGCCCAGGCGGTGCATCCAGCCGTGGGTGTCGGGGGCCGCGCCGGTCTGGATGTCCAGCAGCGCCTTGCGCAGCTTCATCGTGACCTCGCCCGGCCGGCCGTCCGCCACCGTCCAGCTCGCGCGGGCGGACTTGACCGAGCCGACCGGGGTGATCACGGCGGCCGTGCCGCAGGCGAAGACCTCGGTGAGGCTGCCGTCCGCGTTGCCCTGGCGCCAGTCGTCGACGGAGATGCGCCCCTCAGAGACCTCGTAGCCCAGGTCGGCGGCGATCCGCAGCAGCGAGGCGCGGGTGATGCCCGGCAGCAGCGAGCCGGACAGCTCGGGGGTCACGATGCGGTTCCCGTACACGAAGTACAGGTTCATGCCGCCCATCTCCTCGATCCAGCGGCGCTCGATCGCGTCCAGCCAGACCACCTGGTCGCAGCCCTGCTCGGCGGCCTGCGCCTGGGCGACCAGCGAAGCGGCGTAGTTGCCGCCCGTCTTGGCGGCGCCGGTGCCGCCGGGCGCGGCGCGCACGTACTCCTCGGACAGCCACACCGAGACCGGCTTCACCCCGCCGGGGAAGTAGGCCCCGGCCGGGGAGGCGATGACGACGAAGAGGTATTCGTTGGCGGGCCGCACGCCGAGGCCGACCTCGGTCGCGAACATGAAGGGCCGCAGGTAGAGGGACTCCTCACCGCTGCCGGGCACCCACGCCTTGTCCTGGGTGACCAGCGCGTCGCAGGCCGCGATGAAAGTCTCGACCGGCAGCTCGGGCATGCCCATGCGACGCGCGGAGGCGCGGAACCGCTCGGCGTTCTGCTCGGGGCGGAAGGTGGCCACGCCGCCGTCGGGCTGCCGGTAGGCCTTGAGCCCCTCGAAGATCGTCTGGGCGTAGTGGAGGGTCATGTTCGCCGGGTCGAGCGAGAGGGGCGCGTACGGCACGAGCTGCGCGTCGTGCCAGCCTCGGCCCTCGGTCCACTTGATGGTCACCATGTGGTCGGTGAAGTGGCGGCCGAAGCCGGGGTTGGCCAGGATCCGCTCCCGCTCCTCGTCGGCGAGGGGGTGGGAGGAGGGCTTGAGCTCGATCGTGGGCGTCGTCATGAGTGGTAGTCCTTCACCGTTGGTTGTAGCGGACCGCGCTCGCGCCGCCCCGGCACCCGACGGGTACTAGGACGTCCGAGCTTCCTCTCATGCGACGGCCCCACGTCCGATTATCACCCGGAGTGGGGCCGTGGAAGAGATGCGTGCGTCTGCGCGGCCCAGGTCGATGGTCGCACCCAGCCGCGCGTCGGCACAGGCTGGGGTCAGCCGGATACTCGTGCGGCGAGCGCGTCGCCGATCTCGTCGGTGGTGCGCGGCACCTCGCCGCTCCGCTCCGCGAGGTCCTCCGCGACGGCCGTCTCGATGCGGGCCGCCTCGGCCTCGTATCCGAGGTGGCGGAGCAGCAGGGCCACCGACAGCACGGTCGCGGTCGGGTCGGCCTTGCCGGTGCCCGCGATGTCCGGCGCGGAGCCGTGGACCGGCTCGAACATCGACGGGAAGGCGCCGGAGGGGTTGATGTTGCCGCTCGCGGCGAGCCCGATGCCACCGGTGACGGCGGCGGCCAGGTCGGTGAGGATGTCACCGAAGAGGTTGTCGGTCACGATGACGTCGAACCGCTCGGGCTGGGTGACGAAGAAGATCGTCGCGGCGTCGACATGCAGATAGTCGGTGGTGACCTCGGGGTACTCCGCGCCGACCTTGTCGAAGATGTTCTTCCACAGGTGGCCCGCGTGCACCAGGACGTTGTTCTTGTGCACGAGGGTGAGCTTCTTGCGCGGCCGGGCGGCGGCGCGGGCGTAGGCGTCGCGCACCACGCGCTCGACGCCGTAGGCGGTGTTCAGGCTGACCTCGGTGGCCACCTCGGCCGGGGTGCCGGTGCGCAGCGAGCCGCCGTTGCCCACGTACGGGCCCTCGGTGCCCTCGCGGACGACGACGAAGTCGATGTCGGGCCGTCCGGCGAGCGGGGTGGCGGTGTTCGGGAACAGCTTCGAGGGGCGCAGATTGACGTAGTGGTCGAAGGCGAAGCGCAGCTTGAGCAGCAGCCCGCGCTCCAGCACGCCCGACGGCACCGACGGGTCGCCGATGGCGCCGAGCAGGATCGCGTCGTGGTTCTTCAGCGACTCGAGCTCCGCGTCCGGCAGGGTCTCGCCGGTCGCGTGCCAGCGCCGGGCGCCGAGGTCGTACTCCTGGGTCTCCAGCTTCACGTCCTGCGGCAGGACGGCCGTGAGGACCTTGAGGCCCTGGGCCACGACTTCCTTGCCGATACCGTCACCGGGGATCACTGCGAGGCGAATGCTGCGAGACATACCGGGACCCTACCCCTCGTCCCACTGAATGACATTGCCCGTCCGCCATATGGACAGAGCTTCGTCCGGACGGCTCACGTTCACCCGGTGTACGGCGTGCTGTCGCCTTCCAGGGGCAGATTCCGGCACATGGCTGACTTCTCCCGGGGCACCCCCCGCGCCTCCTCCCCCGATGTCCCACGGGTCGGCATTCCCGAGCGGCTGGCCCGCCGGATGACGATGGCCGAGCAGCACGAGTATCTGCGGGCCAGGCTCTCCCGGCGCGGCGTGCTGCGCGGCGGGGTGGCCGGGGTGGGCACGGTGGCGGGGGCGGGCCTGCTCACCGGTTCGGCGAGCGCCGTGGAGGCCAGGCCGTCGCCGAGCCTGCTCACCGGCCCGGTCTCCCGGCGAGTGGACGGCTCGCTGGTGGCGCCCTTCGGCCGGCACCTCGCGTTCGGCGCCGACCCCGGGACCCAGATGCGGATCTCCTGGCAGGTCCCGCTCGCCGTCAAGGCGCCGTACGTGCGGATCGGCCTCCAGCCCTGGGACCTGAGCCGGAAGATCGAGGCCGAGGTCCGCCCGCTGCACACCCCCGCCCTCGGGGAGAAGGTCCCGGCCGTCGACCAGTACTACCTGCACGCCGCGCTGGACGGGCTGAGCCCCGGCGTCACCTATTACTACGGCGTCGGCCACGACGGCTTCGACCCGGCCGACCCGCGCCGCTTCTCCTCCCTGGGGACCTTCCGCACGGCCCCCGCGAAGGCCGAGTCCTTCGTCTTCACCGCCTTCGGCGACCAGGGCGTCAGCTATCACGCGCTCGCCAACGACCAGCTGCTGCTCGGCCAGGACCCCGCCTTCCATCTGCACGCCGGGGACCTGTGCTACGCGGACACCACCGGCCACGGCGGGGCGTCGGACGTCTACGACGCCCGGGTGTGGGACTCCTTCCTGGCCCAGACCGACTCGGTGGCGGCGAGCGTGCCGTGGATGGTGACCTGCGGCAACCACGACATGGAGGCCTGGTACTCCCCCGACGGCTACGGCGGCCAGCTGGCCCGCTGGTCCCTCCCCGGCAACGGCCCCGACCCGCGCAAGGCGCCCGGCGTCTACTCCTTCACCTACGGCAACGTGGGGATCGTCGCGCTGGACGCCAACGACGTCAGCTACGAGATCACCGCCAACACCGGCTACACCGGCGGCGAGCAGACGCGCTGGCTCGACCGGCGGCTCGGGGAGCTGCGGGCGCGGCCCGGCATCGACTTCGTGGTGGTCTTCTTCCACCACTGCGCCTTCTCGACCACCAGCGCCCACGCCTCGGACGGCGGGGTGCGCGAGGCGTGGGTGCCGCTCTTCGAGAAGCACCAGGTGGACCTGGTGATCAACGGCCACAACCACGTCTACGAGCGCACCGACGCCATCCGGGGCGGCAAGGCCGCCAGGAAGGTCCCGGTCGGCGGCAGCGCCGACGCGGTGCGCGACGGCATCGTCTACGCCACGGCGGGCGGGGCCGGGGCCCATCTGTACGAGTTCCCGGTGCCCGACAGCTACGAGGGCCATGTCAAGGACCTCGACGAGGTGCGGACCTTCCACTGGACGAAGGACGGCAGGAAGAGCGCCGACACGGTGGAGTGGTCGCGGGTGCGCTACACCGGGTTCTCGTTCCTCGTGGTGGAGGCGCGGCCGGGCCCGGACCCGAAGCTGGTGGTCACGGCGCTGGCCGAGTCGGGCGAGCGCGTGGACCACTTCGAGGTGGTGCGCACGCCCAAGCGCTGACGGGCGCCGGCCGCCGAAGTGGCCGTGGCGTCAAGCGGCCGTGGTGCTCGAGCGACCGTGGTGTCAGTGGCCGTGGTGCTCGAGCGACCGTGGTGTCAGTGGCCGGTCGCGCCGCCGTTGTCGCGGCGGTCGAGCGCGCGCTGCAGCGCGGCGGCGGCGTTCTTGCGGTCGGTGTCGTCGGTCTTGCGGCGGGTCCTGCGGACAACCGTGATGGCCATGATCGCGTCTCCCTGTGTCCTCGTGGCGTGGCGTGCGCGCGCTTCCCCGTCGCTGGTACGTCGCTGGAACCGCGAGAAGGCGCAGCCGCGGAAGAGATGCCGGAAGGGGCGGGGGGCAGGGTGCGGCAGGGGTCACCTGCGCATGCGCACCGGCCACATCCGCCGTCGCTTGATGGAGCGAGACGTTCGGCTTCCACAAAAATACGACGCCTGAGCCGGGCTGTCCGCACAATTAGTCGGACGTCCTACTATCTGAGACGGGGAAGGGCCCATCGCGGGAGGTTCCGGGATGAAGGGGGTGGCGCCGGGACAGGGCCGCGGCAGGAGATCCGGCGGAGGCATTCGGCTGGTCGAGGCCAACCCCCGTTCGGCCTCGACCAACCAGTATTCGCGCCGTTCAGAAGGTGCTTACTCGTTGGTTTACTTCGTAAACTGCCGTGAATAACGGCTACTTGGCTGTCAGACGCTAGCACCGCCGCGCCCCCGCCGTCCATGACTTTTCCGCTTGCCACACGGCGACGGCCGCCACCCGCGAGAGGCGCGGACGGCGGCCGTCGGGGCGGGCCGTGGGTCAGCCCATGTGGGGGTAGCGGTAGTCGGTCGGCGGGACCAGGGTCTCCTTGATGGAGCGGGTGGAGGTCCAGCGCATCAGGTTCTGCTTGGCGCCCGCCTTGTCGTTGGTGCCGGAGGCCCGGCCGCCGCCGAAGGGCTGCTGGCCGACCACGGCCCCGGTGGGCTTGTCGTTGATGTAGAAGTTGCCGGCCGCGAAGCGCAGCGCCTCGCAGGTGGCGGCGGCCGCGGCGCGGTCCTGGGCGATGACGGAGCCGGTCAGCCCGTACGGCGACGCCGACTCCATCTGCTTCAGCATCGCGTCGTACTCGGCGTCCTCGTAGACGAAGACCCCGAGGATCGGGCCGAAGTACTCGTCCCTGAAGATCTCGTTGTCCGCGTCGGTGGAGACCAGGACCGTCGGCCGGACGAAGTAGCCCTCGCTGTCGTCATAGGTGCCGCCCGCCACGACCTCGATGGTCGGGTCGGACTTCGCCCGGTCGATGGCAGCCTTGTTCTTGGCGAAGGCGCGCTCGTCGATGACGGCGCCGATGAAGTTGGACAGGTCGGTCACATCGCCCATCGTGAGGCTCTCCACCTCGGCGACGAGCTCCTCCTTGAGGCCGCCCTCCCACAGCGAGCGCGGCACATAGGCGCGCGAGGCGGCGGAGCACTTCTGGCCCTGGTACTCGAAGGCGCCGCGGGTCATCGCCGTCTTCAGCACCTTGGGGTCGGCGGAGGGGTGGGCGACGATGAAGTCCTTGCCGCCGGTCTCGCCGACCAGACGGGGGTAGGTCTTGTACTTCTCGATGTTGGCGCCGACGGTCTTCCACAGGTACTGGAAGGTGCGGGTCGAGCCGGTGAAGTGGATGCCCGCGAGGTCCGGGTGGGCCAGGGCCACCTCGGAGACGTCCTTGCCGTCGCCGGTGACCAGGTTGATCACGCCCTTCGGCAGGCCCGCCTCCTCCAGCAGCTCCATCAGCAGCACGGCCGCGTGGGTCTGCGTCGGGGACGGCTTCCAGACGACGACATTGCCCATGAGGGCGGGGGCGGTCGGCAGGTTGCCCGCGATGGCGGTGAAGTTGAAGGGCGTGATCGCGTAGACGAAGCCCTCCAGCGGCCGGTGGTCGGTGCGGTTCCAGACCCCCGGGGAGTTGGTGACCGGCTGCTCGGCGAGGATCTGGCGGGCGAAGTGGACGTTGAAGCGCCAGAAGTCGACCAGCTCGCAGGGGGTGTCGATCTCGGCCTGCTGCGCGGTCTTGGACTGGCCGAGCATGGTGGACGCGGCCAGGGTCTCCCGCCACGGGCCGGCGAGCAGCTCGGCGGCCCTGAGGATGATCGCGGCCCGGTCGTCGAAGCTCAGCGCGCGCCAGGCGGGGGCGGCGGCCAGGGCGGCGTCGATCGCGTCCCGCGCGTCGTCCTGGGTGGCGTTGGCGTAGGTGCCCAGGCGGGCCGCGTGGTTGTGCGGCTGGACGACGTCGAAGCGCTCGCCCCCGCCCATCCGCTTCTCGCCGCCGATGGTCATCGGCAGGTCGATGGGGTTCTGGGCGAGCTCCTTGAGCTTGGTCTCGAGACGGGCGCGCTCCGGGGTGCCGGGGGCGTAGGTGTGCACCGGCTCGTTCACCGGCACGGGGACCTGGGTCACGGCGTCCATGGTGGTCCGTTTCTCCTTCGAGCGTCGGGTTCGATCGGGGGTCTGCGATCGTCGGGGCGGGTCTGCGGGGGCGGGGCTGCGGGGCGGGGGCGCGGGTGCCGGTCAGCCCCGGCTGACCAGCGAGCGCAGGAAGAACGCCAGGTTCGCGGGGCGCTCCGCGAGGCGCCGCATGAAGTACCCGTACCAGTCTGTTCCATACGGGACGTAAACCCGCATACGGTGCCCCTCGGCAGCGAGCCGCTCCTGCTCGGCCTCGCGGATCCCGTAGAGCATCTGGAACTCGTACTCGTCGAGCTTGCGGCCGAAGCGGCGCGCCAGCTCCTGCGCGATGGCGACCATGCGCGGGTCGTGCGAGCCGATCATCGGATAGCCCTCGCCCGCCATGAGGATCTTCAGACAGCGCACATAGGCCAGGTCCACGTCGCGCTTGTTCTGGTACGCGACGCTCGCCGGCTCCTTGTACGCGCCCTTCACCAGCCGTACCCGCGAGCCTTCCCCGGCCAGCGCCCGGCAGTCGTCCTCGGTGCGGAAGAGGTACGACTGCAGGACCGCGCCGGTCCGCGGGAACCGCCGGCGCAGCTCGGCGAGGATCGCGAGGGTGGAGTCCACGGTGGTGTGGTCCTCCATGTCGAGGGTGACGGTGGTGCCCGCCGCGTCCGCCGCCTCCACCACCGGGGTGACATTGGCCAGGGCCAGGTCGTGGCCGCCCGGCAGGGCCTGCCCGAAGGCCGACAGCTTCACCGACATCTCCGCGCGCCCGGCCAGGCCCTCGGTGGCCAGGGCCTCGGTCAGCGCGAGATAGGCGTCGCGGTTGCGCAGCGCCTCCGCCGGGTCGGTGATGTCCTCGCCGAGGTGGTCGAGGGTCACCTCGAGGCCGCGATCGGTCAGGGACCGTACGCACGTGACGGCCTCGGCCAGGCGCTCGCCGGCGACGAACCGGTCCACCGTGGGGCGGGTGACCGGGGCGGCCGAGACGAGGCGGCGGATGGCGGCACTGCGCGAAGCGGCGAGCAGCACGGGACCCAGCACGGGGCACCTCCACGATGACGGATGAAGGCCGCGGAACGGCTTCTACAACTCACCGTGAAACTTAAGGATCGCTCCGATTCCCGGCCATCGACAGCTGTCACGCATCCGTGTCCGGGATCTCAGACATCTGTATGAGAATGGGAGGACAGCCGGGAAGAGGGAGGCGGGAAGCCGGTGCTCGACGACTATCAGCAGCTCGTGGACGAGATCTCGGCGGCGCTCGGCGCGCCCGCGACGCTCGAGAACCGCGACTTCGGGCTGATCGCCTTCGGCGCCCACGACAGCGGCGACGACCCCGAGGGGGCCGACGAGCCGGCGCTCGACCCGGTGCGCACCCGCTCCATCCTGCGGCGCCGGTCCACAGCCGCGGTGCGGGCCTGGTTCGAGGGGTTCGGCATCGCCCGGGCCCAGGCGCCGCTGCGAATCCCGCCCGACCCGGCGGCGGGGGTCTTCATGGGCCGGATCTGTCTGCCGGTGCGCCACCGGGGCGTGGTGCACGGCTATGTGTGGCTGCTCGACGACGGCCACCTGTCCGACCTGGAGCTCGGCGGCCCGGCCGGCCCGCCGGACCCCCGGCTCGCGCGCGCCATGGAGACGGCGGCGCGGATCGGGGCGCTGATGGCGGCGGAGGCCCGGGCGGACGAGGAGCTCGGCAGGCTGCTGCGCGACCTGCTGACCGGGCCGCCGGACGGCCGCGACACCGCGCGCACGGCCCTGCGCGCCGCCCTGCGCGGGGCGGCCGAGGGGCCGCTGGCGCTCGTCGCGGTGACCCCCTGGGCCCCGGAGGACGCCGAGGGCGGGGGCCCCGCCGGGCTGCCCAACCCGCCCGGGGTGGCCGCCGTCTGCGCCGTCCCGCCCGCGCCCGGCCCCGCCAAGTCGGAGGGCCAAGCGGTCTTAGGAAG
>NZ_BAAASD010000018.1:0-150696 GCF_039532705.1 Streptomyces sparsogenes subsp. cuspidosporus | reverse complement strand
GGGCGGGCGGCGCGGGCACGGCCCCGCCCCGGCGGTCGCGACCGGCGCCCGCGCGCACCGGCGGCCCGGGCCGCCGGCGCGATGGGGCGGTTACGGGAGGCGGGGATCCGGTTACGCGGGGGCGGGGGACCGGTTGCGCCGGGGCGGGGATCCGGTTACGCGGGGGCGGGGGCGAGTTCGCGGGCGTACCGGACCTCGGGCACGGACACGCCCTCCACCTCGTACGCCTCCGTCCCGCCGTCCGGGGCGAAGCCCGCGCGCTCGTAGAAGCGGCGGGCGCGGTCGTTGCCCGCCAGGACCCACAGCCGCAGCCGCGGGAAGCCGCGTTCCGACAGGCGGGCGACCGACTCCGTCAGCAGCAGCCGCCCGATGCCGGCGCCGACCAGGTCGGGCCGTACGTAGAGGGCGTACAACTCCGCGTCGCCCGACGGCAGATCGCGGTCGCGGTACGGACCGAAGCACGCCCAGCCGACCACCTCGCCGGCGCCCGTCTCGGCGACCACGTTGACCACGTCGCCCACGCCTCTGGAGAAGAACTCGCGCCGCCGGCACGCGTCCTGCTCGACGCTCATGCCGTCCAGGTGCGCCTGCGGTATCAGCCCCCGGTACGCCACCTGCCACCCGCGCACCCGCACCGCCGCGACCGCGTCGATGTCCGCTTCCGTCATCTCCCTCACGCGCACGCCGTCCATCCGTCCACCGTAGGCGGCTTGACCCTGCCGCAGGCGGCAAGGTCGCAGGATCCCGGCCATGAACCACATCAGCGACACCGACCACGGCTCCAGTCAGGCCGCCCTCCCGTTCGACGGCAGGGTCGCCCTCGTCACCGGCGCGGGCACCGGGATCGGCCGGGCCACCGCCCGGGCCCTCGCCGCGCGGGGGGCGTTCGTGGTGGCGGTGGGGCGGCGCCCCACGCCGCTGGACGAGACGGCGGAGGGCCACCCGCGGATCCGGCCCCTGGCGGCCGACATCACCGCGGAGGGCGCCCCCGAGGACATCGTGCGGCGCGTCATCGAGACCCACGGGCGGCTGGACGTGCTGGTCAACAACGCCGCGATCGTGCGCGGCACGCCACTGGGCGGCCTCACCCCCGAGCTGGCCGCCCCGCTGCTGGCCACCAATCTCCTCGCGCCCGTCCTGCTGACCCAGGCGGCCCTCGCCCCGCTGGAGGAGACCGGCGGGGTGGTGGTGAACGTCAGCACCTCGGTCGGGCAGCGCGCCTGGCCGGGCAACTCCTTCTACGCGGCGACGAAGACGGCCCTCGAAACGCTGACCCGCAGCTGGGCCGTGGAGCTGGCGCCGCGCGGGGTCCGGGTGGCGGCCGTCGCGCCCGGCGCGATCGAGACCCCCATCGGGGAGCACCAGGGGCTGACCCCCGAACAGCGCGCGAAGGTCCGGGCCTGGCAGCTGGCCCACACCCCGCTGGGGCGGATCGGGCGGCCGGAGGAGGTGGCGTGGGCCATCGTCCAACTCGCCTCGCCGGGGGCGTCGTTCGTGACGGGAGTCGTGCTGCCGGTGGACGGCGGGGCGGTGGTCGGATGAGGGGCCCGCCGCCCGGTGGTCGTATCGCCTGGTAACCGCATTGCCTGGTAGAAACGGCACCGGAGGTGGGACCGGTGCGGATCGGGGAGCTGGCGAAGGCGACGGGCGCGACACCGCGCGCGCTGCGCCACTACGAGCAGGCGGGGCTGATCACGTCCGCGCGCGAGCACAACGGCTACCGCGTCTACGACGAGCGCGCCGCCGTCCGGGTCCGCAACATCCGCCACCTGCTCTCCGTGGGCCTCACGCTGGACGATGTCCGCTGCTTCCTGCCCTGCCTGGACGGCGACATGACGAGCGCCAGGCCCGCCGCCGAGGGGCTCAGGATCGCCCGCGAGCGGCTCGCCGTCCTCGACGCGCGCATCGCCGCCCAGGTCGAGGCCCGCGACCGGCTGGCGGCCGCCCTGAGCCGGGCGGGCGTGCCCGTCGCGGCGCCCGCCCCGCCCACAGGAAAGGGCACGGGCGGCGCGGCGGCGGGGGCCGTGCTGCCCGCGACGGCGTGACCCGACCGGATCGCACGCCCGCGACGGGCGCACCCTCACAGCAGCGTCAGCTGATCGGACCCCTCGGCCCCGGCGTCGGCCTCCTGCGCCCATCGCCTCCGCAGCCGCGCGGGGTCGAAACCCTTCGGGCCCTTCTTGCCAGGGAGTACGGTCAGCTCTTCGAATGCCTGTGCGAGTAGTTCCCGGCGGTCATCCACCATGGCGTCCGCCCAGTACTCCGCCATGGTCTGGCCGGTCGGAACCATCTCTGTCCGCCGGTCAGGCTCAGCGGCGGCCAGTTCGTCACGGCGGGCCTGGAGACGCTGGAGGCGCGCGAAGGTGGCCGCGTCCGCGTATGTGGCCAGGTCGGCCAGGGTCTCCCTGATGTCCGCCTCCACGGCGGCCAGCTCCTCCACACTAGACACCACTGTCCGCTCCCGATACATGGGCATGTGGCCAACCGTGGACAGGTAGAGGTCAGTCACGTACTCCTCTATCGGTCCGGCGGTCACGCTGACCGGAGATGGGCAGGTTCCGCCCTGGCTTCGTGTCGTACAGCGATAGCCGATGACCGGATCAGGGTTCGTCGTTCGTGACTTGCGCCGGAAGACCTGGAGAACGGACAGACAACCTGGGCAGGTCAGGAGCGAGGACAGGAGTCTGGCCGGCCGACGACCACCGCTGTACGGAGCGTCTGGGTTCGGGGCCAGGACAGCGCGAAGAGCAGCCACTTGCCCGGGAGTCAGGATCTCTGGCCAGGGGGTAAGGATGTTGCCTTCGTCGTCACGTATCGGACGGCCATTCTCGACAGCTCGGCCCATGATGTGATCGCCGGTCAGAACTTTCGCCAGTGTCTGGCGCGACCACTCCTTCGCGCGCCTGGGCTTGACGCCAGCGTGGTTCAGGCGCCGGACAACCTTGTTGAGCGGGTCTGGTTCCGTTTGCAGGAGGGACTCAGCCGCATCGCGGATGTGCTTCGCCTCCGCTGGCTCTACAGCCAGGACCCATCCCTTCGGCTCCCTGTCTTCGTTCAGTTCTGGGTTCGGTACTGCCTTGTACCCGAAGGGTGGGGTTCCTCCTCCCCAGCGGCCAGCGTGCCGAAGGCGGCGGGCCCTGTCGCGGCTCCGCTGGCGGATGCGTTCCCGCTCCGCGCGTCCGACTTCAGCCTGAATGACGAAGCGGAATCGGAAGGCATCACCGTGGAGAGAGTCCAGACCATTGCAGTCGACAAGGCGGACCGGCATGTGGGTCAGCTTGCCGGTAGCTGGGTCCTTGCCCTCAACGACGTCCAGGATCATCGCGGCGACGTTCAGGCCCTCGCGGGTCAGTCGGTCGGTGACGGGGTTCACCAGGACGTCACACGCACCGGTCCGGGCGTCATTCAACCAAGCCTGGAATTCGTCGCGGTCACGTCGGCCTCCGGACTTACCATCATCGATGTGGAGAGCCACTTCTCCGAGGTTCTCCCGAGCACACAGGGCCCGCATGTCATCGATCATGCCCTCCAGGGAGACATTCTCCGTGTCGGCGGCGACAGACAGCCGGGCGTACAAGCTGGCTCTCTTTCGTGGTCTGGTCACCCGTCAAGAGTACTGCTGTGATGTGTGGTTGGAGCCAGAATCGACATGCCGAAGGTGCGGGTGGTCACCGCGTCGGCCGCGAAGAGGGCGGGCGCGGCGGCCCCGTCCCCGTCGGTCAGGTTGTCCCAGCGCATGGCGTGCACCTCCGGGTCTCGCTCCTCCCAGCATTAGAACACACGTTTGATTGAGGGGAGAGGTGGCGGCGGCCCGCGTCCGCCGCCCCGGGGGAGGGTGACCGTGATCCGTGCTAGCCGCGTTCACCGAGCGCTGTCGGCCCCGCGGTCCACGGCCGGAGCTTGGCGGGGTTGCGCACCGCCCAGATGTGCTTGATCCGGTCGCCCGCGATGTCGAACGCGTACACCGACACCGTGACCCCGTCCTGCTGGAGGATCAGGCCGGGCCGGCCGTTGACCGTGCGTTCCAGGAGCGTCAGGTGGTCCAGCTTGCCGGCGAGGTTGACCAGGAAGCGCACGATCTGCCGGGCGCCCTCGATCGGGCGGAGCAGCGCGCCGGCGGCTCCGCCGCCGTCGGCGATCGCGGTGGCGCCGGGGTCGAGGAGGCCGATGAGGGCGTTGATGTCCTTGGCTTCCCACGCCTGCTTGAAGTTCCTGATGATGTCGGCCTGCCAGGCCACCGGAGTCGCGGGAGCCTGCGCCACGCGGATCCGGCGGCGGGCCGAGGACGCCAGCTGGCGGCAGGCCGCGGGGGTGCGGCCGAGGATCTCGGCCACCTCGGCGAAGGAATACCGGAAGACGTCGTGGAGGATGAACGAGACCCGCTCGGCCGGGGTCATCGATTCCAGCACGACGAGGAAGGCCATGTTGACCGACTCGTCGAGGGTGACCCGGTCGGCCGGGTCGGCGGTGATGCCGTCCGAGGGCCCGGCGTGCCACTCCGTGGGTTCGGGCAGCGGCTCGGGGATCCACTCTCCCACGTAGGTCTCCCGCCGGACCCGTGCCGAGGAGAGCACATTGAGGCAGAGCCGGCTGGTGACCGTGTTCAGCCAGGCCCCGGGGGAGGTGATGTCGTCCCGCTGCCGCGGGGGCAGGGCGTACCAGCGGGCGTAGGTCTCCTGGACGACGTCCTCGGCCTCGGCCAGCGAGCCGAGGAGCCGGTACGCGAGATTGATCAGGTGGCGCCGCTCGTTCATGACCGCGCTCTGGCGCGGGTCCGGCCGGCCGTCTCCTGGCTCGGAGGGGGTGGTCGCCATCGTGTTCACTGACTCCCTTGGTCGTGTCTGCCGTCATCCGTTCGACAGGGCAGCGCGGTGAATTGTCAGGTCGGCGCGCGTCGCCCGACGTTGCGGGGGTCCCTCCGCCGCCCGCGCCGCGGCCCTGCGCCGATTGGGCAAACTCGCAGCCGAGGTGGTTGGCTTGCCGCAGGCGAGGCGCCACGCGCCGGGGCGCCGGGCAATGAGTGGAGGAGAGCAATGGGCCAGGTCGAGGCCACCACCGAGCGGATCGTCACGGGAAGCCCCGAGGACGTGTTCGACGCGCTCGCCGACTACAGCGGGACGCGCGGCAGGCTGCTTCCGGAGCAGTTCAGCGAGTACGAGGTGCGCGAGGGCGGCGACGGCGAGGGCACGCTCGTCCACTGGAAGCTCCAGGCCACCAGCAAGCGGGTGCGGGACTGTCTGCTCGAGGTGTCCGAGCCGACGGACGGGCAGCTCGTCGAGAAGGACCGCAACTCCTCGATGGTCACCACCTGGACCGTCACCCCGGCGGGCGAGGGCAGGGCGCGAGTGCAGGTCACCACGGTCTGGCAGGGCGCGGGCGGCATCGGCGGCTTCTTCGAGCGGACCTTCGCGCCCAAGGGGCTGGCCCGTATCCATGACGCGGTGCTCGCCAAGCTCGCGGCCGAAGTCGAGAAGTAGGCGAGATGGCAGCCGGGACGGCACTCGAGACCTGGTCGAGAAGCAACTCCCGGCATCACCGGATCGGGTGGTTTCCCCCGCGCTGTGATTGCGTGGCCGCACACCGTCCGACCGGGGCGAAAGCCCCTCATGTCCCTCTCCCCACCGGTCAACGGCGATTCGTCGCGCTTGATCCCAGTTGTCGCGTAATGCGAGAAATGGGCGGCGGTGCAGGCGCGACGAGGGGAGAAGGACATGGGCGGGATCACCTGGACCCCCCTGGCCAAGGGGGACGAGCCGGGACGTGCTGCCGCCCCCGCGCCCGCCTGGGCCAGGACGGCGTACGAGGCGGCGCGGGAGACGGCGCACCAGGCAGGGCGCGAGGCGTCGGCGCCCTCGGCGTACCCGGCATCCCCGGCGCCCCCGCCATCCCCGGCGTATCCGGCGGCGAAGGAGCCCGGCTGGGACGTCAGGGAGGCCCAGGACGCCTGGGAGGCCCAGGACGTCAGGGAAGCCCAGGACGTCAGGGAAGCCCGGGGCCCCGGCGCGGCGGACGGCGCTCCGGGCGGGCTCAGCCCGGCCCGGGTGCGGATGGTGTTCTTCGGGCTGGTGCTCACGCTGCTGCTGGCGGCCCTCGACCAGACCATCGTGGCCACCGCCCTGCCCAAGGTGGTCGGTGAACTGCACGGCCTTGACCGGATGCCGTGGACCGTCACCTCTTATCTCCTCGCCTCGACCATCGGGCTGCCGGTCTACGGCAAGCTGGGCGACCTGATGGGGCGCAAGGGCGTCTTCCTCTTCGCCATCGCGGTCTTCGTGCTCGGCTCCGCGCTGGCGGGCTGGTCCCGCACGATGAACGAGCTGATCGCCTTCCGGGCGGTCCAGGGCGTGGGCGCCGGGGGCCTGATGATCGGCGTCCAGGCGATCATGGCGGACATCGTCCCGGCCCGCCAACGCGGCCGCTACATGGGGCTCATCGGCGCCGCCTTCGGCCTCGCGTCGGTCGCCGGGCCCCTGCTCGGCGGGTTCTTCACCGACCACCTGTCCTGGCGCTGGTGCTTCTACGTCAACGTGCCCTTCGGCCTGGTGACGATGGCCGTCGTGACCCTCGCGCTCAAGCTCCCCAGGCCCGTCCGGCGGGGGCGCTTCGACTACCTGGGCGCGCTGCTGCTGGCCGCGTCCTCCACCTGCCTGGTGCTGCTGACGAGTTGGGGCGGCACCGAGTACCCGTGGCGGTCCGGCGTCATCCTCGGGCTCGCGCTCGGGGCGCTGGGCAGCGCGATCCTGTTCGCCGTGGTCGAGGCCGTGGTGCCCGAACCGCTCATCCCGCTGCGGCTGTTCCGCGACTCGGTGTTCTGTGTCACCGGGCTCATCGGCGCGGTCGTCGGCGTGGCGCTGTTCGGGGCCGCCAGCTATCTGCCGACCTTCCTCCAGATGGTCGACGGCGTCAGCGCCACCGAGTCGGGGCTGCTGATGCTGCCCATGATGGGCGGCATGGTCGTGGCGTCCATCGCCTCCGGCCAGCTCATCAGCGGCACCGGCCGGTACCGGATCTTCCCGATCCTCGGCGGGGCGGCGTCCGCGGTCGGCATGTGGCTGCTGTCCCGGCTGTCGGAGGACACCTCCCGCCAGGACTACAGCCTGTGGATGGGGGTCCTCGGGCTCGGCGTCGGGCTGGTCCTGCCGGTGCTGATCCTCGCCGTCCAGAACTCCGTACGCCCCGCCGACCTCGGCACCGCCACCAGCGCCAACAACTACTTCCGGCAGATGGGCGGCAGCGTCGGCGCGGCCGTCTTCGGCACCCTCTTCGCCCACCGCCTCGCCGACCGGCTCGCGGTCGAACTCCCCGCCGGCGGCGCGGACCCGGGGGCGGCCGGCGCCGGAGGGCTGCCCGACCTGCCCGACCCCGAGTCCGTCACGCCGCAGCTGGTGCACTCGCTGCCCGGCCCGCTGCGCGACGGCTACATCGCGGCGTACGCCGACGCCATGCCGCGGATCTTCCTCTATCTCGTGCCGGTGCTCGTCCTGGGCTTCCTGCTCGCCTTCCTGCTGAAGGAGAAACCTCTGGTGTCCCACACCGACTTTGCCGTCCAGCAAGACCCCGTCGTCCCGGCCGCGCGCACCGTGCCCAGGACCGCGCCCGCGCCCACCACCGCCGGTGTGCCGGTCTGCGGCACCGTCCAGCACCACGACGGCACCACGGTCCCGCGCGCCGCGCTCACCCTCATCGATGTGGCGGGGCGCCAGATCGGGCGCGGGGCCACCGGGGAGGACGGGCGGTACGCGCTGAGCACGCCGGGCGCCGGCTCGTACATCCTGATCGCCGCGGCCGGCGGCCACCAGCCGCGGGCGGTCAGCGTCACCGTCGGCGACCGCCCGGTCGACCTGGACGTCGTGCTCGGCGGCGCGGGCCGGCTGGCCGGGACGGTGCGCACCGCCGACGGCGCGCCGGTGCGGGACGCGACCGTCACCCTCACCGATGTGCGCGGCGAGGTCGTCGCCACCACCCGCAGCGGGCGCGACGGCGGCTATGTGATCGCCGAGTTGGTGGCGGGCGAGTACACCCTCGCCTCCAGCGCCCCCGCCTTCCGCCCCGCCGCCCTCCCGGTCACCGTCCAGGCCTCCCGCGAGACCCGGCAGGACATCGAGCTGGCGGGCGGTGCGGTGCTGCGCGGTGTGGTGCGCGCGGGCGGCGGACGGCTCGTCGAGGACGCCCGCGTCACGCTGCTGGACGCGGCCGGCAATGTCGTGGACACCGCGACCACCACGGCGGACGGCGCCTTCCGCTTCGTCGACCTCTCGGCGGGCGAGTACACGGTGATCGCGGCCGGCTACCCGCCGGTCGCCACCGTCCTCCAGGTCGCGGGCGGCGGCCGTACCGAGCGGGACCTCCAACTCGGCCACGAGGACTGAGGGATCCGGGGCACGGGACGGCGGCTTTCCCGTGCCCTAGACTTCCCGGCCACTGGCGAGAACGCGACGCCGAAGGCACGGGCGAGGAGGAGTCGGCATGGCAACGGGGGGATGGGGTCCGCCGAACGGGCCCGGGCAGGGAGGCAACCGCTGGGGACCGCCGCCCCCGGCACCGGATCCGTACGGGCCGCCGCCGCCGGCGCCGCAGCCGTACGGGCCGCCGCCGCCGAACCCGTACGGGCCGCCGCCCCCGCCGCCCGGGCCCTACCGGCCGGCGCCCACGGGCCGCCGCTGGTACCGGCGGGTGCCCTTCCTCGCCTTCCTCTTCCCCCTGCTCCGCCTGGCGCAGCGGCCCGCGCGGAAACTGTTCGACCAGGACGGCGGCGCACGCGTCCACGACCCCGTGGTCGACCGCGTCCAGATCACCCGCACGGTGCTCGGCGTCCTCGCGACGTTCGCGCTCTACTACATGTACGGGTCGGACGGCGACCTGAAGGACCAGGCCAACGACAGCGCCGCCCAGGTCCTCCTGACCCCGGTCCTGCTCCTCGTCGCCGGACCGGTGATCGTCGCCCTCTTCATCCGCTACGCGCCCCAGGAGCGGAGGCGGATGCTGCGCTCCCGGCTCGGCGTCCCGCTCAAGACCGTCGGCTGGTACGTCCTGACCGTGGCCGTCCTCGGGGCCACCCTGTGGGTGGGCTGGGCCAACACCGACGCGATGGAAGGGCTGCACGGGGTGTGGCTGTTCGTGGCCGCCGTCCCGGCGCTCTGGTTCGTACTGTGGCTGCTGCCGTTCTTCTTCATGGCCTCGGCCTACGTCGCCCGCTCCGCCTTCAACACCGCCTATGTGCACGCCGCGCTGCCGGCCGTGATCACCGTGGTGATGGTGTGGATCATCGCCGTCATGAACGCGACCGGGAGCGGTATGCCGGGCGGGCCGCTGTGGGCCCAGTTCTGCTCCCTGTTCGGCGGCCCGCTCTCGGTAACCGCGCTCTCCCTGTGGGAACTGCGCCGACTGCGCACACGCCACGGCGTGACCATACGGGGCTGACCATGCGCGGCTGAGACGGCGGCCGCGGCATCCCCCTATTCGGGTGTTGCGGCGCGCGCCGGGGCACGACGGTCGTACCGTGGGTAGCGGTGGCGCAGATCTTGCCTGGCTAAGGAGTTTTCCGCCGATGGACCGTGGCATGTCGCGCGGCGACGATGAGCTGGGCGGGGCACCCCGGGTGCCGGCGCAGCGCGGTGGTGAGCCCGGGCGGATGCCGCTCGCGGTGGTGATCATCGATGCCGAGGGGCTGGTGACGCACTGGAGTTCGGGGGCGCGCCGGCTCTTCGGCCCGGCCCGTGAGGAGGCCCTGGGCCGCCCGGCGGTGGATCTGTTGCCGGTCTCGGGCGCGCTCGGCGGCGCGGGCTGGCAGGGCGGGGCGCCGCGCCACTCCGCGACCGGGTACGCCACGGCCGGGCGGGCCCGGATGGCGGATCGGGAGCACGGCCAGGTCGAGGTGTTGTGGTGGGCGTATCCGCTGGTCGGACCGGGCCCCGAGCGGCTGCTGGTGCTGGCGGCCGACGCCTCGCGCCTGGCCGCGGCCGAGCGCGGGTCCGGCGGGGAGCGGGAGCGGTTCTCGCCCGGCTTCGCGCTGCACACCGAGTTCCCCGGCGCGGACCGGCTCGCCGGGCGGCTGCCGGACATCCTGCCCAACATGGGCCCGGTCAGGGGCGGCCGGATCGTCTCGCAGATCCTCGAACTCGGCTATCCGGTTCTAGAGATCAGCAAGTACGAGCGGGTGCCGGTGACGCCGGACTGGGGCATGCCCCGGTATCGCGAGCGGCAGGCGCGCCAGGAGGCGGCGCGGCGTGCGGCCTCCGCCGGGGGAGCGCGGGAATTACCGGGCGCCCCCGGCGCCCCGTACGCATCCGACGACGTCGCCCCGCCCCAAAGCCTGGCGCCCCAAAGCCTCCCGTCCGAAGACCTCGCCCCGCCTCAAGACCTCAGGCCCGACGGTGTCGCCCCGCCCGATGAGCGCGACGCGCCCGATGAGCCCGACACGCTCGACGAGGTCGATCTGGAGTACGCCGCCGTCCGCGAGCGCCTGGAGTTCCTCAACGAGGTCAGCGGGCGCATCGGCACCTCCCTCGACCTCGCCCGCACCATCCGCGAGGTCACCAGCGCCGCCGTGCCCCGCTTCGCCGACTTCGCCGGCACCCATCTGCGCGCCCAGGTGCTGGCCGGCGAGGGGTTCCCCGACGGCCCGCCCGACGTCACCACCGTCTGGCACCGGGTGTGGGTCGAGCACAACGACGAACCGGGCCGCTGGGACGACACCGTGCCGGTCGGGGAGTCCATCGCCTTCCCCGAGCACACCCCGTTCTTCCAGTGCATGGTCACCGGCGAGCCCGTGCTGATCCCGTACGTCGACGACGCGTTGGGCGACCGGATCGCCGCGCAGTTCGAGAAGCGGGACCTGAGGCCGCTGATCAACGGGCGGTCGCTGCTGATCGTGCCGCTGAAGGCGCGCGACGTGGTGCTGGGCTTCATGGTGCTGATGCGCCGCCCCGGGCGGGAGCGGTTCCACGACATGGACCGTACGACGGGCGCCGAACTCGCCGCCCGCGCGGGCCTGGTGCTCGACAACTCCCGCATGTACACCTACCAGGAGAACGTCGCCGAGACGCTTCAGGACAGCATGTTGCCGCAGGTCACCCCGCGCATGGCGGGCTGCGACATCGCCACCCGCTATCTGCCGGGCACCCGGCTCGGCCGGATCGGCGGCGACTGGTTCGACTGCGTCAAGCTGCCCGGCTCGCGCACCGCGCTGGTCGTCGGGGATGTGATGGGCCACGGGCTCAACTCGGCCGCGATGATGGGCCAGTTACGTACCGCGGTACAGACCCTGGCGGCCCTCGACCTGCCGCCCGCGCAGCTGCTGCGCCACCTCGACGACCTTGCGCGGCGGCTCGGCGAGCACTACCTCGCCACCTGCCTGTACGCGGTCTACGACCCCATCCGCTCCGAGTTGCTGATCTCCAACGCGGGCCATGTCCCACCGGTGCTGGTGCGCGCCGGGGACGGCCGCAGCGAGCTGCTCGACCTGCCGACCGGGGCGCCCATCGGGGTCGGCGGGGTGCCCTTCGAGACGGCCCTGATACGGGTGGCGCCGGGCGACCGCCTGGTGCTGTGCACGGACGGCCTGGTGGAGGTGCGCGGCCAGGACATAGGCGCCGGGCTCGCCGCGCTGTGCGCGTCCGCCGCACACCCGGCCGCCTCGATGGACGAGGCCTGCGACACCATCATCCGCGCCCTCAACACCCAAGGTGGCCGCAAGGACGACGTGGCGCTGCTGATGGCCCGGCTGAACGGCGTCCCCGCCCACGACGTGGCCCGGTGGCGGCTCGCCCTGGAGCCCGGGGAAGTGGGCCGGGCGCGGCGGCTGGTGCGTGAGCGGCTGCTGCGATGGGGCCTGCCGGAGGCCGTGGAGACTACCCAACTGCTGGTCAGCGAGGTCGTCACCAATGCGATACGGCACTCCCACACCCATCACGTGGTGCTGCGCCTGGTGCGTACGGAGGCGCTGCTGTGCGAGGTGGCCGACGACGACCACGAGCTTCCGGTGCTGCTGAGCGCGGGCCCCGACGACGAGGCAGGGCGCGGACTCCGAGTGGTCAGCGCCCTGGCGCGGGAGTGGGGCAGCACCCGGACGGCCCAGGGCAAGACCGTCTGGTTCGAACAGGCCCTCTCCCACCGCGCCAGGGGGCCTCTCATACCGAGGAGTGGCGGATGACCGTGTCGGAGCGTTACCGGCAAGCGTGGGAAGGCTACTGGCGGAACACCTCGGACGCGCCGGGCGAGGCCATCTGGGACACGGACCCGTCGCTGGCGGCGATTCCGCACCTGCGGCTGCTGACCCCGTACGCCGACACCGGACTGCCGATCGTGGACCTCGGCTGCGGCAACGGCACCCAGACCCGCTGTCTGGCCGCCCACTTCCCGCGCGCCCTCGGCGTGGACCTGTCCCGGGCGGCCATCGACCACGCGCGGCGCGCCGATACCGCGAAGGTGGCCGAGTTCGAGCAGCTCAACCTCACCGACGCCGAGGCCGTACGCGAACTGCACGAGCGCCTCGGCGACGCCAACGTCTACCTGCGCGCGGTCATCCACCAGAGCGACCCGTCGGACCGGCGGCCGGTCGCCGAGGCGGTGGCCACCCTGCTGGGGCGGCGCGGGCGGGCGTTCGTGGCCGAGCTGACCGAGGAGTCCAAGAGCGTGCTGCGGGAGGCCGCCCAGGACCCCGGCGGCCCGCCGCCCAAACTCCGCCGGGTGTTCGACCACGGCCTGCGCCCCGCCGACGCGCAGGACGCGGAGGTGCCGGAGCTGCTGCGCGAGGCGGGGCTGACCGTGCTGGCCCAGGGCCCCACGACCCTGCCGCAGACCGAGTACCGGGCGGACGGGACGCGGATCGACCTGCCGGCGCGGTGGTTCGTGGTGGCTCCGGGCACCGCTCCCTGACGTCCGTGACGTCCCTGACGGCCCTGACGATCCTGACGACCGTGACGACCGCCGCCGTGGGGCAGCGGACGGCATCCGCTCAGGCCCGTTCGGCGGCGCCGGTGGCCTGCGGAGCCGCCGGTGTCCGCGTGGCGGAGGCGAGGAGTGCCAGTTTGTCGGCGCTGTCGCTGCCGGGGTCCGGGTGGTAGATGACGAGCGTCTGGCCCGCCGTGCCGTTGCCGCCTATGCCCAGCCGCTCCCGGTTGAGCCGGAGGAGACCGACCTGGGGGTGGTCGATGTGCTTGAGTTCACCCTCGCACGCCACCACGTCGTGGCGGGCCCAGAGCCGGCTGAAACGGGGGCTGGCCAGGGAGAGTTCGCCGACGAGCTCGATGAAGCGGGGGTCGTCCGTGTCGGTGCCGACGGACGCGCGGAAGCCGGCCACCAGGCACCCGGCGGCCTCCTCCCAGTCGGGGTAGAGGGCCTGTTCGGCCGGGTCGAGGAACGCGTCCCGCAGGCGGTTGGCTCCCGTCGTGAGGCGCGGTGACACGGCGGTCGCCAAGGCGTTGGCGGCGAGGACGTCGAGGTAGCGGCCCTCGATGTAGGCCGGGAAGGGGAGCGCGTCGACGAGCTTGGCCATGCCCGGAGGGACCGTCTCCTTCCGGGCGCGCCGCCGGCGCCGCCGGGGCTTCTCGGCGCCGAGGCTCAGCAGGTACGCCGTCGCGTCGTCGTCGAGTCGGAGCACGCGGGCCAGGGACTCCAGGACCTGTACGGAGGGGTTGCGGTCGCGGCCCTGTTCCAGGCGCAGGTAGTAGTCGGCGCTGATGCCTGCGAGCATCGCGACCTCTTCCCGGCGCAGGCCCGGCACGCGCCGTATCCCCACCACGGGGATACCGACCTGTTCGGGAGTGACGAGCTCACGGCGCGCGCGTATGTAATCGCCCAGCGGGTTTCGTTCGTCGGCCATCCCGCCACCGTAATGCGCGCGACCGGGGGCCTGCCTGGCCCTGTCACCCCCAGGATCGCGGGGGCCCTGGCTGGGGCGGGGCCAGGGCGGCAGCGTGGTCGGCGGTCCACCGAGCCGACTCAGCGAGGAGCGAAACCATGACAACGTATCTGCTGGTACACGGTGCCTGGCACAGTGGCCGGGCCTGGGACCGCGTGGTCCCGTTGCTGACGGCGGCCGGACACCGGCCGATCGCGCCGTCCCTGACCGGCTACGGCGACAAGGCGCATCTCCTCGGCCCCGAGGTGGGGCTCGACACCCACGTCGAGGACGTCGTCCGACTGATCACCGGGGAAGACCTCACCGATGTCGTGCTCGTCGGCCACAGCTACGCCGGGCTGGTCATCTCGTCCGCCGCCAACCAGGTCCCGGACCGGATCTCGCACCTGGTCTACCTCGACGCGATGGTCCCGGAGCACGGCGAGACGGCGGCCGATGTCCTCCCCAAGGCCCAGGAGGTGATCGACCGTGCCCTGGCGTCCGAGAGCGGCTGGCGCGTGCCGCCGATCCCCGAAATGCCGCCCCCCATGGGTCTGTTCGGGGTCACCGACCCGGAGGACGTCGCGTGGCTGCGCACCATGCTGTCGGATCAGCCGGTGCGCTGCCTCCAGCAGCCGGTCCGGCTGGACAACCCGGCCGTGAACGGCATCCCACGGACGCACATCCACTGCACCGCCGGCCAGCCGGAGGGCTTCGCCCGGCGCCCCGTCCCCGCGACCCAGCCGAACGGCTCCCCGTCACAGGTGTGGGAACTGGCGACCGGCCACGACTGCATGATCACCATGCCGGTCGAACTCACCGACCTCCTGCTCAAGCTCGGCTGAAGGCGGGCCTCAGCGCCCTGCGCGCAGCGTGATGACGGTCGCCGTGCCGAGCGAGCCCGCGGTGCGGATCGTACGGGTCGTGGTGGCCCGCCCGCCGATGAGTCGCCGCAGGGAGGCGGGGCCGGGCTGGAGCCGGCCCCGCTCGAAGAGGACGAGGCTCACCTCGACCCCGGAGGGCGGCGGCATGCGCCGGTACTGGCCGTAGGTGACCGCGTCGCAGCCCGAGTACCAGCCGAGGTCGGGCTCGTAGCCGGTGACCAGCAGGCAGGGCCGGTCGTTCGCGAGCTGCCGCGCCACGGCGACGGTGGACAGGTGTTGGGCGTGCGGGCCCGGCGTCGCGGCGTGCGCCACGTACTGGGCGGTCGCCGGCACGGTGACGGCGGCCAGCGCGGCGACGGCGGTGAGCACGGTCGCGGACCAGCGGCCGGCTGCCTCGGCGAGGGTCTGTACGCCCAGCACGGTCAGCAGGGCGACGGACAGGTAGACGAAGCGTGGCTCGCCGTCCGTCGCCACGCCGAGCACCACGAAGGTGAGGACGGCGGTCAGGCCCAGGAACACCCGCCGCCGGTCGTGGGGCCGCTCCTGGTGGCGCCGGCGGCGCCGGAGCGCGGCGCCCAGCCCCCACAGCCCGGCGGCCATGACGACGGCGCCGAGGTCGCCGGCCAGCCGGTACGGGAAGACGGACACGTAGTAGACGAGGCCGTCGCCCACATAGCTCCGCCCGGCCCGCTCGGTCGCGGAGAGGATCAGGCCGAGCGGGCTGCCCGTGACCTCGGTGGCGTACACGAAGTGCGGCACGAGCCCGGCGACGAAGACGCCCGCGCACAGCGCCAGTCGGCGGCCCTGGGCCAGCCACGCCCGGGGGCCGTACGCCAAGACGGCGGCGATGACGACGGCCACGAGGGTGCCCACCACGCCGTACCGCAGATAGAAGGCGGCGAGCGCGGCCAGGGGCAGGACGGCCAGGGCCCGTGAACCGGGCTTCTCCTGGGCGCGGACGAGCAGGTAGACCACGATCAGCAGCAGGCCCGTGGCGCCGATGTCGTTGAGGAACTGCGGCACGCGGCGCAGGAAGCCCAGCCCGCCGAGCAGCAGCAGCGTTGCCACGACGGCCCGCCGTGGTGTGGTCAGCCGGGCGGCGACGAGATACGTCGTGGCGAGGGTGAACAGGACCAGCAGCAGCGCGACCACGCGCAGGGCGCCCACGTCGTCGTGGACGGCCAGGGCGATCCGGCCGAGCGCGGGGAGCCCCACCGGACGGTAGGTGCCCCAGCCCGCGTCCGGGGTGCCGTCGAGCCACGAGCGGGCCTTGTTCGCGTACACCGCCTCCTCATGGCCGATCAGCGGCTCGTGGTCCTGGAGAGCGGCCCACACGGCGGCGGCCATCGCCAGCACCGCGACGAGGCCCGCCCACGCGGGTATGCGCCTCAGCCTGGCCACGGCCCGAGCGACCACGGGCGGCGGACCGGGCGCCCCCCGCAGGCCCGGTCCGGCGAGCAGCCACGCCGGGGCGGCGACGAGCAGCCAGGGCCAGGGCTGCCGGCCCGGAAGCCATCCGCCGCCGCCCACCGCGAGCAACCCCTGCTGCACGACGGCGGCGAGCGTCGTCACGACGGCCACCGTCAGGGCCACCCGGCGGCCCCACGGCGTCCTGGCCTTCCCGGACGCTTCCGGCATGCCACGTAGTGGGGCAGGGCGGATGGGGGCGGTGATGGTCACAGGACACCTCGGGGGCCGGGGGCGGGGAACGGGCCCGATGCTCTCCCGGGGCCGCTGAGACGACGCTGAAGGAACCTGAAGACCTCTTCAGAGAAAAGGAAACCGGCTGTGGATACTTGAGCGGTGCGACTCCTGGTGGTGGAAGACGAGGAAGGGCTCGCGGTCGCCCTGAAAAGGGGCCTGGAAGCGGCCGGATACGCGGTCGACGTGGCCCATGACGGACTGGTCGGTCTGCACATGGCGCGCCAGAACGCGTATCAGGCGATCGTGCTCGACATCATGCTGCCCGGCCTGAATGGATACCGGGTCTGTGCCAGGCTGCGCGCGGAGGACATCGAGACGCCCATCCTGATGCTGACCGCCAAGAACGGCGAGTACGACGAGGCCGAGGCGCTGGACACCGGCGCGGACGACTTCCTGGCCAAGCCCTTTTCGTACGTGGTCCTCGAAGCCCGGCTGCGGGCCCTGCTCCGGCGCGGAGGCTCCCGGATCCGGACCGTGCTGTGCGTCGACGACCTGTGGCTCGACCCGGCGAACCGGGCCACCGGCCGTGGCGATGTCGCCATCCGGCTGACCGCGAAGGAATTCGCGGTGCTCGAATGCCTGATGCGGCGGGCCGGTGAAATCGTGACCAAGACAGACATCGTCGATCAGGTCTGGTCGGCGGATTTCGAGGGCGACCTGAATATCGTCGAGGTGTATGTGAGCGCCTTGCGCCGGAAGATCGACGCGCCTTTCGGCCGCGAATCGATCGAAACCATACGGGGGAGCGGCTACAGAATGAGCGGTCGTGGCGCGGCCTGAAGCGACGGACAGCCGGACAGCACACCCCCCGCGCACGGCGGCGGCCACACCCCACGCACGTGCCGCCGTCCGGGCCGGGCTCACGGCGGGCTGGCTGCTCATCGCGGCCGCCCTGTGCCTCCCGTACGCGGACGCCCTGGCCCTGCTGCGGGAGCCCAAGATCGGTCCCCCGGGCGTCATGCTGATCGTCGGCGCCACGGTGTGGGGGTTCACGCGCTCCGTCCGCCGGACGTGGTCCCTGCGTTTCCGCTTCGCCCTCGTCGTCGGCGGCGGCGCCGCCGTCCTCTTCGCCGGGGAGTTCTGGTGGTCCGTCACCACCGGCAGCTCTGTGCTCGGCTACCTGCCCGGCCTCGGGTGGGGCCTGGCGTTCTGGGCACCCCTCGTCGTCGTGGTCCTCGCCGCCACCGCGTGGATCGCGGCGGACCGGGCGCTGCGTCCCGTCGAGGCAATCCGCCGCGAACTCGAAGACATCACGGCCCGCTCACTGGGCCGCCGAGTGCCGGTCTCGTCCTCGGCCTCGTCCGACGAGATCGCCCGGCTCGCGCGCACCATCAATACGACCCTGGACCGGCTGGAGCGCTCCGCCGAACTCCAGCAGCGGTTCATCGCCGACGCCTCCCACGAGCTGCGCAGCCCCCTCGCCGGGCTGCGGGCCTCCCTCGAAGCGTCACTGACCCACCCGGAGGGCGTCGACTGGGAGAACCGCGTACGCGAGGCCCTCCGGGACATCGTGCGGCTGCAGGACCTCAGCCACGATCTGCTGCTCCTGGCCCGACTGGGCGGCGGCGCGCCCGTCGCCGACACGCGGGTGAACCTCACCGACCTCGCCCACGACCTGGCCGTCGAACACCGGCACCTGCCCCACCCCCGCCCCCTCGACATCCGCTGCGTCGCCGACGACCCACCCGCCTGGGTCCGGGGCAGCGACGTCCAGCTCGAACGGCTGCTGCGCAACCTGCTGGGCAACGCGTGCCGTTACGCCCGTACGACGGTCGAGGTCACGGTCGGTACCGAGCGCGACGAGGGCGGGGCCGCCGTCGTGTTCGAGGTACGCGACGACGGCCCCGGCATCCCCGTGGCCGACCGGGAGCGGGTCTTCAAGCGCTTCAGCCGGCTGGAGGACGCCCGCACCCGGAAGTCCGGCGGGGCCGGGCTCGGCCTGGCCATCGCCCGCGAGATCGCGACCCGCCACGGCGGCACCCTCCACTTCGCGGACGCCCCGCGCGGCGCGCGCGCCGTCGGCCGCCTGCCGTCGGCCACGGCCCCGGGCGGCGGCTAGCGGGTTTCGGCCCGGCGGCGCACGGCCGGGTTCAGGTGGCCGGGTTCAGGTGGCCTGTTTCACGTGGTCTGTTTCACGTGGCCCGGTCGATCAGGCCGAGCAGGCCCGCGAGGGTTTCCCGCTGCTCGGGGCCGAGGGCTCCGAAAATCTCCCTGAGCACCTGTTCACCGGTGCCATGGGCGGCGTCGAGCGCCGCGCTTCCCTCGTCGGTGAGGCTGACGAGTTTGGCCCGGCGGTCGGCCGGGTCCGGAGTGCGTGCGACGAGGCCGTCGCGTTCGAGGCCGTCGACCGTCTCGGTGACCGTGCGGGCGGCGAGGCCGAGTCGCTGGGCCAGCGCGGACTGGCGGAGCCGGCCCTGGTCGGCGAGCACCCGCAGGAGTTTCGTGCGCGCGAGGGACGGCCCTCGCTCGGTCATCCGCTCGTCGACCACCCGCCGCACCCGATGCGACAGGACCAGGAAGCGCATTCCCAGCTCCTCGGGCGTCACCGTGCCGCTCACCCGAACTCCTTCACTAGCCTGATGATGAGGTACCTCACTATATTGCTGAGGTACCTCATTATCTGCCGAGGAGGATTCCCGTGAACCAGCGACCCGTCGCCGTGATCACCGGTGCGACGAGCGGACTGGGCAGGCTCACGGCGCTGGAACTGGCCCGCCGTGGCACCGCGCTGGGCATCGTGGCCCGCAGCCGGGCGCGGGCCGACGAACTGCGCCGCGACATCGAGGCCCTCGCACCGGACGGCGGCCCCGTCGAGGTGTTCCTGGCCGACCTGTCCTCGTTGCACGACGTACGCCGGGCCGGGCAGGAGATCGCCGCCCGCTGCCCGCGCATCGACGTTCTGGTCAACAACGCGGGCGTACACGCCTTCTCCCAGCGGGTCACCGCCGAGGGGCTGAGCGAGATGACGGTGGTGAACTACCTCGCCCCGTGGCTCCTCACCCACACGCTCCGCGACGCGCTGATCGCCTCCGCCCCCGCGCGGATCGTCACCGTCGCCTCCGAGGCCGCCCGGCGCGCGGGCGGCCTCGACCCGGCGCGCGACCTGACCCTCACCGCCCCGTACGGGCGCCGCGCGTCGAGCCGCCTGTACGGGCGCACGAAGCTGATGGACATCATGTTCAGCGCGGAACTCGCCCGACGGCTGACGGGCACCGGAGTCACGGCCAACTCCTGCGACCCGGGGTTCAACACCACCGGTCTCGGGCGCGACCTGCCCGGAGCCGGGGTGCTGGAGAAGGTGCTCACCCGCGCGGGCATCGGCGATCCACGGCGCGGCGCCGGCATCATCGTCCGGCTGGCCACCGACCCCGCGTTCGCCACGGTCACCGGCGGCTACTTCTCGGTGAAGGAGGCCAGGCCGTTGGAGTGTCCATCGCCGGGCCGGAGCGCCGAGACCCGGCGCGAGCTGTGGGAGGAGACGTCCCGCCTGATCGAGAAGATCCTGGGCATCACCTTGTGACGCGCGCTCCGGGTCCGGTTGCGAGGTCCGCGCGGTCAGCTCGGGGCCGGGGTGGGCGTGTCGTCGGCCTTGACGTCGAAGTTGATGGTGCTCCCGTCGACCGAGGTCACCGTGACCGTGACGCCCAAGGTGCTGCCGTCGTCGGCGGTGAGCTTGCACCGGGTGGTGGTGCCGTCCTTGCCGACGAGGTCGTCCGGGCAGGTGATGTCCGGCTTCGCCCGCCCGGTCGAGGCGGCGAGCTTGTCGGCGACGGTGGTGGCCAGTTTGTCCGAGGACAGCTTCGGCGGGGAGGACTTTTCGACCTCGACGGAGGCCGAGCAGCCGACGAGCAGGACGGCGGCGGCCACGGCCGAGAGGACGGGTGTTGCTGCGGGCAACCGGACGGTGAGCATGGGGGGACTCCGGCCTGAGTGATCATGACAAGAAGACCCGGGAAGCCTAGTCGGCGGGGGTGCTCCGGGTGTGTCCGGGGGGCGGCAAGTCGCGTTACGCGCCGTGGTAGAGGCGGTCCAGGTCGATCAGCTCGATCGCGGGGTCGTCGTCGGCGCGGCGGCGCAGTTCGTCGGTGAACCCCCCGCCGCTGTAGCACTGGAGCCGGGTGGCGTCGGTGGCGGTGCCGCGTGCGGTGAGGAGGGCGCGGATGCGCTGGAGGCGTTCCAGGTGCCCCATCCCCATAACGTCGTTCCACTTGGCCTCACCGATCGCGAGCAGCGTTTCTCGGCCGTCACCGTTCTCGCCGTGCGTCGCGACGTCGACTTCGTGGCCGGTCTTCGCCACGGGATCGTTGACGGTGCCGCTGGCGACCCTGGTGACCTGTCCGCCGTGGGTCTCGGGGGCCGCGTGCCAGCGGGCCCATTCCCTGCAGACCTGCTCGAAGCGCGGGCCGACGACCTTGCTGCGGAAAGTGGTCTGGGCGCGCCGCCATACCGCGGTGGCGCGTCCGGGACGCTCGAGGTCGCCCCAGGCGGGGCGCATGACCGCGTGGTAGAAGGTGACGAGGGGTTCGGCGATGCGGTAGGCGGAGCGGTTGCGGCGGAAGGCGTCGGCTTCGTGGGTGATCATGCCGACGTTCTGGAGAACGCTGAGCGGGTGGGCGAGGTCGGTGGATTTCCGTCCGAGGTAGTCGGCGATGCCGCCGCGTGCGGCGTTACCGGCGGCGATGGCGGCCAGGACGGAGTGATAGAGCGCGGTGTCGTGTAGTTCCGGTTCTTCGGCGAGCAGGTAGCGGGGTTCGCGGAAGAGCGGGCGGGCGGGGTTGAGGACGGCTCGGACGACCCAGTCGTCGAAGTCGTCGGGTCCGCCGGGGGTGTCGCCCTGGGTGAACTCGCGGCGGTAGGCGGGGGTGCCGCCGACGATGGCGTTGGTGAGCAGGGCGGTGCGTGGGTCGCTGATCTCCCAGAACTCGGCGGCGAGGCGGAAGTCCAGGGTGGGAACGACGAGTTCGAGGGCGGCACGTCCGCGCAGGGGGGCGTTGCCGGCGAGGAGGCTGCCCATGAAGGACAGAGCGGAGCCGCACAGCAGGAGCCGTACGGGGGTGTTGGCGTGCTGGGCGGTGGGGTCCAGGGCGCGCTGGATGATCGAGGGAAGGGCGGGCGAGGCCTTGGCGAGGAAGGGGAACTCGTCGATGACCGCGGTGGTGGGGCCGCCCCGGTCGGCGATGCGCATGAGTTCGGTGACTGCCTCGTCCCAGTGGGCGAAACGGAACGGGGTGGGCTGGTCGCGGTAGCGTGCGAGGGCTTCGCCGAACTGGCGCAGGGCGTCGGCCTCTGTGGTCTCGGTCGCGGTGAACATGAAGCCGTTGTCGGCTCGGGTGAGGGCGTCGAGGAGGAACGTCTTGCCCTGGCGGCGGCGCCCGGAGACCACGCCGAGCGTGGCGCGCGGCCCGGGCAGGGCGGCGAAGCGGGTCAGTTCGGCCCACTCGAAGTCGCGGTCGAACATCTCGGCGGGTTTGTCCACGGCACACCTCGACATGAATAGGTGCACTTATTATATCTCGAGTTATCCGTTTTCCGGGGCGGTGAGCATGGGGTTACTCCGGGTGTCTCCGGGGGTCGGGCGCAGGTCAGGACTGCCTCACGCAGCCGGCGATGGCCTCACGCAGCCAGCGATGTGCCGGATCGTCCGCCCGGCGAACGTGCCACGCCTGCTGGTAGTCGAACCGGGGGAGGTCCAGCGGCGGAGTGAACTTCCGCAGCGTCCTGTGCCGCCGCATCGGCCCCACCGCCCGGCCGGCCACGGTCAGGACGAGATCGGTGCCCGGGAGCAGATCCACCGCCGCACTCCAGTGGGGCAGGGTCACGGCGAGACGCCGCCGCAGTCCGCGCGCCGCCAGCGCCGTCTCGATCTCGTCCTGCGCATCGGGTCGCATGGCCACCATGATGTGCGGCCGTTCCAGCCATTCCTCCAGCGACAGCCCTCCTTTCGCGGGCAGTGCCGCCTTGTCCGCCAGGCTGACGAACTCTTCCCGGAAGAGCTCCCGGACCTCGATGTCCTCGGGCGGGTGGGGAAAGACTCCCAGCGCGAGGTCGAGTTCGCCGTCCGTGAGCTGCGCCAGCATCGCCTCCCGGCCGGCCTGGCTGATCGCGAGGTCGAGGCCGGGCGCCTCGCGGCGGACGTGCCGCACCAGCGGGGGCAGCACGATGCGCGCCGCGTAGTCCGACAGCGCGAGCCGAAACCGCCCGCGGGTCAGCGACGGGTCGAAGTCGGGCGCGCTCAGCAACTCGTTCAGGCCGCTCAGGGCGTCTTCGAGGGGCCGTACCAAAGCCTGGGCGCGTGCCGTGAGGACCATGCGGCCGCCCTGGCGCACCAGCAGGGGGTCGTCGAACCGCGTCCGCAGTTGCGCGAGTGCGTGGCTGACCGCCGGCTGGCTCTTGTGCAGCCGGAGCGCCGCGCGCGTCACGTGTTTCTCGGCCAGCAGGGCGTGCAGGGTCAGGAGCAGATTGAGATCGGTGCGGCGCAGTTCATCCATGCGGCGAATGCTAGGGATGCGCACAAAGCATTTCCATGAGTGAGCCTGATGGAGCAGGGTCGAGGTCATGTCCACCATCTCCGGGGCGGACGCCACGCGCACCCCCTTCACCACGAGTGAATCCCCGCGCCGCGTCCCCATCCTCTGGCTCGCGTTGCTCGCCACACCGGTCGCCGCCGCCAGCAACGCGGCGGTCCTGATCCTGGGCGCCATGAGCCGGTCGTTCGATGTCACCACGGCCACCGCCTCATGGCTGGTCACCGTCTTCGGGCTGGCACTGGCGGTCGCCACGCCCCTGATGGCGACGCTGCTGCGACGGCGCGGCACACGCGCCGCGCTGTGGCTCAGCGCCGCCTTCGTGGCCGCCGGCACCGTGCTGGTGGCCGTCTCGCCGTGGCTGGCGCTCACCCTCGTCGGGCGGGCCGGCCAGGCGGTGGGCGGCGCGGGCATGATGGCCATCGCCATGAACCTGGCCGACACCGCCCGCCGCATGGGTGTGATCAGCGCCGGGGCCGGGATCCTGGGAGCGGTGGGGCCGCTGCTCGGTGAGCGCCTCACGGACGCGGTCTCCTGGCGGGCGGCGCTGTCCATCCTGGGGGTCACCCTCCTGGCCGTCCCCGCCGTCAGCCGCCACACCGCGCCGGCACCGCCCGCCGAGGGCCGTTTCGACGCCCGGGGCGCGGTGCTGCTGGCGGCCCTGTCCAGCGGACTCGTCCTGCTGCCGTCCAACCCGCTGCCCGCCCTGGGCGTGGTGGCCGTCGCCGCCCTCCTCCTGGCCCCGCACATCCGCCGCCGCCCGGACGGCTACGTTCCCGCCGCCGCGCTGCGCTCCGGCCTCTTCCGCGGCTCGGTCCTGATCGCCCTGGTCCTGTCCGCGTCGTACTTCACCCTGCTGTTCGCGATCCCCCGGCTGATCTCCGATCGGGCCGGCTGGTCGACCGGCGCGGTGGCGGCGGGTCAGATGATCGCCATGATCGCCGGGTCGGCGTCCACCCTCCTCTTCGCGGCCGTCTCCGCCCGCCTGGGCCGGACCTGGGTGCGTGCGGTCCTGCTCACGGCGGGGGCGCTCGCCGTGGCGGGGGCCGTTCTCGGCCACAGCGCCCCCGTGCTGCTGGTGGCGATCGGCCTGGCCGTCTTCGGTGCCACCGGTGCCAACGCCACCCAGTCCATGGCCGCGGCCTCCGCCGTACCGGACCGGCAACGCCCCACCGCCATCGGACTGTTCCAGCTCGGCTACCTCATGGGCGGAGCCCTCGGCCCCGCCCTGGCGACCACGCTGGTGCTTCGTTAGCCCCCGGCCGCAGGCCGCCCCCGGTCAGAACTTCGCGTCCTGTAGCCGGGGTCCGCGCCCGGCGCGTAACGTGACCCGGCATGAAGATCCTCATCAGCGCCGACATGGAAGGCGCCACGGGAGTGACCTGGCCCGCGGACGTGCTGCCCGGCACGCCGCAGTGGGAGCGCTGCCGTCGTCTGTTCACCTCCGACGTGAGCGCGGCGGTCGCCGGGTTCTTCGCGGGGGGCGCGGACGAGGTGCTGATCAACGAGGCGCACTGGACGATGCGCAATCTGCTGCTGGAGGAGCTGGACGAGCGGGCGGTCATGCTGACGGGCAAGCACAAGAGCCTGAGCATGGTCGAGGGGGTGCAGCACGGCGATGTGGACGGGATCGCGTTCGTCGGCTACCACACCGGCGCCGGGACCGAGGGCGTCCTCGCGCACACGTATCTCGCCAACTCCATCACCGGCGTGTGGGTGGACGGCGTGCCCGCCAGCGAGGGGCGGCTCAACTCGCTGGTCGTCGCCGAGTACGGGGTGCCGGTGGTGCTGGTGACGGGGGACGACCGGACCTGCGAGGACGCCAAGGGGTACGCGCCCGAGGCGCGGTCGGTCGCCGTGAAGGACTACGTCTCGCGGTACGCGGCGGTGTGCCGCACCCCGGCCCGTACCGCGGCGGACATCCGGGCGGCGGCTCGGGAAGCGGTCCCACTGGCCGTGCGGCACGAGCCCGCCCAGGCCGGGCCGTTCACCGTCGAGCTGGAATTCGACGCGGAGCACCTGGTGGGGGCGGCGACCGTGGTGCCGGGGGTGGAGCGCAGCGGGGTGCGGCGCGTCGCCTACACCTCGCCGACCATGTACGAGGGCATCCGCTGCTTCAAGGCGGTCACCACGCTCGTGTCGGCCGCGGTGGAGGAGCAGTATGGCTGAGCCGGCGCCGAGCGAGCCGAATGAGCCGGGCGAGCCGGGCGAGCCGGGCGAGGTGATCGACGACCGGGCGCTCGAGGAGGTGGTGCGGTTCACCTCCGAGCTGATCCGCATCGACACCACCAACCGCGGCGGTGGCGACTGCGCGGAGCGCCCCGCCGCCGAATACGTCGCGGAGCGGCTGGGCGAGGCGGACATCGCCGCCACCTTGCTGGAGCGGGACCCGGGGCGTACGAACGTCGTCGCCCGGATCGCGGGCACCGACCCGGACGCCCCCGCGCTGCTGGTCCACGGCCATCTGGACGTGGTGCCCGCCGAGCCCGCCGACTGGAGCGTGCACCCCTTCTCCGGCGAGGTGCGCGACGGCGTGGTGTGGGGCCGGGGCGCGATCGACATGAAGAACATGGACGCGATGGTGCTCGCGGCCGTCCGCGCCTGGGCGCGGGCGGGGGTACGGCCGCGCCGGGACATCGTGCTGGCGTTCACCGCCGACGAGGAGGACAGCGCGGAGCCCGGCTCCGGCTTCCTCGCCGACGAGCACGCCGGGTTCTTCGAGGGCTGCACGGAGGGCATCGGCGAGTCGGGCGCCTTCACCTTCCACGCCGGGTCCGGGATCCGGCTGTATCCCATCGCCGCGGGGGAGCGCGGCACGGCCTGGCTGAAGCTGACCGCGCGGGGCCGGGCCGGACACGGCTCGAAGGTGAACCGCGACAACGCGGTCAGCCGGCTGGCCGCCGCCGTGGCGCGGATCGGCGAACACCGGTGGCCGGTGCGGCTCACGCCGACCGTGAAGGCCGCGCTGACCGGGATCGCCGCGCTGCGGGGGCTCAAGGCCGACGTGGACGCGGCCGACTTCGACGTGGACGCGCTGCTCGCCGAACTCGGGCCCGCCGCGTCCCTCGTGGAGCCCACGGTCCGCAACAGCGCCAACCCGACGGTGCTTGAGGCCGGTTACAAGGTCAACGTCATCCCCGGCAGCGCCACGGCGTATGTGGACGGCCGGATCGTGCCGGGCGGCGAGGAGGAGTTCCGCGCCACCCTGGACCGGCTCACCGGGCCGGACGTCGACTGGGAGTTCCACCACCGCTCGGTGGCCCTGGGCGCCCCGGTCGACAGCCCCACGTACCAGGCCATGCGGGCCGCGGTCGAGCACTTCGACCCGGGCGGCCACGCGGTGCCGTACTGCATGTCCGGCGGCACGGACGCCAAGCAGTTCTCCCGGCTCGGCATCGCCGGGTACGGCTTCTCGCCGCTGCGGCTGCCCGAGGGCCTCGACTACCAGGCGCTCTACCACGGCGTGGACGAGCGCGTGCCCGTGGACGCCCTGCACTTCGGCGTGCGGGTGCTCGACCACTTCCTGCGGAGGGCTTGAGGATGGGTGACGGGATGGGTGACAACACCGCGGTGACCACTCCCTTCGGCGCCTGGCGGTCCCCGATCGACGCCGCGCTCGCCGCGTCCCACGACGGCCACCCGGAGTACGTGGGCACCGTCGGCGACGAGGTGTGGTGGACCGAGCCGCGCCCCGAGGAGGGCGGCCGGCGCACGCTGGTGCGGCGGCGGCCCGACGGCGCGGAGGTCAGCGCGCTGCCCGCCCCGTGGAACGCCCGCAGCAGGGTCATCGAGTACGGCGGCCTGCCGTGGGCCGCCGTGCCCCGCCCCTCCGGGGGCCCGCTCGTCGTCTTCGCCCACTTCGCCGACCAGCGGCTGTACGCGTACGAGCCGGACGACCCGGCGGGCGCCCCGCCGCGCCCGCTCACCCCGGTGTCGGACCTCGGCGGCGGGCTGCGCTGGGCGGACCTGCGGCTGCACGCCGAGCGGGGCGAAGTGTGGGGCGTGCTGGAGGAGTTCACCGGCCCGGGACCGACCGCCGTGCGCCGGGTGATCGCGGTGGTGCCGCTGGACGGGTCGGCCGCCGACGACCGCGCGGCGGTGCGCGAACTGACCGACGACCGCCATCGCTTCGTCACCGGGCCGCGGCTCTCCCCGGACGGGCGGCGGGTGGCCTGGATCGCCTGGGACCACCCGCGGATGCCCTGGGACGGCACGGTCGTGATGGTGGCGGAGGTGGCCGGGGACGGCACGTTCGCGCGGGCCCGCGCGGTGCTGGGCGGGCCGGACGAGTCGGTCGCCCAGGCCGAGTGGGCGCCCGACGGCGCGCTGCTCGCGGCCACCGACCGCACGGGCTGGTGGAATCTGCACCGGATCGACCCGGCGGAGGCGGACACCGACGGCGGAGCCGGGGCGGGGCGGCCGGTCGCGCTGTGCCCCCGCGAGGAGGAGTTCGGCGGGCCGCTGTGGAAGCTCGGCCGGCGCTGGTTCGCCCCGCTGCCCGGCGGGCTGATCGCCGTCGTGCACGGCCGGGGCGCCGCCCGGCTGGGCATCCTCGATCCGCGCACCGGCGAGCTGGCCGACGCGCCGGGACCGTGGACCGAGTGGGACGCGACGCTCGCCGTGGACGGCAGCCGGGTGTTCGGTGTCGCCGCGAGCCCGTACAGCTCGCCCGAGGTGGTGGAGCTGGACACCCGCACCGGCCACGCCCGGGCCATCGGCGCCGCGCACACCGACCCGATCGACCCGGCGTACTACCCGCGGCCGGTGGAGCGCGTCTTCACCGGTCCGGGCGGCCGGGAGGTCCACGCGACGGTGTACCCCCCGCGCAACCCGGACCACACCGCGCCCGACGGCGAGGCGCCGCCGTACGTGGTCTGGGCGCACGGCGGCCCGACCGGCCGCGCCCCGGTCGTCCTCGACCTGGAGATCGCGTACTTCACCTCGCGCGGCATCGGCGTCGCCGAGGTCAACTACGGCGGCTCGACGGGCTACGGCCGCGCCTACCGGAACCGGCTGCGCGAGCGGTGGGGCGTGGTGGACGTCGAGGACTGCGCCGCCGTGGCCGAGGCGCTCGCCGAGGAGGGCAGCGCCGACCGGGCCCGGCTCGCCATCCGCGGCGGCAGCGCGGGCGGCTGGACCGCGGCCGCCTCCCTCACCTCCACCGGGCTGTACGCCTGCGCCACGGTCAAGTACCCGGTCCTGGACCTCACGGACTGGTCCGACGACGGGACCCACGACTTCGAGTCGCGCTACATGGAGACGCTGATCGGGCCGCTCGCCGAGGTCCCCGAGCGCTACCGCGACCGCTCGCCCGCGCACCGCGCCGACCGTGTCACCTCCCCCTTCCTGCTGCTCCAGGGCCTGGACGACCCGGTGTGCCCGCCCGTGCAGTGCGAGCGCTTCCTCGCGGCGGTCGCCGGGCGCGGCGTCCCGCACGCGTACCTCACCTTCGAGGGGGAGAGCCACGGCTTCCGCCGGGCCGAGACGATGATCCGCGCCCTGGAGGCCGAACTGGGCCTGTACGCGCGGGCCTTCGCGATCTCCCCGCCCGGTGTGCCCGCCCTGGAGCTCACCGACGGAAGCGCGTAGCGTCACCCGCGGCACCGTCCCCGCCGCGGACCCCGCACCGACCCTGTCACCGCTCTTGTCGCCGACCCACCTGGAGGGACCAGTTGACACCCCCGAGGGCACCGCGCGTCGTCGGCCGTGATCCGCTGCCCGCCGCCGTGGCCGGCGCGTGGCCGCGCGGGGCCGCGCCCGACACCTGGCTGCTCAGCGTCTCCCGGTACATCTCCGCCATGGACCAGGACCGGCCCGGCAAGGTCCTGGACGCCGACGAGCGGGAGCGGTCCGCGCGGTTCATGCGGACGGAGGACCGGCACCGGTACACGGCGGCGCACCTGGGCCTGCGGGAGCTGCTCGGCGGCTATCTGGACCTGGACCCCGCGACGGTGCCGTTCACCCGGGAGGCCTGCCCCGGCTGCGGCGGCCCCCACGGCCGTCCGGCGGTCGCCGGCACGCCGCTGCACTTCAACCTGTCGCACGCCGGCGACCTGGTGCTGTTCGCCTTCGCGGGCGCGCCGATCGGGGCCGATGTGGAGAGGGTGCAGCCCGCGTCCGTCGTGGCCCAGGTGGCCGGCAGCCTGCACCCGGCCGAGCGCGCCGAGTTGGAGTCGCTCGCGGAAGCCGACCGGCCCGCCGCCTTCGCGCGCTGCTGGACGCGCAAGGAGGCGTATCTCAAGGGCCTCGGCACGGGCCTGTCCCAGGACCCGGCGCTCGACTACGTCGGCACGGGGGAGCGGCCGGTGCCGGTCGGGCCCTGGACGCTGACCGACATCCCCGGCGAGCATCTGGCCGCGGCCGCCGCCGATGCCGCCGACGCCGGTGGGACGGGGTACGCGGCGGCGTACGCGCTGCTGGGCTGAGGCGCTCCGGCCGGCCGGGTCGCCGCGTGGCGCGCGGGTGTTCGGGGCGGGGACGCTCTGGTCAGCCGCGCCGCGCCGTTGTTCCATGGTCATCACACGGTCGCCGAAGCCGGAGGCGACCCAAGGCAGTCGGAGTGAGGCAGCCCGTGGCAACGAGCGTGCGACGTACCACCCTGACCCTTCCCACCGCCCCGCTCGGGCCCGAGAACCCCCTGCCCGCGCTGCGGCTCCCGCGCGAGGTGCACCGCGTCGACGAGACCACGCGGGCCGCGCTGCCCGCCGATATGGCCCGTCAGACCGCGTACGGGCCGCTGCGTTCGGTGCTGCCGGTGCGGCTGCGCGACGGCTACGGGCGCCGGCGGGCCCCGGCCGGTCTGGACGCCCTCGTCATCGAGAACGACCGGCTGCGGGTCACCGTGCTGCCCGGCCTCGGCGGCCGCGTGCACTCCCTCCACCACAAGCCGACCGGCCGCGAACTCCTGTACCGCAACCCCGTGGTGCAGCCCGCCGACTTCGCGCTGAACGGCGCCTGGTTCTCCGGCGGCATCGAGTGGAACATCGGCGCCACCGGCCACACCACCCTGGCCTGCGCCCCGCTGCACGCCGCCCGCGTCCCCGCGCCCGACGGCGGGGAGATGGTGCGGCTGTGGGAGTGGGAGCGGCTGCGCGACCTGCCCTTCCAGGTCGACCTGTGGCTGCCCGGGGACTCCGACTTCCTGTACGTGGGGGTGCGGATCCGCAATCCGCACCACCGGCCCGCGCCCGTCTACTGGTGGTCCAACATCGCCGTCCCCGAGACGGAGGGCACCCGCGTCCTCGCCCCCGCCGACGCCGCCTGGCACTTCGGCTACAGCCGCACCCTGCGCCACGTCCCCGTCCCCGACTGGGACGGCGCCGACCGTACGTACCCGCTGCGCGGCGCCTACCCCGCCGACTACTTCTACGACCTGCCCGAGGGCGCGCGCCCCTGGATCGCCTCGCTCGACGAGGAGGGGCGCGGGCTCGTCCAGACCTCCACCGACCTGCTGCGCGGCCGCAAGCTCTTTCTGTGGGGCGCCGGACCGGGCGGCCGGCGCTGGCAGCGGTGGCTGACCGAGCCCGGCACCGGGGGCTACGCCGAGATCCAGGCCGGGCTCGCCCGCACCCAGCTGGAGCACGTGCCGCTGGAGGCGGGCGAGGAGTTCGCCTGGCTGGAGGCGTACGGACCGCTGGCCGCCGACCCGGCCGCGGTCCACGGCGAGGACTGGGCCGCGGCCCGGCGGGAGGTCGAGTCCCGCCTGGAGTCGGCCGCGCCGCGCGCCGCCGTCGCGGCGGCCTACGCCGCCTGGCGCCCGTACGCCGACGCCGAGCCCGGCGAGCGGCTGGCCACCGGCTCCGGGTGGGGAGCGCTGGAGGTCGAGCGCGGCGGCTACCGGCTGCCCGGCACGCCCTTCGAGCCGGACACCCTCGGCGAGCAGCAGGAGCCGTGGCGCCGGCTGCTGCGCACCGGCGCGTTTCCGGCCTGGGAGGCGGACGAGCCGCTGACCGACCCCGGCTGCTCCCTGGTCTCCCCGCCCTGGCGCGACCTGCTGGAGGCCGCGCCCTCCACGGCCGCCGCCGAGTACCACCTGGGCGTGGCCCAGTGGCACGCGGGCGACCGCGCCCAGGCCGCCCGCAGCTGGGAGCGGTCGCTGCGGTGGGCGGAGACGCCGTGGGCGCTGCGCTGCCTGGCCGTCGCCGACACCGTCGCCGGCCACCCGGCCCGCGCCGCGGACCGCCTGCTGCGCGCGATGGACCTGGTCCTGGCCGCGGCCCCGCCGCCGGCGGAGGTGGGCGTGGGCGCGAGCCCGGGTGCGGGCGTGGACGTGGACGGGGCTCCGGGCCCGCACGGGCGGCCGGCCCGGGTCCCGGCCGCGGCGACCTCCGGGGTGGGCGCCCTGGACGCCGGGGGTGCCGGGGGCGCGCGGGGTGCGGGCACGCCGGCGCACGCCCCCGCGCGGGCGGGCGGCGGCCATGACGCGGGCGCCACGGGCGCCGGGGTGCCCAGTGGAGCCCCGGGGGAGGTGGGCATCGCGCCGGTCGCCCCCGCCCCGCCGGCCGGCTTCGCGTACCCGGCCGCGACGGAGGCCGCCGAGGCCGCGCTCGGCCGTGAGACGGTCACCGCGCTGCTCGCGGCGGGGCGGGCCGGGGAGGCGCTGACCGTGCTCGGGACGCTGCGCCCCGCCGTCCGTGAGCGCGGCCGCTTCCGGCTGCTCACCGCCCAGGCGCTGCTGGCGCGGGGCGACGCCGCGGCCGCGCGGGCGATCTTCGACGAGGGTTTCGAGGTGGCGGATCTGCGCGAGGGCGACGAGGCGCTGAGCGAGACCTGGTACGCGATCGCGGAGCGGCTCGTCGCGGGCGACGGGGGAGCGGTGACCGAGGACGTACGGGAGCGGGCGCGCGCCGAGCACCCGCTCCCGGAGCGCTACGAGTTCCGGATGCGGCCCGCATAACGGCGGCCGTCGCGGGCACCCGCCGGACGTCCGGGACCAGCGGAACCGGACGTCCGGGACCAGCCACGGAACCGGACATCCGGTTCTCACACACGGAAGGAGCCGCGACGGTGAACACGCCGCACGACCCCGGCGCCGACCCCGAGGACGAGGGCATCCCCGACCTCCAGGACGGCACCCCCGAGCAGCAGCGCGCGAGCGATCCGCAGCAGCTGCCGGTGCCCGGTGACGAGCCGACGATCGCCGAGTACCGCGCCACCACCAACGAGGGCGCGCGGGAGCGCGAGTCCCTCGACGAGCGGCTGCGCGACGAGGAGCCGGAGCTGTGGGAGCGGCCCGGCGGGGTGGAGGAGGAGCGGGCGGGGCTGCTCTACGACGAGCCCGACCCCGACCTGCCGCGCGAGCAGGACGTGTACTCCCAGGAGGGCTCGACCAGCGGGCTGTCCGCCGAGGAGGACGCGGTCCGCATCAAGGACGACGAGGACCTCGGCGAGGAGCCCTTCCCGCCCGCCTGACGGCCGAGGCCGGGCCCGGCGGGCGGCGGTTCAGGGGGGAGTTCAGGGGAGGCAGGCGGGGGCCGGGCCCGGCCGGTGGCGGCTCAGGCCGCCAGTTCAGGCCGCCTGCCCCTGCTGCCGGTCGACGTACTCGAAGACCGAGCCGTCGGGGTGACGGGCCACCAGGTTGCGGCCGATGGGCGTGGGCAGCGGACCGGCGATGATGTCCGCGCCCACGGCCTTCAGATCGGCCACGGCGTCGTCCACGTCCTTCACCGCGATCGTCGCGGTGATCTTGCGGAGGATGGACAGCTCCGCCTCCGGGCCGCTCATCAGGAAGAAGCATCCGACGGCCGCCACCGAGACACCGCCGCGCTGGAAGCGGAGCGCCTCGGTGCCGGTCAGTCGTTCGTATACGGCGATCGCGGCGTCCAGATCCTTGACGCACACCCGTAGCGAGGTCCCGAGAATGTCCATGCGGGCGAGCCTAGTTGACACGCGCCGGGCGTCATAAGAGGCCCGGAGGAGGTCACGCGCACGGTCCCGGACACGGTCCCGGGCGCCCGCTCAGACGCGGCAGAGCACCTCGCCGTGCAGCACGGTGAACCAGCCGTCCTCCCGCTCGCCCCACTCCCGCCACGCGTCCGCGATCCGCCGCAGGTCCTCCTGCGTGGCGTGGCCGCCGTCCACGGCCCGCCGGGCGTACGAGGAGGCGACCGTGCGGTCGGCCCACAGGCCGCTCCACCACGCCCGCTCCTCCGGCGTGGCGTAGCACCACGTCCCGGCGGTGGCGGTGATCTCGGTGAAGCCCGCCCGGCGGGCCCAGGACAGCAGCCGGCGCCCGGCGTCCGGCTCGCCGCCGTTGTCCCGGGCCACCCGGTGGTACAGGTCCAGCCAGTCGTCCAGGCCGGGGACGGCCGGGTACCACGTCATGGCGGCGTAGTCGGAGTCGCGCACCGCCACCAGCCCCCCGGGCTTGCACACCCGGCGCATCTCGCGCAGCGCGGCCACCGGGTCGGCGAGGTGCTGGAGCACCTGGTGGGCGTGGACCACGCAGAACGAGTCGTCGGGATGGTCCAGGGCGTGGACGTCGCCGGTCTCGAACCGGACGTTGGACAGCCCGCGCCCGGCGGCCACCGACCGGGCCTGGTCGAGCACGGCGGGCGCGGTGTCCACGCCCACGACCTCGCCCTGGGGGACCAGCTCGGCCAGGTCCGCGGTGATGGTGCCGGGGCCGCAGCCGATGTCCAGGATCCGCATATGGGGCCTCAGATGCCCCGTGAGATACGCGGCGGAGTTGGCCGCGGTGCGCCAGGTGTGCGAGCGCAGCACCGACTCGTGGTGTCCATGCGTGTAGACGGCGGTGGCGGCGGTGGTGTTCCCGGGCATGGCTCGGCTCCCCTTCGAGGCGACATCGAGACGACCTGACGACATCGCCACCGTACGCCGTCATCTCGCATACCGAGAGGGGTGTCTCGCTATATGGTCGATCCCGGGGCCGGCCAGTTGTCGGGGGCCGCACGGCTGATGTCCGCGAGCGCGGAATCGGGGTCGCGGACCACCGAGGCGTCGGGCCGCACCGTCGCGACGGCCGGCGTCATGACGTCCTTCACCTGCTGTGCCATGTCTGCTCGCCTTCTCTTCGCTGGTGTGCTGCCGCAGTACCCCGGGCCGCCCCGGGTATGCACCGCCTACGCACCTCCTGTGCGGCACCTGTGCGTCGGGTGCTGTGCGGCACTAGGCGCGGGGCCGCAGACCGAGGCCGGAGACGACCTCCTGCACATTGCGATAGGTGCGGTCCTCGGGCAGTTGGCCGAGCAGTTCGATCAGCCGGTCCGGCGCGTGCGCCTCGTGCAGGGCGCGCAGCAGCGTTCCGCGCTTGGCCGGGAACGGGGTGCGCCCCAGGTGGCGGGCGAGTTCGAACCGCAGCGCCTCGGCCTCGCCGCCCGCGCCGCGCGGCGGCACCGGCCCGGTGGTGACATCGGGGTCGTCGTCGGCGCCCGGCTCCGGGTCGTGCCATTCCTCGGCCCGGGTGGGGTGGCCCGAGCGGATCAGGCCCTGCAGCTCGTGCTTCATCTCGTCGTCCTTGTGGACGCTCAGCCGATCGCTGCCTCGTTGCATGGCGTGGTCCTCCTCGCTCTCGTGGTTCACGGCCCTGCCGGGCCTCCCTCGTACGGCCAGCGCAGCAGCGCGCCGAGCCCGCCGACCGGCACGGCGTCCGGGTCGTCCGGCGCGGTGCGCACGGCGACCACCTCCGCTCCGGTGGCGGCCGCGGAGCGGATCAGCGCGTCGTCCGCGCGGGCCGCCGCGGGCCGGGTGTCGCCCAGGTACTGGACGTCGGTGCGGCGCAGCGCCAGTTGGTCGGGGTCGGCGCCCACCCACACCTCGCGGTAGACATCGGCGCCGTCGGGCCGCACCAGCAGCGTGTCGATGCGGTGCTCGCGCGCCGCGTCGATGAGCGCGGGCACGCCCTCGGCCGCGTCCAGCCGCCCGTCGACGGGCACCCGCTCCGCCCGGAACCGGTCGACGGCCGCGTCGACGTGGTGGCGCGTGTGCCGGGCGCGCGCCTCCTCCACATCCTGGTCCAGCAGCCGGGCGGCGTGGGTGCCGCGCGGCGCCGAGCCGGGGGCGCGGCCACCGTGTTCGGTCTCGACGGTCGCGGAGCGCAGCTGCTCGGGCAGCCGGTCGTGCACGGCCCGCCGCTCCCGCGCGTCGCCGACCAGGACCAGCAGATCGGCGGCGGTCTGCTCCTGGCGGGCGCGCAGCTCGTCGGCGATCCGGGCGGCGTTGTGCTCCCAGGTGTTCTCGGCCTTGAGCTGGAAGTGGCGCTCGGACCAGTCGGCGGTGGCGGTGCGGTGCACCGGCCACTGACGTCCGCTCAGCCCCCCGGCGGGGGCGGTGCCCCGCGCGCCGCGCAGCTCGAAGTCGGCGCCCGTCCGGTCGATGTACGCCACCAGACAGGACGGGTCCTCACCGCCGAAGTCCAGCAGCGGCCCCACGTGCGGCAGCGCCGACCAGCAGGCCTGCGCTCCGCCCGGGGGGACAGTCAGCGGCGGGTCGAGCACCACCTCGCCGTGGGTGGCGAAGACGGCCCGGCCCACCGGTTCCCTCGCGGGTGGCAGCGCGGACAGCGCGTCGTACACCGCGCGGCAGGTGTCCTGGTCGGCGCCCTGCCGCTCCAGCCGGCGGCAGGCGTCGCGGGCGGCGCGCTCCCGCTCCTCGGCCGAGGACTGGTCGTGGTGCGAGGTGTCGAAATAGACGGTGGCCCAGGGACCTGGGCGTTCGAAGAGCGGATTGAGGAATCCGAGTCGCATGTGTTCCCTCCCGGGAGGTCCCGGTTTCGCGTCCTCCACGCGTACCCGTCGCGCGCCCATCGACACGAGGTTTGACCCGGCGGACGGATGGGGACCCGGAGGTCGGCCGAGCGGCCATTGGGAGTGGGAAGCGGCATCGGGCGCGGGGCTGTCAGGGGACCGCGCCCGATGCCCTGCGCCGGAGCGCCTGTGCCGGAGCCGGAGCTCGGGCGCGGGGCTGTCAGGGGACCGCGCCCGATGCCCTGCGCCGGAGCGCCTGTGCCGGAGCCGGAGCGCCTGTGCCGGAGCGCGGACGCCGTACGGCCGGGTCCGTAGGGCCGGGCCGGCGCCGTGTTAGGCCGTCCAGGTCATGGGTACTTGTCGCATATGACCGATAAGTCGAAGGTCGTGGTGGTGACGGGTGCCAGCGCCGGCGTGGGGCGGGCCACCGCCCGCGCGTTCGCCGATCGCGGTGACCGGGTGGCCCTGCTGGCCCGGGGTGGCACCGGGCTCGCCGCCGCGGCGGAGGATGTGTCGCGGCGCGGTGGAGAGGCGCTGGTGGTGCCCGTGGACGTCGCCGACCACAAGGCGGTGGACGAGGCGGCCGCGCAGGTCGAGGAGGAGCTGGGCCCGATCGACATCTGGGTGAACAACGCCTTCACGACGGTGTTCGCGCCCTTCACCGAGATCGGTCCGGACGAGTTCCGGCGCGTCACCGAGGTCACCTATCTGGGCTTTGTGAACGGCACCCGCGCCGCCCTGCACCATATGCTGCCCCGCGACCGCGGCACCGTCGTCCAGGTCGGCTCCGCGCTCGCCTACCGGGGCATCCCGCTGCAGTCCGCCTACTGCGGCGCCAAACACGCCATCCAGGGCTGGAACGAGTCGGTGCGCTGCGAGCTGCTGCACCGCCACAGCCGGGTGCGGGTGACGATGGTGCAGCTCCCGGCCCTCAACACCCCGCAGTTCGACTGGGTGCTGACCCGGCTGCCGCGCCGCGCCCAGCCCGTGCCGCCCATCTACCAGCCCGAGGTCGCCGCCCGCGCCGTGCGGTACGCGGCCGACCACCCGCGCCGCCGGGAGTACTGGGTCGGCGGCAGCACCGTCGCCACGCTGCTGGCCAACGCCGTCGCCCCGGGCCTGCTGGACCGCTACCTGGGCCGCACCGGCTTCTCCGCCCAGCAGCGCTCCGAGCCCGCCGACACCGACGCCCCGGGCAACCTGTGGCTGCCCGGGGACGGCACCGGCGGCCATGACGTCGGCGCGCACGGCAGCTTCGACGACCAGGTGGCGCGGCGCGTGGTGCAGCCCTGGTTCGGCCGCCACCGCCCCGCGCTCACCGCCGCCGCGCTGGCCGCCGGCGTCGGTGGCGCGGTCGCCGCCGCCTGGCTGCGGAGGGGGTGTGGACGCCATGGCTGACCGGGACCGGGACCGGCGGAACACCCGGCCCAGCCCCCACGATCCGCTGCTCGCCCGCCACCGCGAGGCGCTCGACCTCTTCACCGAGCGGGTGCACGCCATCCGGCCGGACCAGTGGGACGACCCCACGCCGTGCACCGAGTGGACCGTACGCGACCTGGTGAACCACCTGGCGGTCGAGCAGATGTGGGTGCCCCCGCTGGTGCGCGCCGGCCGGACGATCGCCGAGCAGGGCGACGCCCTCGAGGGCGACCTGCTGGGCGAGGACCCCGTCGCCGCCTGGGACGAGGCGGCCGCGGCGGCCCGCGAGGCGTTCACCGCCCCGGGCGCGCTGGAGCGTACGGTCGACCTCTCCTTCGGCGAGACCCCCGCCGAGGAGTACTGCGCGCAGATCACGATCGACGCCACGGTCCACGCCTGGGACCTGTCCCGGGCCATCGGGGTGGACGAGCGGATCCCCAAGCCGCTGGTCGACTTCTCGGTGCGGGCGGTGGCGCCGTACGCGGCGGAGCTGGAGAAGAGCGGGATGTTCGCCGCCGCCGTCGAGCCCCCGTCGGGCGCCGACGCCCAGGCCAAGCTGCTCGCCCTGCTCGGCCGGGAAGTCTGACCGAGCGACGGACGAACACGGCTGAGACGAACGAACACGACCGATGGGCACCGCGCGGGGCGCGGTGCCCATCGGGTTGTTCCATCCCGCGTGGGGCTCAGCAGCGCAGCTGAGGCCGGTCCCAGTGCCGGTGGGCGGCGATGGCTTCGGTGAACGCCCGGGTGAACTCCTCGCTCGCCGTCCCGGTCGTGCAGTCCGTGACCACACCGCGGTCGGCGCACACGTGTCCGTGGCCCGAGGCGATGTGCAGCCCCTCCGGGTCCAGCGCCGTCAGGATGCCCACGCCCGAGCCCAGCGCCCCGATCGCCTTGCCGTGCCGGTAGGCGTCCCGGACGAACCGCATGGCCGCCTCGTCCGACCGCACTCCCGGGGTGCCGACGGGCCCGCCGGGCAGCAGCACCGCGTCGTAGAGCACCGAGGCCACCGTCGGCAGGGCGCGGTCCACCGCGTAGCCGTTGCCGTCGCTGCCGAGCACCTTCCCGTCGTGCGGGGCGAGGGCCTCGACGACGGCGCCCTGCGAGCTGAGCGCCTCCTGGGCCTGGGTGAGCTGGTCGGTGTCCACCCCGTCGGTGACCAGCACCGCGATCTGACGGGTGCGGATGGAGCCGTCGCCCCGCAGGTTCTCCAGGCTGAGCGCGGGGGAGGCCACGGGCTTGTGCTCGTTGTTCGCCGCGGCCGGCGGGGCCACCCCGACGCCCTCGGCGACCGCCGTGGCCAGGCCGTGATCGACATGCGCCAACTGGCCCACCATGCGCTCGCGCACCTGTACCGCGTTGACCTTCCCCAGCTCGAAGCGGAACGCCTCGACGATGTGCCGGCGCTCCCAGTCGCTCATGCTGTTCCAGAACAGCGCGGCCTGGCTGTAGAAGTCCTTGAAGCTCTCGCTGCGCTGACGGATCTTGTGGCCGTCGACCCGCTCGGTGTAGTGCGAGAACGCGTAGCCGTCCGCGCCGGCGATGGCCGGACAGCCGCCGCCCAGCGAGTTCGGGGAGTAGTTGGTCCCCGTGTGGATGGCGGACTGGTGGTAGCCGTCGCGCTGGTTGGTGCGGACGGGGGCCACCGGCCGGTTCACCGGGATCTGCGCGAAGTTCGGCCCGCCCAGCCGGATCAGCTGGGTGTCCAGGTACGAGAAGTTGCGGGCCTGGAGCAGCGGGTCGTTGGTGAAGTCGATACCGGGCACCACATTGGCGGTGTGAAAGGCCACCTGCTCGGTCTCCGCGAAGAAATTGTCCGGGTTGCGGTTGAGCACCATCCGGCCGATGGGCCGCACCGGCACCTGCTCCTCCGGAATGATCTTCGTGGCGTCGAGCAGATCGAAGTCGAAGGTGAACTCGTCCTCCTCGGGGACCAGCTGCACCCCCAGCTCCCACTCGGGGTACTCGCCCGCCTCGATCGCCTCCCACAGGTCGCGCCGGTTGAAGTCAGGGTCGCGGCCCTGGCACTCCTGCGCCTCGTCCCACACCAGCGAGTGCACCCCGAGCTTCGGCTTCCAGTGGAACTTCACGAAGGTCCCCCGGCCCCGCGCGTCCACGAACCGGAAGGTGTGCACCCCGAACCCCTGCATCATGCGGTAGCTGCGCGGGATGGCCCGGTCGGACATCATCCACATCATCATGTGGGTGGTCTCGGGCTGCAGCGACACGAAGTCCCACAGTGTGTCGTGCGCCGACGCGCCGGTGGGGATGTCGTTGTGCGGCTCGGGCTTGACCGCGTGCACGAAGTCGGGGAACTTGATGCCGTCCTGGATGAAGAACACCGGCATGTTGTTGCCGACCAGGTCGTAGTTGCCCTCGGACGTGTAGAACTTGGTGGCGAAGCCGCGCACGTCGCGCACCGTGTCCGAGGAGCCGCGCGGCCCCTGCACGGTCGAGAAGCGCACGAACACCGGAGTGCGCACGGACGGGTCCTGGAGGAAGGCGGCGCGGGTGAACTCCGCGCAGGACTCGTACGGTTCGAAGTAGCCGTACGCGCCCGCGCCCCGCGCGTGCACCACCCGCTCCGGGATCCGCTCGTGGTCGAAGTGCGTCAGCTTCTCGCGGAAGTGGAAGTCCTCCATCAGGGTGGGGCCGCGCTCGCCCACGCTGAGCGAGTCGTCGGTGTGGTCGACCGCCACCCCCTGGTCGGTGGTCAGCGGGCCCTCGGCGGGGTCGGCGGCCCGGTATTCCTCGCGCTGTCGTTGCTTGCGGTCATCGGTCATCAGGGCGCTCCCTTCGAGCCGGACCCGGCGAACACGTCGAGGAACGCCTCGCAGAACGCCTTGAGGTCGTCCGGCTTCCGGCTGGTGATCAGGGTGTTGGGGCCGGCGTCGCAGATCTTCACCTGCTCGTCCACCCAGGTGCCGCCCGCGTTGCGGATGTCGGTGCGCAGACTCGGCCAGGAGGTGAGGGTCCGGCCGCGCACCACGTCGGCCTCCACCAGGGTCCAGGGGGCGTGGCAGATCGCGGCGACCGGCTTGCCCGCCTCGAAGAAGCCCCTGGCGAACGCCACGGCCTTCTCGTCCATGCGCAGGAAGTCGGGGTTGGCGACCCCGCCCGGCAGCACCAGACCGTCGTACTCGTCGACCGTCGCATCCGCGACGACCTGGTCCACGGCGAAGGTGTCCGCCTTGTCGAGGTGGTTGAAGGCCTGGATACGGCCGGACTTGGTGGACACCAGGCGTGGGGTGCCGCCGGCGTCGCGGACCGCCTGCCAGGGGTCGGTGAGCTCTACCTGCTCGACGCCCTCGGGCGCGACGAGGAAGGCGACCTGCATGGTGTTTCACGTCCTTTCGGGTCTGTCTCATCGGTGTTGCTGGTGTTGCTGGTGTTGCTGACTTCTTGTTGTTCTTCCGGCGGTCCTTCTTGCCGCGCTCGCCGCCGAGGGCTTCCTCACCGCGCCACCACCCGCAGGGTGCGCAGCGACGGGTCGGCGGTCTCCGGGACGTACATCCCGGCCTCGACTCCGCTGCGCAGATAGTCCGCCACCTCGCGGCTGATCCGCTCGCCCGGTGCCACCGCGGGCACTCCCGGCGGGTACGGGCTCGCCATCTCCGCCGCGACGCGGCCCACCGCCTCCTCGATGGGGACCTGCTCGGTAGGGCCGAAGAACGCGTCGCGCGGCAGCATCACGGTCTCCAGCTCCAGGCCCGCCGGGCTGGGCAGGCGGACCCCGGCCGGCGGGGGCATCTCGTCGCGCTGCTTGACCAGCTCGGTGAGCGCGTCGATCAGGTCCATGCAGCTCTCCTCGGTGTCGGCGTGGGTGAGCTGGGCGACCACCCGGCGGTGGTCGGACAGGCCGACGTTGATCTGGCGGTTGGAGCGCAGCCAGTCGGCGACGCCGTAGCCGCTGGTGCCCAGCCCCGACACATCGATGGTGACCATCAGGGGGTCGTGGTCGAAGGCCCGCCCGGGCCCGGTCAGCTCCTCCCGGCCCAGGGGCAGCAGACCCGTCAGCGAGGCGATCTCCGCCCGGGTGCGGCGGCTGAGGTCCAGGGCCCGCCCCAGCAGCTCGTGTCCCCGCTCGACCATCTGGCGCCGCCAGCCGTCCAGCGCCGCGTACATCAGCACCGAGGGGCTGGTGGTGCCCAGCAGGTCCTCGCGGGCCTTCAGGGCATCGGGGTCGATCAGGTCGCCGCGCAGATGGAACACCGAGCCCTGCTCCAGGCCCGAGCCCATCTTGTGGACGCTGGTCACGCAGAGGTCCCCCTCCGCGTCCATCGCCCAGCTCGGCAGGTCCTCGTGGAAGGGCAGATGGGCGCCCCACGCCTCGTCCACCACCAGCGGCTTGCCCCGCCGGTGGCACACCTCGGCGACGCCCCGCAGATCGGCGCAGGTGCCGTACGCGGTGGGGGAGATCAGCAGCATCCCCTTGGCGTCCGGCGCGCGGGCGAACGCCTCCTCGACCTCCTCCGGGCCGGGCGGGTAGGCGAAATGGTGGCCGGTGTCCCAGCGGGGGTGGACCCACACCGGCTCGATCCCGGCGATGATCAGGCCCGCCACCACGGATTTGTGGGCGTTGCGCGCCACCAGCAGCTTCTCGTGCGGCCCGGCGACCGCGAGCATCGCGGACTTGACCGACAGCGAGCTGCCGCAGGTGGAGAAGAAGGTGTGGTCGGCGTGGACCGCGTCGGCCATCAGGGCCGCGGCCCGGGCCAGCACCTCGCCGGACAGCCGGCGGTCGTCGAGCCCGTTCATCAGCAGCAGGTCCGAGGCGAAGACCCCGCGGCCCAGTGTCTCGACGACGCGGGGATCGGCCCCGGCACCCTGCTTGTGCCCGGGCGGGCTGAAGGGGCGGCTGTGGCGCCGCCGGTACTCGGCGAGCGCGTCGAGAACGGGGGCGTGCGAATGGTCCATCGCGGGGTCCTCCCGGCTGGTCGTCCGATCCGGTAGTGCGGGTAGCCAGCCGGAACGGGCCGAAACCGGGATGTCACCCGATCAGCGGCGGGCGGCGGGGCCGGACCGGGGGCGATCGGCGGCGGTCGGCGGGCCGGGCGGGGGTGTCACAGCACGGGTCATGCCGTGTCCCGGCTCGCCGCTCGCTCCCGGCCGCACCACGCCGCCCGTGGGGTCCAGCGAGCCCGTGAAGAACTCGGACTCGATGCGCACATGGTCGTGGAACCACTCCAGGTGGCGCAGATTGGGCACGCACGCCGCGGCGTGGGCGTGCGCGTGCGGGGCGCAGTGCCCGGACAGCTCCAGGCCGTGGGCCTCGGCGACGGCCGCCGCGCGCAGCCAGACAGTGAGCCCGCCGCAGCGGGTGATGTCGGCCTGAAGACAGTCGACCGCCGGCGCCATCCGGCCGAAGTACGACAGGTCGTAGCCGTACTCCCCGGCCGCCACGTCGCACACCACCTGGTCGCGGACCACCCGCAGCCCCTCCAGGTCGTCGGAGGACACCGGCTCCTCGAACCACCCCACCCCCTGCTCGGCCAGCGCCCGGCCCACCCGCACCGCCTCCTTGCGGGTGTACGCCCCGTTGGCGTCCACGTACAGCTCGGCGTGCGGGCCGATGGTCTCCCGGGCGTGGCGCACCCGCGCCAGGTCGCGCTCGACGGCCCGCCCCCATGACTCACCGATCTTGATCTTGACGCGCTGGATGCCGTGGCCGTGGACCCAGCCGGTCAGCTGGGTGGCCAGATGGGTGTCGTGGTACGTGGTGAAGCCACCGGAGCCGTACACCGGCACCTCCTCGCGCACCGCGCCGATCAGGTGCACCAGCGGCTGTCCCAGCAGCCGCGCCTTGAGGTCCCACAGCGCCAGGTCCACCGCGGAGATCGCGCAGGCCACCAGGCCCGGGCGGCCCGCGTTGCGCACCGCGCGGCTCATCGCCTCGTTCGCCCCCGCCACGTCCAGCGCGGAGCGCCCCACGACCTGGCCGCTCAGCAGGTCGCGCACCACCGGCCCGGCGGCCGCCGGGGCGTAGGTCCAGCCCAGCCCGCGGGTCCCCGCGCTGTGGGCCTCCACCACCACGACGGTCGTCGCGTCCCAGGCCAGCGTGCCGTCCGCCTCCGGCGAGTCCGTCGGCACCGTGTAGGACGTGACCTCCAGCCGCTCCACCTTCATCGCCGGGCGGCCTTCCGGGCGGGGGCCTCGGGAACCCGGCCGTGGACGAGCCGGTCCGCGGCCCGGTCCGCGAGCGCCATGATGGTGAGGGCCGGGTTGGCGCTGCCCTGCGTCGGCAGCACACTGCCGTCGGTGAGGAACAGATTGGGCACGGCGAAGGTGCGCAGGTCCGAGTCCACCACGCCCTCCTCGGGGTTCCGGCCCATCGGGCAGCCGCCCACCAGGTGCGCGTACCGCCCGATGGTCATCAGCTCGCCCGCCCCGGCCGCGCGCAGGATGTCCTCCATGACCTTCTGGGCCGCCTCCATCAGCATGTCGTCATTGGCGCACTGGCTGTGGTCGAAGCGGGCCACGGGCAGGCCCAGCCGGTCGGTCTCGTCGGCGAGCGTGACCCGGTTGTCGGGCTGGGGCAGGAACTCGCACAGCGCGCCCAGGGTCGCCCAGTGCACGTAGTCCCGCATCCGGGAGCGCAGATCCGCCCCCCAGTGGCCCTGGGCGGCGACGTGCTCGGCCCAGGTGATCGGCAGCGGGGACACCGTCTGGATCGAGAAGCCGCGCCGGTACGGCTTGGCGGGGTCGGTCTCGTAGAAATCCTCGCTGGACACCTCCGGGGGCGGCGCCTTGTACATCCGGATCTCGTCGGGGAAGCGGCCCGCGGTCTGCGGGGCGCCCTGCACCATCACATACCGGCCCACCAGGTCGTGGCCGTTGGCCAGGCCGTGCGGGTGGCCGGGCCCGGCGGAGTTCAGCAGCAGCCGCGGTGTCTCGATGGAGTAGCCCGCCACCGCCACCGCCCTGGCCCGCTGGACGCGCTCCCGGCCCTCGCGCACATACGCCACGCCTGTCGCCCGCCGCCCGGCGGCGTCCATCACCACCCTGGTGGCCATCGCGCCGTCGCGGATCTCGGCGCCGTGTGTGATCGCGTCGGGGACATGGGTGATCAGCGGGGACGCCTTGGCGTCCACCTTGCAGCCCTGCAGACAGAAGCCCCGGTAGATGCAGTGCGGGCGGTTGCCGAAGCGGCCGTTGGCGATGGCCAACCGGCCCCACACGGGCCCGGATGCCCAGCCGTGCGCAGCCCTCCAGCATCACCTCGCCGTTGCCGCCGACCGGGTGCGGGGCGTGCGGGTGGGGGTGCGGGTCGCCCCACGGCCAGTACTGGCCCGCCACCGGCAGCTCCCGCTCCAGCCGCTCGTAGTACGGGCGCAGCTGCTCGTACCGGATCGGCCAGTCGGCGCCCACGCCGTCCTGGCTGCGGGTCCGGAAGTCGGAGGGGTGGAAGCGCGGGGTGTAGCCGGCGAAGTGCACCATCGACCCGCCGACGCCCCGCCCGGAGTTGTTCGCCCCCAGCGGCACGGGGTGGCTGCCGCCGATGACCCGCGGCTCGTTCCAGTACAGGTGGCGGGAGCCCGCCTCGTCGCTCACCCAGTCGTGCTCCGGGTCCCAGAACGGCCCCGACTCCAGGCACACCACCCGCCACCCGGCGTGCGCCAGCCGCTGGGTGAAGGTCGCGCCGCCCGCGCCGCAGCCCACCACCACCATGTCGACCTCGTCGTCGTCCTCGAACCGCCGCATGTCCGAGCGCAGCCGGGTCACATGCGGCAGCCAGGCGGAGGCGTTGCGGGCCCGTACGTCGCCCTGGGGGCGCAGCGTCTCGCGCAGCGTGCCGGTGGCCGGGCGCCACCACCGCTTTCCGCTCATCGGTCCTCCCGACCCATCGCTCCTCCCGGCTCATCTGCCGCCCGCGCTCCTCGACCGCCCGCGCTCAGCGGTCCGTCTCGGTCGCCGGGTCCTCCGCGGGCGGGCTCTCCCACGGCTCGCGCGTGCCGCGCCCCAGCCGCAGATAGCCGCGCGGATAGGCCGGGCCGCCGAAGCCGATCTCCTCCCAGGCGTACGGATGGGCGTAGTACGCGGTGCACGCGTAGCGGGACCACAGCGTCCACACGTGCCCGGCGGGCATGCCGTACCAGTCGTGCGACCCGAGGTCCTGGATGTGGCGCAGCAGCCGGTGCCGGTCGCCGTGGGTCACCTGGCCGAACGTGCGGCCGTCGTGCCGCACCCTCGTCTCCTCGTCCAGCGCGGCCAGCGAGCGGCGCCACGCCTCGTCGTCCTCCGGCATGTCGGCGAACCGCCAGCCCTCGAACTCGCGAGCGGCCAGCCGGGCGTCGATCACCGGCAGCACCGGGACCGGCGGATCGTCGTGCCGGCGCGCCAGCAGCAGGTCCAGCAGCGGCCCGGCGGCCGCCTCCTCGGCCGGGGTGAAGAAGCTCAGTGGCGGCCGCGGCCCGAGCCTGGCCAGCACCACCCCGGCCGTCGCCGCGTCCCACGTCGGTATCTGGCTCAGAGGGCCCTTCTTCGCCGATGAAGGCCCGGCTCTCCCACGCCGCGCCGTCACCGCTCCCTCCGCAGCACGCTCGCGAGCAGGCCCATCCCGCCCACCATGCACATCAGCAGCGGCGCGAACAGCGGCGGGCCCAGCTCGATGTGGTAGCGGGCCATCCGCCAGCCGCCGGGCTTGGCGGCGATCCCGCGCACATGGAGATACGTGCCCTGCAGCCCGTTGGCCACGATGGCGGCCGAGGCCACCGGGAGCGCGGTGTGCGCGGCCCGCCGGTCGGCGAACCCCGCCACGCCCGCGGCGACCCCGACCGGGCCGAGCGCCACCGGCCACCACATCACGCGGTTGCCGAACCCGGCACGGTCGTGTTCCAGGTAGATCTCGGCGGCCGTGATCGCCGAGCCCAGGGCGGTCGCCAGTGAGAGCGACCGCTCCAGCCGCCCGTACCGCACATCACGGGCCAGCCGCGCGGCACGGCGGGCGGCCGGGCGGCGCGCCAGGCGGCCGACCCGGGCGAGGGTCCGCGCGTCCCGCGTGAGCCGTGCCATCACGGCCGCTCACTCCTCGCTCTTCTTGCGGTGCGTCCGGTGCGGCAGGAACTCCTGCACCTTCGCCTTCAGGCCCTGGCGCACCATGCCCGCCCGGTCCGTGTCGCCCTTGACGATCGACCCCAAGGTGGCCTCCATCTGCTCCCAGGTGGCGTGCGGCGGGATCGGCGGCACGGCGGGGTCGGTCAGGAACTCCACCACCGCCGGGCCGTCCGCGTTCAGCGCGTCACGCCACGCCTGCTCCACCTGCTCGGGCTTCTCCACCCGGATGCCGGTCAGCCCCAGCGACTCGGCGAACCGCGCGTACCGCACATCCGGAATCTGCTGCGACGGAAGGAACTGGGGCGCGCCGCTCATCGCCCGCATCTCCCAGGTCACCTGGTTCAGGTCGTGGTTGTTCCACACCGCGACCACCAGCCGCGGATCGTCCCAGGCGTGCCGGTACTTGGCCGCGGTGATCAGCTCGGCCATGCCGTTCATCTGCATCGCCCCGTCCCCGACCAGCGCCACCACCGGCCGGTTGGGCTGGGCGAACTTGGCGCCGATGGCGTACGGCACCCCGCTGCCCATGGTGGCCAGCGTGCCCGACAGCGAGCCGCGCATCTGGCCGCGCATCCGCAGGTGGCGGGCGTACCAGTTGGCCACCGAGCCGGAGTCGCAGGTGAGGATGGCGTCGCCGGGCAGCAGCGGGTCCAGGCAGTGGGCGACGTACTCGGGGTTGATCGGGTCGGCGCTCACCTCGGCGCGCTGCCGCATCACCTCCCGCCACCGCCGGACCCCCGCGATGACCTCCTCCTGCCAGCCGCGGTCCTCCCTGCGCCGCAGCAGCGGCATCAGCCGCAGCAGGGTCTCGCGCGCGTCGCCGACCAGGTTGACCTCGTACGGGTAGCGCATGCCGATCATGTGCGGGTCCAGGTCGATCTGCACGGCCCGGGCCTTGCCGAACTCCGGCAGGAACTGGGTGTACGGGAAGCTGGAGCCGATGGTCAGCAGCGTGTCGCAGTCCCGCATCAGCTCGTACGAGGGCCGGGTGCCCAGCAGCCCGATCGAGCCGGTCACATACGGCAGCTCGTCGCTGAGCACATCGAGGCCCAGCAGCGCCTTGGCCACCCCCGCGCCCAGCAGGTCGGCGATCCGCTCGACCTCCGCGCGCGCCCCCGCGGCGCCCTGCCCGACCAGGATCGCCACCTTCTCGCCGGCGTTCAGCACCTCGGCCGCACGCTCCACCGCGCTCGCCGAGGGCACCGCCGACCAGCCGCTGCGGTCCAGGCTGGAGGGCACCATCTTGAACTCGTGGGTGGGCGGGGAGTAGTCCAGCTCCTGGACATCGGCCGGGATGATCACGGCGGTGGGGGAGCGCCGGGCGTACGCGGTGCGGATCGCCCGGTCCAGCACGTTCGGCAGCTGCTCGGGGACGGTCACCGTCTCCAGGAAGTCGGACGCGACGTCCTTGAAGAGGCTGTGCAGGTCCACCTCCTGCTGGTAGGAGCCGCCCATCGCGCTGCGGTGCGTCTGGCCGACCAGCGCCACCACCGGCACATGGTCCAGCTTCGCGTCGTACAGGCCGTTCAGCAGGTGGATCGCGCCCGGTCCGGAGGTCGCCGCGCAGACCCCGAGCCGCCCGCTGAACTTGGCGTACCCGGTCGCCTCGAACGCGGCCATCTCCTCGTGCCGGGCCTGCACGAACCGCGGTTCGTTGTCGGCCCGCCCCCACGCGGCGAGCAGGCCGTTGATTCCGTCGCCCGGGTATCCGAAGACCTGCTCCACACCCCACTCGCGCAGTCGGGTGAGGACGTAGTCGGCGACTTTCATGCTCATGGTGGTCACTCCTGTCGACCGGCTCAGCCGGTCAGCTGCGGCAGCACCTTGGTGCGGTAGAAGTCGAAGAAGCCGCGCTGGTCGGGGCCGATCTGGTTGACGTATACGGTGTCGAATCCGGCGTCGGCGTACGCGCTGAGCGCGGCCACATGCGCCTCCGGGTCGTCCCCGCAGGCCACGCTGGGGGCCAGATGCTCGGGCCGGACGAGTTCACTGGCCTGCTCGAAGTGGGCCGGGGTGGGCAGGACCTGCGAGAGCTCGCCGGGCAGCGCCATGTTGGGCCACAGCCGGTGGACGGTGCGCAGCGCCTCGTCGGCGTCCGGGCCGTAGCAGACCTTCAGGCCCCCGCTGACCGGCTTGGAGTTGCCGCCCGCGCCACTGCCGCGCCGGAAGCGCGCCACCAGCTCCGCGTCGGGGACCATGGTGATGAAGCCGTCGCCGACCCGCCCGGCCAGCGCGGCGGCGGCCGAGCCGAACGCCGCGATGTCGATGGGCACCGGCTCCTCGGGCACCGTGTAGAGCCGCGCGTTCTCGACCGTGTAGTGCTTGCCGTGGTGGCTGATCTCGTGGCCCTCGAAGAGCTGGCGCATCACCGTCACGGCCTCCTCCAGCATTTCCAGCCGGACGGACGCCTGCGGCCAGCGGCCGCCCAGCACATGCTCGTTGAGCGCCTCTCCGCTGCCCACTCCCAGGCGGAAGCGGTCCTCTCCCAGCAGCACCGCGCTGGTCGCGGCCGCCTGGGCCACGACGGCCGGATGGATACGCATGGTGGGGCAGGTCACCGCGGTCTGCACGGGCAGCGAGGTGGCCTGGGCGAGCGCGCCGATCACCGACCACACGAAGGAGGACTGGCCCTGCGCGTCGTTCCAGGGGTGGTAGTGGTCGGAGATCCACAGGGCGGAGAAGCCCGCCTGCTCCGCCATCCGAGCCTGCTCGACGAGCTCGGTGGGGCCGTGTTCCTCGGCGGCCAGGAAATAGCCGTACTGGGTCATGGAAAGGCCCTCCTCGCAACGCTGGTGCCGGTCAAGGCGCTGGTGCCACGAGGCGACGGGTAACCGGGGTGCGGGGAAGAAAACCTCATCCCGGCAGGCGAGCGGCGCCGGCCCCGGGGCCGAGGGGTCCTGGAAGGGCGGGGCGCGCGGGTCCAGGGTGCCCGGGCGGCGCGGGGACCGCCGGCGCGGGCGCGGCGGAGCTGAATGCTGCGCGGTGCCGCCATCAGGAGGACACGGCCAAGGCCAACGAGGCGACGGCGGTGGCGCAGTAGAAAGCGGGAAACGCGAGGTTGTCGAGCACGCGGGCGCGCAGATGGAAGGCGAGCGCGCCCAGGTAGAGCAGGACGAGACTGCAGGCCGCGGCGGCGCCGAGGGGGCGCAGCGCCGCGTCGAGGAGGCCGAGGAGGAGACCCGCCGCACCAGCCAGCTTGAGGGCGGCCAGCCAGGGCAGCCAGGATCGGGGCACACCCACCCGCGCCGAGTTGGCCAGCACGAAGCGCGCCCCGGCGAGGTCTGCTGCGGCGATTCCGACGTTGGCAGCGGCGGTGAACAAGGTGACGACGGGGAATGCGAGCTGGGTACCGGTCATGCCTTCAGGGTCCGCAGGCGCTTCGGCACCGTCCAATACCTGCTTCTATAACCTGGGGGCATGGATGTGGACACGCGCCTGCTCCGGTACTTCGCCGCAGTGGCGGAGGAGGGCACCCTGACCGGGGCGGCGCAAAAATTGTTCGTCTCGCAGCCCGCGCTGACCAAGCAGATCCGGCGCTTGGAGGACGATCTCGGGGTACCGCTCTTCGTGCGTTCGCGGTCCGGGATGGCGCTGACCGAGGCCGGTCGCGAGCTCGCCGCGCGGGTGCCCGCACTGCTGGACGGCTGGGACGAGGCGGTACAGGCAACCGGCCGGGCGGCGCGGCTGCTGCGCCTGGGCTTCCTGGACGCGGGCGCCGTGGGCGCCGTCCACGAGGTCATCGCCGAGTTCCGTCGGGCGCGGCCGGAGTGGCGTGTGGAGCTGCGTCAGTTCGACTGGTCGGACCCGAGTGCCGGCCTGGCCCGAGGCGAGGTGGATGCGGCGGTGGTGCGTTTGCCGTTTCCGGGGCAGGAGGGGCTGAACGTGCGGGAGTTGTTCGTCGAGGAGCGTGGGGTGCTGCTGCCGGCCCGGCATCCACTGGCGAACAGCGGGACGGTGGAGTTCCGGGAGCTGTGGGACGAGCCCTTCGTCGCGGCCGGAGCCGAGACCGGAGCCTGGAGGGAGCACTGGCTCGCGGCGGAGGAGCGGGAAGGGCGCCCGGTCCGGGTCGGCGCCGTCACCAGCCGGCCCGACGAGTGGCTCGGAGCGGTGGCTGCCGGCTGCGTAGCGCTGGCCCCGGCGTCGACGGCCCGTTTCTACTCCCGCCCGGACGTGGTGTTCCGTCCGGTCCGCGGGGTCTCACCGAGCCGGGTGGGGCTTGCCCGGCCAAAGGGCCGGACACGCGAGGCGACGCTGGACGAGCTGCTGGAGGCCATCGCGCGCCGGTTGAGCCGCAGCTGACGACGGGGCCGACAGTCCGCCGGCACGCTGCCCGGCCGGATGGAGCAGTTCTGGGCTCAGCCGTTCGCGAGCGGTGCGTTTGCGGGACGTGAGTGAGACGTTTCCAGAACGTCAGTTGCCTCGGGAAAAGTGGTGTTCACACCGCGGGAGCCGCCACAGAGGCATCCCGCACGGAACGCAGGGGGATCCTGATCATGCGTACTTCCCGGATTCGCACCGCCGCCCTGGCCACCGTCACCGCCGCGCTGGCGCTGGGCCTGACCGCCTGCGGTGGCGGCGACGGCGACTCGAAGGCATCGGGCGGCGAGAAGACCGCCGCCACCGCGCAGAGCCGGACCGCGTCCGGCGGGGACGGCAAGGGCGGCACGGAGCAGACAAACAGCGCCCCTGACAAGGCCGCGGCCGGTTCGGAGGAGGTCGCGACCAAGGGCGCGAGGGCCGGTGCCCAGCAGTGCGTGGGCGACGAGATGCTGGTCACCGCGGTCCACCGGTTCGCCGGACAGCAGGGCGACCACCTGCTGGTCACCGCGTCCAACCAGGGCTCCAAGCCGTGCTGGGTCACCTCGTACCCGGCCGTGAGGCTCGGCGACGACCGCCTCGAACTGCCGCACTCGAAGAAGGACAACCCGGGCGGCGACAAGCGCATCACCCTCCAGCCCGGCGGCAAGGTCTACAGCGCCGTGAACCTCTTCGACTACGGCTCCCACCACCAGACGGCGCAGTCGCTCGCCATCGCGCTGCGCGGCGCGGACGGCCACGAAAGCCCCTACTACTCCGTCGTCATGAAGGGCCAGAAGCAGCAGTTCAGCTGGAACGAGGCCGACGTGCTGAACTGGAACACCGAGAAGCCCTACGACTTCTAGGACCTTCTAGGACTGCTCCTTCGGGCCGGGCCACTGACGACGCTTCGGCATACCCGGCACTCGGCTTGGACGCGGGCCTGTCGTCGGCCTGAACTGCCATCAGGTCACGGCGTCGGCCAGCATGAAGGCGGCCACGGCCAGCAGGACCACCGCGAAGATGCGCTGCAAGCGGGGCCCGGAGACCTTCGCGGCCATGCGCTTGCCGTCCCAGGCACCCAGCATCGCGGTTCCGGCGAACGGGCCGATCGACGCCCAGTCGAGCGAGGTGGCGGCGCCGGAACGAGTGGCCAGGGAGGCCAGCGAGTTGGCCGTGGTGACCAGCAGGCTGGTGCCGACTGCGGCCTCCATCTCGAAGGCCAGGACGGTGACCAGGGCGGGGACGGCGAGAAAGCCGCCGCCCACACCGAGTAGTCCGGTCAGCGTGCCCAGGCCGGCACCGGCCCCGGCTGCCTTGCCCGGCTGCACGCCGCCGCTCCCGGGGCGGGTGGTGCCGGCAGGCCGGAGCATGCTGATGGCGGAGAGGACGGCTGTAGCGGCGAAGGCGATGGTGAGGACGGCTTGGGGCAGGTGGGTGGCGGCGGCTCCGGCGGCGGCCGCGGGAAGAATCCCGGCGGCCGCGAACGCTGCCCCGGCCTTCCACCGCACCTGCCCGGCCCGGGCGTGCGCGTACAGGGCGGTCAGCGAGGTGAAGACGACGATGATCAGGCCGGCGGTGGTGGCCGCGGCGGGGGTGAAGCCGAGCAGGTAGATCAGGGCGGGCACCGCCAGGACGCTGCCGCCGCCACCGAGGGCGCCGAGCGTCAGGCCGACGACGGCTCCGGCGATCACGGCCAGGATCAGGGCGGTCACGCCGTCCGCCCGCTGTGTCTGCCGTCGTCGGCCGCCGGCAGCCCGGTCCCGGTGAGGCGGGGGCGGGCCCGTTCGGGGACGAGGCGGCCAGGACCCTGGCGGGAGAGGAGCATCGCATGCCTTCTGTGCAGGTGGAGCGGGGGATTCATGGCCGGATAACGCTGAGGCCCGCCTCGGCGGCGGCCTCGAAGCCGTCGTCGATGGCGATCACCTTGCGTCCGGTCGCGTCCAGGAGGGAAGCGGCGATCGCCGCGCGCATCCCGCCGGCGCAGTGCACCCACACCGTGCCGTCCGGCACCTCGCCGACCCGGGCGTGCAGCTGGTGGAGTGGCATGTGCACAGAGCCCTCGATGAAGCCGTTCGCGCGTTCGGAATCCCGGCGCACATCCAGTACCACCACGTCCCCGTCCCGCTCGTGTGCCTCGGCGAGGTCGGCGAAACCGGCGCGGGGGAAGGAGGCGAGCTGTTCCCCTTCACGGACCCAGGTGGCCGGGTCTCCCGTGGCGGCGGCAGCCGGGCGGTCGATACCGACCCGGGTCAGCTCCCGCTGCGCGTCGGCGCTCTGCGCCGGAGTGTCGCCGAGCAGGGTGACCGGCTTGCCCCACGGGATCAGCCAGGCCACATAGGTGGCCGGGTTCCCCGTGCTCTCGAAGTTGAACGATCCGGCCACATGGCCGTCGGCGAAGGCGACCCGGCTGCGCAGGTCCACCACCCAGCCCCTCGAACTCCAGGGTTTCGACAAAAAACACGGTAAGACTCCTTTCCGGGATGGCGTACCCAGGAAATTCCCGTCTCGGAAAACCGCCGCCATGTGCACAGACGATCAGCGCCCGAAATGAAGAATTCCCGAGGGTGCGCGGCGGGTGGCGTGTCCATCCGGCCTCACGCCGGCGGACGTGTCCGGTCGGGGAAGGTGACCGGCAGCCCTGCCGATTCCCATGCCTCAAGGCCCCCTGTCACGCTGTAAACGGAGGACCGGCCTGCGCGGATCGCCTGCGCGCCGCCCCGCACGCTGCGTGTGCCCGTGCGGCATACGAAGGCCAGCGGGCCGTCAGGCAGATCCGGCAGCGAGGCCGGCAACGTACTGAGCGCTGCATGGACCGCGCCGGTCGGGTGACGGGCTGCCCATTCATCGTCTTCGCGGACATCGACCAGAGTGAGTTCCCCGTCCGCGACGCGGCGCCACGCCTCGGCGGGAGGCAGGTCGGCGGGTGTGTGACCGTCGCCGGGGCCCAGGCCCTGCCGCGTGGCGGGCAGGACCGTCCGGATCGCCTCGTAGTTCGAGGCATGGGCGACGGCTATCTGCTGTCCCAGCATCGGGCAGACGTTCATCGCCTCTTCCCAGTGAGCGGTGGACTCCCATTCCGCCACGTTGACGAGACGGAATGTGCTCCCCGGGACGATCGTGCGGAACATGTACGTCCGAATGAAACCGGGTTGCGCTGCCATCACGTCCGCGGCGCCCTGCCAGGCGTCGAGATAAGCACTTTCCTTGTCCTCGTCGATCTCAATCGGGATGATCACGACATGGCGATTTTCCATCTGCTGCCCCTCTGTCCTGTAAGGCAATGACGACTTCTGGAGGGAACACGGCCGAGTCCGAGAAGTACCGGCTTTGGCTTGTGAGCCGGCCCTTTCCGGATACAGCCTGCACACGCATGCCCAGGACTGGCAAAGAGCTTTGCCGCACCGGCAAACCGGTCGGTGCGGGCGAGGCCGCGGGGGCGGGGGCAGAGGAAGGGACTGTCCGAACGCGCCCTAGGAGCCGGGCGCCACCGCCCGTTCGGGCCGCTGCTGCCCGTCTTCCGACGGGGGCGGCTGGTGGGAGATCCGGCCCAGCGCGAGGGCGATGTGGCGGGAGAGCCGGTCCGCCACGCCCGCCTCCGCCATCTCGAACGCCCCGCGCCCACCCGTACGGAAGAGGGTGAGCGCGCCCAGCACCGGCTCCCCGGGCGAGACCCGCAGCGGGACGCACAGCAGCGAGGTGACGTCCTCGCGGATCAGGACGGGCGCGCCCGAGGCGTCCCGGCCGAACGCGTCCGCGTCATGGGGCCGCACCTGCAGCGCGGAGACCCCGTCCCGTATCGCCTCCGCCACCAGCGGGCAGCCGGCCGGGTCCTGCTCGGCCACCGAGGTCACGCGGTCCGCCGTGGCGTCGGGCGGGCCCAGCGCGACCACCCGGCGGGCGGTCTCGGGCCGCGCCGGGTCGGCGGCCACATCGGCGATCACCCAGTCCGCGAAGCGGCCGTGCAGCACGGCGGCCGCCCGGTCCAGCACGGTCTTCGGCCCGCTGCCGGCGAGCGCCACCGTGCCGAGCAGCGTGGTCGCCATGTCGTCGATCAGATCCAGCCGCTCGGCGTGGCGCGTCACCTCGTCCAGGTCCGGCCGCCGGGCGCCCGGCTGCCGGACCCCGCCGGCCTGGCCCGGGACGGTGGGGGCCGCGACGGCCACCGCGCCCTCGCCGGTGGGCTGGAAGGTGGCCAGCACGGCGGAGTGCGGCTCGCCCGGCGGGCGCAGCCCGGCGAGCGTCACCCGCAGCGCCCCGTCGCTCCCCGGCCCCGGCAGGTGCACCACCAGGCTGCGCCCGCCCTCGTCGCGCGCGACCGCGGCGACCTGGGAGCGCAGCACCGCCCGCCCGTCGCGCCGCAGCGACTCGGTCAGTGGGCGCCCGGTGGCGTAGCCGGCGCGGGTCTGGAACAGCTGGGTGGCCGAGAAGTTCATCCGCCGCACCACACAGTCGCGGTCCAGCAGGACGACGGGGATCGGCAGCCGCTGGAACAGGGCGCGCAGCAGCTGCTGCTCGCGCGGGTCGGCGCGCCCCCCGCCGGGGGCCCGGGCGGCCGAGGCCAGTTGCTCGTACCGCGGCCACAGCACGTCGGCCACGTGCTGGAGCTCGATGAGGGCGGCGTCCAGTGCGGAGAGCCGCTGGTGCGCGGGCAGGGCACGCGCGGTCTGCAGTTCGGCGACGCGTCTGCGGAAGTCGGTCAGCTCGGCGCCGTACTCGTTTGCCCCGGACATGCGCACACGGTAACCCGCCCGGAGAGGGGCCCTCGCACCGTGGCCCGTTTTCCCCGGGGCGGAGCGGGCAGCCGAGGAGACGGGACGCTCGGAGACCCCCCCACCACCACCAGCGGAGTGACCAGCGGAGTGAAAGGAGTGGACCCGACCATGCCGGATCGTGCCCTCACGCGCGTCTGGGCCTGGCAGACCGACGCGCCGTCCCTGGACCGCGGCCTCGCCGAGCTGGCCGAACAGGCCGCCTCCTGCACTCCGGACAGCTGCGGGGCCACCGCCACCGCCCTCCTCGACCCGGACCCCGGCGGGAGCGCCCTGGAGGAACAGCAGACCGCCGCCACCCACCCCGACCTGTCCCCGCTGGTCTCGGTGCAGCTCGCCTCGGGCGAGGGCCCGATCCCGGCCGCCCGGGCCACCGGCCGTCCGGCGGGCGCGGACGACCTGCTGCACGACCGCAGGTGGCCGGGGTACCGGGCCAGGGCCCTGGAGGCGGGGGTGCGCTCCAGCGCCACCCTGCCGTTCGTGAGCGAGGGCCTGACCGTGACCATCTCCGTCTACGGACTGCGGCCCGGCCCCCTGGAGGAGGCCGCCCAGGGAGCCACCCGGCTGCTCGGCGACCTCGCCACCGAGAGCCTGGCGCGCGACCGGCGCTACCGCGCCGCCCTCACCGAGATCGACCAGCTGGACACCGCGCTGCGCTCGCGCCCGGTGGTCGACCAGGCGTGCGGGATCGTGATGTACGTGCTGGGCTGCGACGCGGACGCCGCCTTCGACCTGCTGCGGCGCACCTCCCAGCGGACCAACCGCAAGCTGGCCGAACTCGCCGAGACCGTGGTGCGCACCCGGGGCCGCGGCATCGAGCCGGAGCTGATCAGGATGGGCCGGCAAGCCAGTCCCGCACCTGCTCGGCCAGCGGACGACCCGTGCTGACCCCCTCGCCGGACGCGGCCTCGCCCGACGGGGCGCCGGTCTCGCCGCCCCGCTCCTCGCCGCCCGCCCCGGTGCCGCTCTGCCCGCCGCCGCCCTGCCCGCGGCCGGGATACGGGCGGGTCGGCGTGGCGGTCTTGGCCTCGCCGACCCGCAGCCCGAGCGCCAGCCGCTCCTCCGCGGTGAGCCGCTCGCGCAGCTCCGGAAAGATCACGTCCTCCTCCCCCCGGATGTGCATGGACACCACGTCGAACAGATCGCGCACCAGCGAGTCGAACCGCCGGTCCGCCGGGTCCAGGCGGTCCAGATCGCCCAGGATCCGCTCGGCCTCCAGAAGCTCCTCGATCTCCCGCTCGGCGACCTCGTCGCCATTGGGCAGGGCCTTGCGGACCGTCGGGTACAGATACTGCTCCTCGGCGACCGAGTGTCGCACCAGCTCCACCGTGATCCGGTCCACCAGCAGCCGCCGCTGCCCGGGGTCGGCGCTCGCCCGGTACCCCTCGAACAGGTCCTGCACCTCGCGGTGGTCCGCGGTGAGCAGGTCCACGACGTCGTGTTGCTGAGGCATCGCTGTCATGCGCGCCGGGTGCCCGTCGCCGCCCAGGGCAAACGGCCGTCGCCGCCCCGGGCGAACGGCACCGGCCCACGTGTCGGCTCCGCCGCCGCATCCGCCGATCTGCGAAGGTGGACAGGGCGGGGAGACAGTCAGTCTGTCGATCCGGAGGTGTGTTTCGAATGCAGCGGGAGCTGACCGCCCCGGCTCCGGCGGCCCCGGACGACGGCGGCCTGCCGGTCCTCCCCGAGCTGGCCGCCCGCTTCGCCGAAGCGGCCGGCCGCACCGCGCCCGAGCCGGTCGGCGGCGCCCCGGCGCTGCGCGCCGCCGCCCGCGGCTACTGGGAGCGGCGCGGCCTGTGGACCGACCCGGAGCACGTCGTGGCCGCCCCCGGCGGGCAGCCGCTGCTGCTCGCCCTGCTCGCCGCGGTCGGGGGCGACGTCCTGCTGACCCGGCCCAGCGCCGCCTGGTACGCGCCGCTGGCCCGGCTCGTCGGCCGCCCCGCCTACCATGTGCCGGTGCCCGCCGAGTGCGGCGGCGTCCCCGACCCGTTCGCGCTGCTGGAGACCGTCCGCCGGGTCCGCGCCGAGGACGGCGAGCCGCGGGCCCTGCTGCTGTCCGTCGCCGACGATCCCACCGGCACCACCGCCCCGCCCGAGCTGCTGCACGAGGTGTGCGAGGCCGCCGTGGCCGAGGGGCTGCTGATCCTCAGCGACGAGACCTGGCGGGACACCGTGCACCACCCCCACGGCACCGTGCTGCTCAGCCCCGCCGAGATGTGCCCCGAGGACGTGGTGGTGCTCACCGACCTGGCGGGCGCCTTCACCCCGCCCGGCTGGCCCGCCGCGGTGGCCCGGTTCCCCGCCACCGAGCGCGGCGTCGAGCTGCGCGAGCGGGTGCTGTCCACCCTCAACGCGGCGCGGGCCGTGCCGCTGCCGCCGGTCGCCGCGGCCGCCGCCCACGCCCTCGACGAGCCCGAGCCGGTCCGCGAGCGGACCGCGGCCGCGGCCCGCGCCCACGGGGCGGTGGCCGCCGCGGCCTACCGCGCGCTCACCGCGGTCGGCGCGCTCTGCCGCCCCCCGCAGGCCGGCCGCCAGCTGTACGCCGACCTCGACGAGCTGCGCGGCGGCCTCGCCGCCCGCGGCATCACCGACTCGGTGGAGCTGGAGCGCGAACTGACCCGGCGGCTCGGCCGGCCCGTACCGGGCGGCCACCGCTTCGGCGACGCCCCGCACACCCTGCGGGTGCGGCTGTCCACCCTGCCGCTGCTCGGCACCGGGGACCAGGAGCGACTGGCCGCCCTGGCCGCCGCGGACCCGCTGCGCCTGCCGCACGTGGCCGAGACGCTCACCGCCTTCGAGACCGCCTTCCGCGAGCTGACCCGGACCGGACCGAGGCCGACCGGCACCGAAGGGAGCCCACTTCCATGACCGACCAGGCCGACCAGGCCCAACCGACCGAGCGACGCTCCGCCGGGGCGCGCACCCGCCCGGGCCAGGCGGCGCCCCCCTCGCTCGCCGCCCCGCGCCCCCGCGGCGAGCTCCGCACCTGGCCGCGGTCGTTCGCCCACCGCCTCACCTCCCCGCTGCCCGGCGTCCGGGCGCTCGCCAGACTCGCCCGGGAGGGCCGGCTGCGCCCGCCCGTGGACGCGCTGCGGCAGATCCCCGAGCTGCCCTTCGAACCGGGCCCGCCGCCGGTCGTCGGGCCCGGCGAGGCGGCGGTCACCTGGGCGGGGCACGCCAGTTGCGTGCTGCGGGTCGGCGGGCTGACCGTGCTGACCGACCCCGTCTGGTCCCGCCGGATCCTCGGCACCCCGGCCCGGGTCACCCCCGTCGGGGTGCGCTGGGAGGACCTGCCGCCCATCGACGCGGTGGTCATCAGCCACAACCACTACGACCACCTCGACGCCCCCACGCTCAAGCGGCTCCCGCGCCACACCCCCCTGTTCGTACCGGCCGGGCTCGCCGCCTGGTGCCGCGCGCGCCGCTTCACCGACGTCACCGAGCTCGACTGGTGGGAGGCTGCCGAAGTGCCGGGCCCGGACGGCCCGGTGCGCTTCGACTTCGTGCCCGCCCACCACTGGAGCAAGCGCACCCTGACCGACACCTGCCGCTCCCTGTGGGGCGGCTGGGTCATCACCGCCCCGGCCGGCCGGCGGATCTACTTCGCGGGTGACACCGGCTACGGCCACTGGTTCCGCGAGATCGGCCACCGCTACCCGGGCATCGACCTGGCGCTGCTGCCCATCGGCGCGTACGACCCGCGCTGGATGCTCCGGCCGGTGCACACCGATCCGGAGGAGGCGGTCCGGGCGTTCGGGGATCTCGGGGCGCGCGCCATGATGCCCATGCACTGGTCCACCTTCCTGCTCTCCGCCGAGCCCCCGCTGGAGCCGCTGCAGCGGGTCCGCGCCGCGTGGGAGGCGGCGCGGCTGCCGCGCGAGGCGCTGTGGGACCTGCCGGTCGGGGCCTCGCGCGTCCTCATTAGGCCTGACGAGTAGCGGTAGTTAGTGCATCAGTGGACATAAGTGGCAGGTGGTGCGTACCCCACCTAGCTTCCTTTTCATGCGCACTCGACAGCTTCGCTACCTGGCGGCCTTCTCGGTCGCCCTCGTCATCGAACTCGGTCCGCTGCCCGCCGCCCACGCCAAGACCCAGCACGTCGTCCACCCGGGCGAGTCGATCCAGGCCGCCGTGGAGGCCGCCAAGCCCGGCGACACCATCGTGATCCAGCCCGGCACCTACCGGGAGAACGTGCTGATCACCACCTCTCGACTGACCCTGCGCGGGTCGGGCGACAAGACCGTCGTCAAGCCACCCGCGAAGGCCGCCAAGAACCCCGCCAAGGACACGTCCAGGAAAACACCCAACACGACACCCAGGAAAACACCCAACACGACAGACAAGAAGACGGCCCGGAAGACACCCGGGAAGACGGCCAAGAAGGCGGCCGGGAACTCCTGCGCCACCGCCGAGAGCGGCATCTGCGTCACCGGCACGGCCCAGCGGCCGGTCAGCGGTGTCCGGATCCGCTCGCTGAAGGTCACCGGCTTCGCCAAGAACGGCATCTGGGGGAAGTACACCGACCGGATGGACGTACGCGGCGTGACCTCCGTGAAGAACGGTCAGCAGGGCATCGGCCAGGAGAAGTCCACCCGCGGCACCTTCCGCGCCAACACCGCGAAGGACAACGGCCAGGGGGGCGTCTTCCTCGCCAACACCGTCGACGAGGAGGGCGCGGCCCTCGACACCAAGGGCACCGTCGTCCGCGACAACCACCTGACCGGCAACCGGGTCGGGGTCGGCATCCGGCGCCTGAGGGTGCTCACCGTTCAGGGCAACACCCTCACCGGCAACTGCGGTGGGGTGTTCGTCGTGGGCGACGAGGGGACGCCCCGCGCCGGCGACCTGTCCGTCCTCAACAACAAGGTCTACGAGAACAACAAGTACTGCCCGCCCAACCCCCGCCTGGACTTCATCCAGGGCACCGGCATCCTCCTCACCGGTGTGGAGGACGCGCGGGTGACGGGCAACACGGTCCGGGACAACGTGGGCGCGTCGCCGATGTCCGGCGGGATCGTGCTCTTCCCCAGCGTGGTGGGCACCAAGAACGCCCGTAACACCATCAAGGACAACGTGCTGACCCACAACAAGCCCGCCGACCTCGCCGACCGGGACGCCGGGCCCGGCAACACCTTCGAGGGCAACACCTGCACCGTCTCCGAGCCCGTCGGCCGGTGCGCCAAGGAGACGTCATGACCTCGATAAGGACCGCCCCACCCACCATGGCGGACGGCCCCGCGCCCGCCGACGGCACCCCGCCGAAGGCCGCGCCGCAGCTGCGGGAGCTGGTCTTCGGCGCCGCCCGCGCGGCGGCGGTCCGCGCGGCGGCCGCCCTGGGCGTCGCCGACGCCCTGGGCGAACGGCCCGCCACCGTCGCGGAGCTGGCCACCGCGGTGGGCGCCGACCCCGACCGGCTGGGCCGGCTGCTGCGCGCCCTGTCCTCCTGCGGGGTCTTCGCCGAGACCGAGGACGGCCGCATCGCGCACACCGAGATGTCCCGGCTGCTGCGCGAGGACGCCCCCGGCAGCCTGAAGTACATCTGCCTGTGGTGCACCGAGCCGTGGACCTGGGAGACCTGGCCGCGCCTGGACCAGGCCGTGCGCTCGGACACCTGTGCCTTCAACGACATCCACGGCAAGGACTTCTTCACCTATCTGCACGAGGACGCGCCGGACTCGGCCCGCGTGTTCGACAAGGCGATGACCACCTCCAGCCGGCAGTCCGCCGTGGAGCTCGCCGCCTTCCTCGATCTCGGTGGGGCGGCGGACGTGGCGGACATCGGTGGCGGGCAGGGACACGTCCTGGCGTCGCTGCTGGAGAAGCACCCGACGCTGCGCGGCACGCTGCTCGACCTCCCCCAGGTGGTGGCGAACGCGGACCCGCGGCTGCGCGACGGCGGGCCGCTGGCCGCGCGCGCCCGGCTGGTGCCCGGCGACTGCCGGCGCGAGATCCCGGTCCAGGCCGACCTCTACATCATCAAGAACATCCTCGAGTGGGACGACGAGTCCACCCGCCGGACCCTGGCCAACGTGGTGGCCGCGGCCCGGCCGGGGGCCCGGGTCCTGGTGATCGAGAACCTGCTCGACAACAGCCCCTCCATGCGGTTCACCACCGCCATGGACCTGTTCCTGCTCCTCAACGTGGGGGGCCGGAAACATTCCTCCGAGGGCCTGGTGGCGCGCATGACGGAGGCCGGGCTCACCGTCACCGGCATCAGCCCCGTCAACCCCTATCTGCACGCGTTCGACAGCCGCGTCCCGGCGTGAGCGGCACTCCGGCCGGGTGGCCGCGTGACAGTGGTCACGCGGCCACCCGGCCGGCATCTCGTGTGGTCTCTCGTCGGTGGTCTCTCGTCCGGGCTACGCCCACCGGAAGGAGTCGAGGTGGGCGAAGACGACGACATTGGCGGTGTAGTCGCGGACGGTGCGGTCGTACGAACCACCGCAGGTGATCAGGCGGAGCTGCGCGTCGGGAGTCGGCCCGTACACCCGGTCGTCGGGGAAGTCGGCCTTGCTGAAGGTCTCCACCGAGTCCACCACGAACGTCGCGACGATCCCGTCGGCGCGGGTGATGGTGACCCGGCCGCCCTTCTTCAGCGTGCTCAGCAGATAGAACACCGCGGGGCCCGTCTTGGTGTCCACGTGCCCGGCCACGATCGCGTTGCCCCGCTCACCGGGTGACGGCCCGCCGTTGAACCAGCCGACCAGGTTGTTGTTGTCGGAGGGGGGCGGGATCAGCACCCCCGACCGGTCCAGCGTCAGCTCGGTGAACGGCGCGCTCACCCCGATGGCGGGGATGTCCAGGTGCCGGGCGGGCGAGCGCGGCAGCGCCGGCCCGAGCCGGACCTCCTGGGGCGCGGTCGGCTCCGGGCGGGGGGTGAGCGTCGGCCCGGTGACCGCGGACTTCTTCGGCGGCGTCTGGGTGGAGGCCGCGTCGACCGAGTTGTAGATCAGGAAGACGCCGATGAGGGCCGACGCGGCGGCCCAGCGGAGAACGCGGGTGTTGCTGTCGGCACCGCCCTGCTTGCCCATGGGGAAACTGCCTTTCTCGCCGGCGGAGAGCGTGGCGCTGCCGTGGCCAACCGCCACAAGCGGGGTTGGCCACGGCAGCGGGGCTACGAAAAGCGGTCAGCCTCAGATCGCGTTGCCGACGGGCTTGCGGCGGCGCAGGGCGTAGGCGCCGGCGCCGAGGCCACCGAGGAGCAGGACCGAGCCGGCGGCCATGCCGCTACCGGTGGTGGCCATGCCACCGCCACCGGTGTGGACACCACCGTGCGGCTTGCCGTGCTCGCGCTCCTTCCACGAGCTGCCGCTGCCCCAGCTGCCGTACCCCTCCTTGCCCTTGCCGAAGTCTTCCTTGCCCTCTTCCTTGCCCTTGCCGAAGTCTTCCTTGCCGAAGCCCGACTCTTCCTTGCCCTTGCCGAAGTCTTCCTTGCCGAAGTCTTCCTTGCCGAAGCCGGACTCTTCCTTGCCCTTACCGAAGTCCCCCTCCTCCTTGCCCTTGCTCTCCTTCTCCTTCCAGGAGCCGCCGGAGCCGTAGTCCTCGGACTCCTGACCGTTGGAGTAGCCCCCGTGGCCGCCCGGGTCGGAGACGTCAGCGGCGAACGCGGCGGCAGGTGCGCCCAGAGTCAGGGAGGCGGCGAGCGCCGCCCCGGCGATGAGTGCGCGAGTAGATCGCATGAGTCATTCCTTCCGGCACCTGCACGATTACTGACATTTGCCAGATAAAGGGATCGTGTAGGTGTCTCATCAACCGTCAGCGACACGGGGCCCAGCTGCCACTTGACGCGGCCAGCCTTCCGGCCGGTTGTAAGCCCTCCGGGTGGAGATATCGGCGGTCTTCACTCGTTCGCCGCGCGAATGGGCTGACGTCGGATCATCTTTTCGGCCCATCGTTCCGGTCGGTCCCGTGGTGTGCGTCGCCGACCGGAACTCCGGGCGCGCCGGCACCCGCCGCGGGGAAGTCACGGCGCGTCTCTCCCGGTGTGTGGCCGCGCGTCGGCGTACCCGTCGTGGGTCCCCGTATCGAGCCCCGTATCGAGCCCCGTATCGAGCCCGAAGCGGCGGAACCGCTCCGCCCGCGCCCGCAGCAACCGGTCCGGGTCCCACGGCACCAGCTCGCTCAGGGCCTCGGCGAGCGCGTCGCCGACCAGGGCGGCGGCCTCGGCGGGGTCCCGGTGGGCGCCGCCCGGCGGCTCCGGCACCACCCCGTCGACCACCCCGAGCCGCAGCAGGTCCCGCGGAGTCGGCCGCAGCGCCGCCGCGGCCGCCTGGGCCCAGTCCGGATGGCGCGCCCCCCGCACCGCATCCCACGCGTCCCGCTCCGCCACGTCCTCCACCCGCCGCACCACCGCCCCCCGCGCGCCCCCGGCCCCCTGCGCGCCTCCGGTCCCCTCCGCGCCCCGCCCTCGCGGCGGGCTCGCGTCCGGGTGGCCGTCGGGGGAGGGGCGCGGCTCGGCGTACGGCGTGTCGGGGGCCCGCGGGGTGTCGGTGGCGTGCGGCCGTACGGGCGGGGCGCCGAGGGCCGGTGTGCCCTCCTGCATCCGGGCCCCGCCGGAGGCGGTGACCAGCAGCAGCGGGAGGCGCCGCGCGAGGCCGGCGCGTGCCGCCTCGCAGACCAGCGCGCCCACCCCGCAGCCCAGGCTGCCGCCGAGAAACCGGAAGTCCATCGCCGCCACGACCACCGGCCGGTCCTCGACGCGGCCCTGGACACAGATCACCGCCTCCGTGAGGCCCGTCCTGGCCCGCGCGTCCGCCAGCCGCTCGGGGTAGGGCCGGGTGTCGGTGAACTCCAGCGGATCGTGCAGCGGCCGGACCTCGCCGAGCGGCGCCGCGGAGCCGGCGTCGAGCAGTTGGTCCAGCCGCTGCCGTGCCGTCAAGGGGCTGTGCCAGCCGCAGTCCGGGCATACGCGCAGCGTGCGCGCGAACCTCTTGCCGTAGATCAGGTCGGCGCAGCGCTCGCAGCGCACCCAGTCCGCGACCACGGTCCAGCTCCCTTCCGGCCGTCAGGCGCGGTCGCGCTCCCAGCGGTAGAACTCGTGCGCCATGGCGTCCTTCGGTTCGCGCCAGGTCTCAGGGTCGTACGCCTGGACGTACGGCTGGAGCCGCTCGCTGACGTCCCGGAACTCCGGGTGCCTGACGTACTTGGCGACCTGCTCGGCCGGCGGCCGTTCGGCCTCGATCAGATGCAGATACACGTCGCCGAACTGGAACAGGCTGCGGCCGGTGACGCCGATCAGCTTCGGCAGCTCGCCCCGGTCGGAGTCGGCGAAGACCTTGGCGATGTCGGGCCCCGCGTCCCGGTTCATCTTGGCGACGATCATGGTGCGGTACATCGTCAGGCCTCCACCGTCGCGCGGGCGCGCTGCTCGATCTTGTCCCGGATGAGCTCCATCTGGACCTTGCTGTTGCGGTTGATGAGGTCCGTCATCCCGGCGTCGTCGATCGGCGCGTCGGGTCTCATCTCGAAGTCCTGGGTCCAGCGCATCCGGGTGCCCTGCGGCGTCTCGTCGTACTCCCAGCGGATGTTCATGAAGGCGAATGGGCCGGTCTCGACCCGGCGCGCCCACACGGTGTGCACATCGCGGGCCGTCTCGCGCTCGGACACCCAGCTCCAGACCTTGCCGTTCTCGTCGGGGTGCATGGTCAGCCGGAAGGTGGTGGTGTCGCCCTCCCGCCGCAGCACCTCCACGGAGGCGTACTCGCTGAACAGGTCCGGCCAGCTCTCGATGTCGTTGGTCATGTCCCACACGAGGTCCAGCGGCGCCGCGATCGTGATCTCGTTGTCGGTGTGGCCGGGCATCTCAGGCTCCTGCGGTGATTGAGGCGTTGATGACGTCGATGAAGTCACTGGGGGTCTTGCAGCTCTCGGCGCCCGGCTCGATCGGGGTGCCGTAGTGGTTCTCCAACTCGCCCACGATGGCGAGCAGGCCGAGCGAGTCGAGGCCGAACTCGGTGAAGGTCATGGTGGGGGACCCCTCGAGCTGGGTCGGGTCGACGGTCAGGCCGGCGCACTTCTTCATGAGCGCGGCCAGCTCCTGGTAGGTGAACTGACTGGACATCACATATCTCCTTCCGGGCCGCGGAGCACGAGCGCCGCGTTGTAACCCATGAGCCCGCGGCTGAGCACCAGCGCGCACCGCAGCTCGGCGGGGCGCGGGCTGCGGGTGACAAGGTCGAGCTCATGGCAGACGTCGGTGACATAGGGCGTGGGCGGCACCATGCGGTGCTCCATGGCGAGCACCGCGGCCGCCACGTCCAGCGCGGGAGCCGCGCAGTGGGCCCGGCCGAAGCCGGTCTTCGGCGCGGTCACCGGGACGCGGGTGCCGTGCCGGCCCAGGGCGTCGGCGATCGCCAGCGCCTCGGCCCGGTCCGCCTCCGGCACGCCGAGCGCGTCCGCGAACACCACGTCGATCTCCTCGGGCGCGCACCCCGCGTCGTCCAGCGCCACGCGGATCGCGCGGGCGAGCCCCTCCCGGGACCGCTCCCACCGGGACGCCCCGGTGAAGGTCGCCCCATGGCCGCTGATGAACCCGCGGATCGGCACCCCGCGGCGCCGGGCCGCCCCCTCCTCCTCCACCACGAACATCGCCCCGCCCTCGCCGGGCGCGAAGCCGCACGCGTCGGTGGTGAACGGCAGATAGGCCCGGCCCGCGTCGCGGGCCCGGCTCAGCTCCCGCCACCCCATCTGGCACACCATCGAGTACGGGGCGAGCCCCGCCTCGGTGGCGCCCACGACGATCGCGTCCGCCCCGTGCCGGATCGACCGCCGTGCGTGTGCCAGCGCGTCCAGCCCGCCGGCCTCGTCGTCCGCGACCACCCCGCAGGGGCCCTTGAAGCCGCCGCGGATGGACACCTGGCCGGTGCTGGCCGCGTAGAACCAGGCGATGGACTGGAACGGGCCCACATGGCGCGGGCCCTTTCCGTACAGCTGCTGCAGCTCCCGCTGGCCGAACTCGCCGCCCCCGGAGCCGGCCGCGGTCACCACCCCCACCGCGAACGGCGAGAGGTCGCCGACCGGCAGCCGCGAGTCCTCCAGCGCGAGGTCGGCCGCGGCCAGCGCCACATGGGTGAAGCGGTCGGTCTGGACCAGCAGCCGCTCCTCGATCATGGTGGCCGGGTCGAAGCCGCGGATCTGCCCGGCGATCCGCACCGGGAAGTTCTCGCTGCCCCGGCGGGTGAGCCGGTCCAGGAAGCTGATCCCTTCCCGGGTCGCCTTCCAGAACGCGTCACTCCCCACGCCGTTCGGCGCGATGACCCCGAGCCCGGTCACCACCGCCCCACGAGTGTGCACCGGCGACTTGGCACTCATGTGACACCTCCCGCCCGGCCCAGCACCACCGCGGACTGGAAGCCGCCGAACCCGCTGCCGACCGACAGCACATTGCGCAGCGGCAGGGCGCGCGCGGTGCGCGGGACGTAGTCCAGGTCGCACTCGGGATCCGGGGTCTCGTAGTTCGCGGTCGGCGGGACCACCTGGTGGGCCAGCGCCAGGGCGCAGGCGGCCAGTTCGATCGCCCCGATCGCCCCCAGCGAATGCCCCACCATCGACTTGATCGAGCTCATCGGCGTCTTGTACGCGTGGTCGCCCAGCGAGCGCTTCACGGCGGCCGTCTCGTGCCGGTCGTTCTGCTTGGTGCCGGAGCCGTGGGCGTTGACGTAGTCGACCTCCGTGCTGTCGACGCGGGCGTGACCGAGCGCATGGTTGATCGCCTCGGACATCTCCAGGCCCTCCCGGGTCAGACCGGTCATGTGGTAGGCGTTGCCATAGGTGGCGAACCCCTTGAACTCGCAGTACGCCTTCGCTCCCCGGGCGCGGGCGTGCTCCAGCTCCTCCAGGATCAGGACGGCGGCGCCCTCGCCGAGGACGAAGCCGTCACGATCGGCGTCGAACGGCCGGGACGCGTGCTCCGCGTCGTCGTTGTTCGTCGAGGTCGCCTTGATCGAGTCGAAGCAGGCCACGGTGAGCGGGGTGATCGGGGTGTCCGCCGCCCCGGCCACGCACACGTCGGCCCGGTTCTCCTCGATCGTCTGGAAGGCGTAGCCGATCGCGTCGAGACCGGACGTACACCCCGTCGAGACGGTCTGCACCGGCCCGTGCGCGCCGGCCAGCTCCGCCACGCCGGAGGCCAGCGCGCTCGGCGAGAAGGCGTGGTGCAGATAGGGACCCGCCCGCCGGTGGTCCACGTCCCAGCGCGCACCGGACTCGCTGACCTTGACGTAGTCCTGCTCCAGACGGGTGGAGGCGGCCACCGCGGAACCCATCGAAACGCCTATCCGCCACGGGTCCCCGCCGCCCGGCGCGATTCCCGCGTCCCGCATCGCCTCGGTGGCCGCCACCAGCGCGAACTGCACATAGCGGTCCGAGCGTTCGATCTGCTCGGCGGACAGCCCGCACGCCTCGGCGTCGAAGTCGCACTCGGCGGCGATCCGCGAACGGAACCGCGCGGCGTCGAACAGCGTGATACCGCGGGTCGCCGTGCGGCCCGCGGTGAGCATGTCCCAGAAGGCCGGGACGCCCACGCCCCCGGGGGCGACGACACCGAGCCCGGTGACCACCACCCTTCGGGTCACGACGCCGCCTCGGCGGGCTCGGCGGTCTCGGTGTCCACGTGGCCCAGCTCCGGGCGCGGGGCCAGCGGACCGAGGTGGAAGACCATCCGGGCCTCGGTGTCACCCACGTTGCGGAACCGGTGGCGCATGTGGGTGGGGATCAGAATCGCCTGGTCGGCACGGAGCGGGTGCGCCGTACCGTCCAGGTCCACCTCCAGCTCGCCGCACACCACGTACACGAACTCCTCGGAGTACGGGTGGTAGTGCTCCCCGACACGCTCGCCGGGCTGCACGACGGCCATGCCCATGAAGCCGCTCGTGGCGCCCACCGTGGTGGGGGTGAGCATGGCGCGCACATCGCCGCCGCGGCGACGGTTGGCAGCGACCGCGGACAGGTCGACGATGAGGTGGGACTGCGTGGTCATAATGGCCTCCAGAAGGCGGCGCGGCCGCCGTGCACGACGTAACGGGGGACGGAACGGGCGAGGGTGGGGGGCGCAAGCGGGACGGGGGAGAGGGAGCGTCAGTAGTCCGCCGCGCGGCGGTCGGTGACCGGGTCCATGTCGCAGTCGGCGAGGAAGCGCCGCAGCCCGGCCTCGCCGGACAGGTCGATCTTCCCGCCGCCCGCACCCGGGCCCAGGAGCCGGCCGAGCACCGCGGCCGCGCGCGGCCCGCTGACCCCGGCCGCCACCGCGGGGTCCCGCTCCAGCGGCACACCCATGTCCACCATCCGCACGACGATGTCGTCCCGCTGGAAGACGGTGCTGCTCACGATGGTGTGCTGCCCCCCGCCGGACGCCATCGACGCCTTGGCCTTGCTGACCGCGAGGTCGTCCTGACGGGCCAGCAGGCTGGCCACCGCCGGCCCGCAGCCGGTCTTCACCGGGTACAGCAGCATGTGGCGCCGCAGGTTCGGCGGGCGGCTGGGGTCCGCCGTCAGGTGGTGCACCACGGGCAGCGCCGCCCGCATGAAGAAGTCCCGCGCGGCCTCCGGGTCGTCCAGGTCGCGGTCCTCCTCCAGATGCGGGTTGATGGCCTCCTCCACCGCCCGGACCTCGGGCTGCCGGGCCACATGGCGCAGCGCCGCCACCAGGTCGCCCTTCACCTCCACCGCCCGCACCACCCGGTTGCCGCTCATGAACAGCGATGTGCGGCACAGCCGCGTGTTGTCGTCCACCCGGGCTTCGGGCGCCGCGTAGTCGGACAGGATCTTGGCGACGGTCTGCTCGCTGCCCGGCTTGACGGTGAAGGTCAGGGCGTGCCGCACCAGGCCGTCGCCGACCCGCGGCACCACCCGGCCGGAGGCCGCGGCCCGCCGGGCCGAGCCGCCCTTGGCCGGCTTGGCCGCGGAGGTCTCCCGCAACACGCTGAACCGCAGCGACCGGGTGTCCTCCACACACCCGTGGAGGGGCTTGACCATCTCGCGGTGCGCCGGGCTCTCCACCCAGCTCAGGAACGGCGGGGCGCTCTCCCACTCGCTGGTGATCAGCCACTGCGAGGGGTTCTCGATCGACTGGCACAGCTGGTCACTGATGTGGCCCGGGACCGCGGCCACCTGTCGCGACAACTGGTCGTAGGCATCCAGGAAGCGCTCTTCGGCGCCGGCGTGCACCGACACCAGCAGCACCACGCGGAGCCGGGCGTCGGTGAGCATGGATGGCCGAGGCGGGGGCTCGGCCGTCGTCGTGGACTTCGCGGGCCGCGAAGTCCTGGGCAGGGTGCTCATAGGTTTCCACTCCTCCTCCGGGCACGTCCATCGCCGGACATGACGCCCGTGGATACGATCGTGGAGCGCTCCCACGGATGCCGCGAGATATGTGAGCCATCCGGACGAAGGGCCACTCCGGGCGCCTGACCAGGCCAAAACCCCGGGAATAGCAGCAAGATGAATTCCCATGTCGATGAGCGTGTGCCAGTACTCGTCGTGGGCGGCTCCCTGGTGGGCCTGTCCGCCTCACTCTTCCTGGGCCGGCTGGGCGTCGGACACCTGCTCGTGGAGAAACACGCGAGCACCTCCACGCACCCGCGCGGGCGCGGCAACAACCTCCGCACCATGGAGCTGTTCCGCACCGCGGGGGTGGAGTCCGCGGTCCGCGAAGCCGCGTCCGTCCTGGCCGGCAACCACGGCATCCTGCAGGCCGAATCCCTCACCGGGATGGACCACCACTGGCTCTTCCGGGAGATCGACCCGGGCGGCGCCATGAGCAGGTTCAGCCCCACCGGATGGTGTCTGTGCAGCCAGAACGACCTCGAACCCGTCCTGCTGCGGACCGCGCAGGAGCTGGGCGGCGAGCTGCGCTTCTCCACCGAACTGATCTCCTTCGAGCAGGACGCCGAAGGGGTCACCGCCGTCGTCGAGCACCGCGAGTCCGGCCGCACCAGCGTGGTGCGCGCCGACTACCTCATCGCCGCCGACGGCCCCCGCAGCTCGGTACGCCGGCGCCTGGGCATCGGCCAGACCGGCCGCGGCGAGCTGTTCCACAACGTCAGCATCACCTTCCGCGCCAAGCGCCTCGCCGACGTGGTCGGCGACCGCCGCTTCATCGCCTGCTACCTCACCAACCCGGCCGCCGACGGGGCCCTGCTCCCGGTGGACAACGTCGAACAGTGGGTCTTCCATGCCCCCTGGCACCCCGAGACCGGGGAGACCCTGGAGGACTTCACCGACGAGCGGTGCGCCGAACACATCCGCATGGCCACCGGCGTCCGCGACATGGAGGTCGAGATCACCGGCAAGGCCCCCTGGCACGCGGCCGAACGAGTGGCCGAGCGCTACCGCGACGGCCGGATCTTCCTCGCCGGGGACTCCGCCCACGAGATGTCCCCCACCGGCGCCTTCGGCTCCAACACCGGCATCCAGGACGCGCACAACCTGGTCTGGAAACTCGCCGCCGTCCTCGCCGGCTGGGCCGGCCCCGGCCTGCTGGACACCTACGGCGCCGAACGCCAGCCGGTGGCCGTGGCCACCAGCGCCCGCGCCGCCGCGCGCTCCGCGGAACACAGCCACCCCGGTTACAGCGCGCCACCGACCACCGGCCGGCAGAGCGATGTCCTCGCCGTGGCCATGGGCTACCGCTACGCCTCCGACGCGATCCACGGCGCCGACCCCGCCACCCCCGTCGTCCCCGACCGCTTCACCGCCACCGGCGAACCCGGCAGCCGCGCCCCGCACCTGTGGGTCGACCGGGACGGCACCCGGATGTCCACCCTGGACCTCTACGAGCGCACCTGCGTGCTGCTCACCGGCCCCGAAGGCGCCGCCTGGCACGGCGCCGCCCTGCGCGTCGCCGACCGCCTCGACATCCCCCTCGCCGCCTACCGCCTCGGCCCCGACCCCACCCACGACCTGACCCCCGACCCCGGCACCGACTGGACCGAACTCCACGGCACCACCCCCCAGGGCGCGGTCCTCGTCCGCCCCGACGGCTTCGTCGCCTGGCGCGCCCGGGGGGCCGAACGCGAGCCGGAGCGGGTCCTGACCGACGTCCTCCAATCGGTCCTCTGCCGCTGACCCGGCCCCGTGCGGCGGGCCCGGCCGACCCCGCGTCGGCCGGGCCCGGGCCGCCGCCCGTGTCCCCGTCCCTGCCCGTTGACCTTCGAGTTGGTTGAAGCCCGATGATGGCCGCGTGCCACCATCCGAGCTGATGCCCATCGGGGTCTTCGCCCGACGCAGCGGTCTGACCTCGAGCGCGCTGCGGTTCTACGCCAACTCGGGGCTGCTGCGCCCCGCCGAGACCGGCCCCGTCTCGGGCTACCGCTACTACCGCCCCGACCAGGTGGCGCGGGCGGTCGCGCTCCGTCGGCTCCGCGCGATCGGGATGCCTCTCACCGCCGTCGAGGCCGTCCTCGACGCCGGCCCCGAGGACGCGTCCCGGCTGATCGACGAGCACCTCGCGAAGGTGCTCGGGGACGCGGCGGCGGCGCGCCGGAAGGCCGCCCTCCTCAAGTCCTCGCTCGCCGAGGGCGTGCCGAGCCGGCCGATCGCCGCCCTCAAGGGCCCCGTGCTGGCCGACGCCGTCGAGCAGGTCCTCACCGCGACCGTACGAGAGCCGGGCCTGCCGGTACTCGGCGGGCTGCGCCTCGAGGTGACCCCCGAAGCGGTCACCCTCACCGCGACCGACCGCTACCGGCTCTCGACCCGCACGCTCGTGCCCGCCGAGCCGTCGACCGCCACCTGGGCCGGCACGGTGGGCGGCGAGGAACTGCGGGCCGCGGCCGCCGAGATCCGCCGCAGCCCGCTGGTCCGCATCGAGGCCACACCGCACGCGATCCGGCTGCGCCGTACAGCCCGGACAGCCCGGACAGCCCGGACAGCCCGTACAGCCCGGACAGCCCGGACAGCTCGTACAGCCCGGGAAGACCGGGAAGACCTGCACTGCGGGCTGCTGGCGGAGGACTTCCCCGACTACCGGCTGATGCTCGCGTCACTGGGCGAGGCCACCACGCGTGTGACGGTGTCCAAGGACGTCTTCCTGCGCGCCCTGGAAGACCACCCCGGCGAGCGGATCACGCTGCGTCTGACCGCCCACGGAGCGCACGTCCTGCCGCCCGGTGACGACCACTCCGAGACCCCGGTCCCCGCCACCGTGACGGGGCGGGCCCAGTCGGTCTCCTTCGAGCTGACGACGCTTTATCCGGCCGTCAGCACCGCCCTCGGCCCCGACGTGATGCTCGACCTGAGGGGCCCTGACCGACCCGCCACCATCCGCTCCGCCGACCGCGGCGACCTCACCACCGTGGCCATGCCCGTCAAGCAGGAGGACCCTCCCCGTGACCGCCACTCCCACGACCGCCACTCCCACAACCCCCGACCCGGCCATGGAGGCCATCGGCCACGCCGTCACGGAGGGCCGGGCGGGTGACGCCGCCTCCGCCCGCCGGAAACTCCTGGACCTCTGGTCCGCGATCGGCGTCACCGGCGACCCGCTGCACCGCTGCACCCTCGCGCACTACCTCGCCGATCTCCATGAGGACCCCGCCCAGGCCCTGGCCTGGGACATCCGCGCCCTGGACGCCGCCGACGCCGTCACCGAGCAGCGTGTCCAGCAGCACCACGCCGGGCTCCACATCGCCGGCTTTTACCCCTCCCTGCACCTCAACCTCGCCGACAACTACCGTCGGCTCGGATCCTTCGAAGCCGCCACCGACCACATCGACGCGGCGGCGAAGCACGCCCCCGACCTCCCCCAGAACCCCTACGGCGACCTGCTCCGCACCGCCATCCGAGAAGTCGCCGAGGCGATCACCCGGCGCGACACCGCCCGGCGGCCCTCCGCACCCGGCCCCGCGTGACCCGACCCGCGGGACGGCAGGTCCCGGGACGGGACCTGCCGTCCCGTCCTCGCGCGGCCGGAAGGGCGCGGTCACGCAGTCGCGCAGTCGATCACGTTCTGCTGTTGGCCAACACCGTCGCGGTTCCGATGGCATGGGCGACAGGATCGCCCCATGCAGCCGATCTTCGTCCTCGTGCACAGTCCGTCCGTAGGCCCCTCGACCTGGCGCCCCGTGGCCGAACACCTGACGGCGGCGGGATACCACGTACAGGTGCCTTCCCTGCTGCACATCGGCGCCGGTTCTCCGCCGTTCTGGCCCCGCGTCGTCAGTGCCGTCCGCGACGACCTCCGGCAGGTCCCGGCCGACAGCCCCGTCACCCTGGTGGCACACAGCAACGCGGGCTTGTTCCTGCCGGCGATCCGCTCGGGCCTCGGCCATCCGGTCACCGGCTCGGTCTTCGTCGATGCCGCGCTGCCCGCCCTGAACGGACCGACCCCTGTCGCCTCACCCGAGTTGCTGGAGTTCCTCGGTCCGATGGTCGTGAACGGCAGGCTGCCACGCTGGACCGACTGGTGGGACGAGGCAGACGTCGCACCCATGTTCTCCGATCCGACGATGCGACAGACCGTCATCGAGGAGCAGCCCACCCTCCCGCTGTCCTACTACGAGCAGCGCGTCCCGGTCCCTGACGGCTGGGATGACCATCCCTGCTCCTACTTGCTGTTCGGCCCTCCGTATGACGACCTCGCCGCCGAAGCGCGCGCACGCGGCTGGCGCGTGGCACACCTGCCCGGAGCACATCTCCACCAGATCATCGATCCCGCCGGCACGGCCCGGCACCTCGTCGAACTCGCCACCACGACGTGACCCTGACGGTGGTGGACACTTCCCTGACGGCTTGCTCTCGCTGAGACTTGATCACCATGAGCGACTGGGTTCTGCAGCGGGGCCATGGTGTCCGCTTCGAGTGGGGCCCATCGGAGCCCGGCGACTCGCGCCGGAGGTGGCCTGCCTCGTGGTGGTCGACGTGCTGTCGTTCACGACCTCGGTGACGGTCGCCGTCGAGGCGGGCACGCGGGTGTTCCCGTACGCCTGGCGCGACGAGACGGCGGCCGCGTTCGCCCGGGAGAAGGCGGCGGAGCTGGCCGTGGGGCGCCGCGCCGCCACCGCGGCCTCGCCGTGGTCGCTGTCCCCGGCGGCGCTGCGGCGGGCCCCGGCGGTCCCCCGGCTGGTGCTGCCCTCGCCCAGCGGCTCCGCCATCTCCGCGGCGGCGGGCGGCTCCACGGTGGTGGCCGGCTGTCTGCGGAACGCCAAGGCCGTCGGCCGATGGCTGGCGGGGCACGGCTACGGGACCCCGGAGCGGCCGCTCGCGGTGATCGCCGCGGGGGAGGGCTGGCCGGACGGATCCCTGCGGCCCGCGCTGGAGGACCTGCTGGGGGCCGGGGCGATCATCGCCGAGCTGCAGTCCCACGGCGCCGGCCCGCTGTCGCCCGAGGCGGCCGCCGCACGCTCCGCGTTCGTGGGCACCGCCGACGTGGCCGGCGCCGTCGCCGCCTGTTCCTCGGGGATCGAGCTGGCCGAGGGCGGGTTCGCCGAGGACGTGGCCATCGCGGTCGAGTTGAACGCGAGCGGGGTCGTGCCCGTGCTCACCGAGGGAACCTTCGACGCCTCGCCGGAAAAGTGGCGCGGCGGCGGGGGAAGGTGAGGTCAGCACCTCGCCTCGCAATGGCGAGCATCGATCGTTCACTGGCAGTCGGGTTGTTTCCCGAGCCAGCGGGTGGCTGCCTCCAGGGCGCGGTCACGGTTGGTGCCGATGTCCTTGGGCTCGACGAGGAACTCCTCGTCCGGCGGGATTGGTCCGTCGTACGTGCGTCCGGTTCGGTCCGCTTCCATCATTTCGGTGAGCACGAGCGCCGCACCGTCGGAAAGGCGGTGGCGGCGGTTGCCGGTGGGAACCCCTGAGGTCCTCATGCCGAAGCTGCGGGTCGCGGGGCGGCCCCGGAAGGCCACGGTGACCGCTTCTCCGGCACTCGCGGTTTGGCTGTCGGTCAGGACGGCCACGGCCGGTTGCGTACGCGACAGCGGCCTGGCCGCCGGCAACGGGGACGGGTTGGTGCCGACCTTCAGGTTCCTGTCTTTCACCGTCCACACGGTGCGCTTGCCGTCGGCCCCCACGAAGGCGCCCACATTCCCGTCGCCCAGGATCGCCGCTATGACGGCGAACATGGGATACATGTTTCCGCCTCTGTTCCCGCGCAGGTCCACCACCCAGCCGCAGGTGCCCTTCCGGTCGGCTGCCGCGACCGCGCCCTGGCCCTGACGCACGTACGTGTCATACGTGTGCGTCGAGCCCTGCACACCCGGGAGAGCCACGTACCCCGGACCGCTCCGCAACCGTTTGGCGACCAGGCCGGGAATCGTGTCCAAGGATGTCCCCGATGACTGCTTGGCTGCCGCCGGAGTCAAGAAGCGGCTGTGGCCGTCCCCGAGGGCACTGAGAACCCCCTCGATCGCTGGGTACGTGCCGCTCGGTTTCCGGGCGTCCGCCGCCTGGGTGAACGCTGTGCGGCGCACCTCGGGCCAGTCGACTTCGTCCCGTTTCAGCGCCCGCTTCTGGATGAGGTCCAGTGCCGCCGTGAGATACGTCCGTGCTTTCGGTGACATCCGGTGGCCGGGTGCTGTGTCTTCATGCTGCGAGCACGCGGTCGCAAGCGCGAGGAGGAGCGTCAAGGCCAGGACGCCCCACCGTGATAACCCACTGATGTGGTCCATGGGTTCTCATCGTAGGAGGTCGACTGACGCGCCCCCGGCTCACGGACTCAGCCGAGATACGGCTGCTCGCGACGTTCCAGGAAGTGACGCAGCCGGAGCCGCTGGGTGTGGTGCATGGGTAGATCGGCGAGTTCCTCCGGCGGCACGAATCGAAGCTCTGTGGACTCCTCGGAGATCGCAAGCTGCCCCCCGACAACGCGGGCGGTGAAGCACACGTTGAACTGTCGGCGGACCTCGCCGTCCGTGTAGGCGATGACATGGCGCGGGTCGGTGTACGTGCCGACGAGTCCGGTGATCTCTACCTCGAGTCCCGTCTCCTCCTTGACCTCGCGGACTGCCGTTCCTGGCAAGGATTCGGACATATCCATGCCGCCGCCGGGCAGAGCCCAGAGGCCGTTGTCCCGGCGACGCTGGAGCAGGATTCGCCCGGTGTCGTCGGTGACCACGGCGGACGCGGCGACAACCAAGCTGTTCGGCTCAGGGGCGTCGGGATCGTCGTAGTATTCGGTCCGCACCAGCGGTCACCTTTCCTCTACCGGCGTCGCCGTCGCCCACACGGCGTTGAAGCTCTGGACGTAGGTGTCGAACATGCCACCCTCGCTGTGTCGACGGAGGTGCCAGACGGGTGCGCCGTACGCGTTCACCCCCCAGACATGTGCGTTGGCCATGAGTTGATCATCTGCGCGGTAGAGCGAGTTGTAGAGGGTCGTTCCGTGGGTCCGGACCTCGATGCCCGGAGTGTCGAGGAGGGGCCGGTAGTGCATGAGCGCGAGTCGGCAGCGTGACTCGATGCCGTGGCCGAACTTCTCTTCCTGGCCACGTTGCTGGACGTTGGGACTGTTGGCGTCGCCAACGGCGATCCGCACGGCACAGCCGCTGGCGGCTCGCTCCCGTAGAAGATCATTCAGGCGGGGGTACGCCTCGTGCAGGAAGACGGCGGCGTACACGAGCACGTCAACCCGTTCCCGGGCCTGCGTCAGCATCTCCACGAATGCGGATACCGGGAGGTCCGCGCGCTGCTCGTAGAGCGCCACGAGCTCGGGGCTGACCGCCCGGGCGGCGCGCGCCTGGCGGAGTGCCGGCCATAGGGCGTGCACGTCTTCTCCTAACGTTTCCGCTGCCACCATTGCCGTAGTGCGTCGCGGAGTACGGTTCAGGTTGACCCACCTCTCGACAGATTTGGGGTCCACCTCGACCTTCGCCGCGAGTGCGGCATACGTCCAGCCTCCGGCTGCCATGGCGGCGCGTAGCCTCTCGTTCGGCATCAGAGTCTCTCCCCAGGTGTCGGGACGGCACTAGGGACGTTCTACCTGGCGCAGGACGTCCCGAAGTGGGCTTTAGGAGAGGTTCCTGCGTCCTGATGACAGCGCGATGATCGCAAAAAGCTCCCGCGACCGTTGCAGGCGGCCCGGGAGCGCGGTCAACGCTGTGAGGAGCGTCAACATGAGGAAGACTATCGCTCGATCCGTGGAATGGCTGTTAGAGCTGGTGCTGCCCGCTCCAGGTCGGCACCGGGCCGCCGAAGGCGTAAAGGCGGTGGGGACATGAGGCCACGAGCGCGTTTGCTGCCGTGGCCTGGCGACGCCGGGAAGCGCTGCTATCTCGTGACGGACGATGACGGCAACAGCCGTCTGTCGAGACTCGCCGACGAAATAGAGGCAGTACAGCTCAAGGCGGGGGCCGAACTCCTCGGCCATACGAGCGAGATGCTCAGCGATCACAAGGTCAGCGCGCGGGACTGCGGTTCCTCGTGAAGTGCCTGAGTGGGGCGCTGCGCGACGCGTTGCGGGTCGCCGAGAGCCGGGGCGGGCGGCTGCCCAGGCGCGCCGACAGTGAACCGCTCGACGGCCCGGACGATGATCTGAAGCTTGAGAAGGGGATGTACGAATGAGCCGACCTCGGACGGGTGGGTCAGAGGAATGGGATGTCGGCCCTGTGCCGGGACGGGGTCTGCGCCGTGAACGGGAGGGCCACCTCGTGCTGCCGCTTCAGATCGTCCGCTCCGGGCAGCACATCGCACTCGCGTCGCTGGTGTTGACGACGGTGGAGGCGGAGCAACTGCACGCGGCTCTGTGTTACGCGCTCGGCAATCAGCCCGCTCCCGCCGGCGTGCCGGAATGCCGTGAGTCGGTCCACTACCCCGGTGGCCGGCTGCGGTACTGAGGTCCGACCGAACACGGTAGGGCTTGTCGCACCACAGTCTCAGCCCGTCGCCTCGCTCTGCGCGCGGCGGCGGGCGCGGGTGCGGCGCCACAGGGCGGGGACGGCGCCGAGCAGGACGGTCAGGGCGATCGCGGCCGCCACGCCCTCCCAGGGGCGGTCGAAGAGCGAGCCGCCCAGGATGCCGATGAGCGCGTAGGTGCCCGACCAGGCCAGCACCGCCGGGACGTCGCCGTGCGCGAAGCGGCGCAGCGGCATCCGGGCGAGCAGACAGGCGAGCATCACCGGGATCCTCCCGGCCGGGACGAGCCGGGACAGCACCAGCACGGCCACCTCGTGCTCGTCGAGGCGGCCCTGGGCCTGGGCCAGGCGCTCGGGCGCGGCGCGGCCGCGGAGTTGGGCGAGCCAGCGGGAGCCGTTCTTGGAGCGGAGCCCGCGCCGGCCGAGCCAGTACAGGGAGATGTCCCCGAGGAAGGCGGCGAAGGAGGCGAGGGAGAAGACGATGAGCAGCGACAGGGGCGGCACGCTCTGGTGGATGGCCACCACCGCCGCTGAGCTGACCACCGCGCCCGTCGGCACCACCGGCACCAGGGAGCCGAGCACCACCAGCAGGAACAGCGAGGGGTAGCCCACCGCCTGCTGGGTGGACTCGGTCGGCACGCTCCGCGCGAGGTCGCCGAGTTCGTCGAGTAGGCGGTCGATCACCTGGCGGTCTCCAGACGTACGCACTCGCCGTGCCCCAGGGCGTGCACCGCCGCGTCGGGGGCCAGCCGCGCGGCGTGGCGGACGAAGTCCTCGCCCGGCGCGTGGAATTCGTGCGGCCGCACCCCGTCCAGGCCGATCGGCCAGTACGTGCCGTAGTGCACGGGCACCGCGCTGCGCGCGCCCAGCCGGGACAGCGCCTCGGCGGCGCGGTGGGCGTCGAGGTGGCCGTGGCCGAGGTAGGGGCCCCAGCCGCCGACCGGCAGCAGCGCCACGTCGCAGTCGCCCACCGCCCGCGCCATGCCGTCGAACAGCCCGGTGTCGCCCGCGAAGTACGTCGTCGCCTCGCCGCGCAGGACGTAGCCGAGCGCGGGCACCCGGCTCGGCCCGTACGGCAGCCGCCTGCCGTCGTGCGCGGCCGGCACGGCCCGTATCCGCACCTCGCCCACCGCGATCTCCTCGCCCGGCCGCACCTCCGTGACCCGCAGGTCCCGCGCGACGGCCACCCGCCGCAGCCCCGGCACGGCCCGCCCGGCACCGCGCGGCACCACCAGCCGGGTGCCGGGGCGCAGCCGCATCAGCGAGGCGAGGTGGAGGTGGTCGGCGTGCAGATGGGAGACCAGCGCCACATCGGCGACCGCGGCGGCGGGCGGCGGCACGGCGCCCCGGCGGCGCCGCAGATGCGCCAGCCGCCGTACGAACAGCGGGTCGGTCAGCACCCGCACGCCGGAGTCCCGCACGGTGGTCGTGGCATGCCCCCACCAGGTGACCTCCACCGACACCCGGAGCCTCCCTCCTTCGTCGTGCCGCCCGCGCCGGCGGGCGCGTGCCCGCCGATCCTCTCACCGATCACGGTCGGCGGTTGAAGGGCCTCCCCCGGGGTATGCATGACTCATGCATGTACGCGCGAACGACACCGAACGCGTCGCCAACCTGCTCGGGGCCGCGGCGCTGGCCATCACCGACGACCTGCTCACCGCCCCCGTGGCGGCCTCCAGCCTCAGCATGAGCGCGGCCGCCGCGCTGGTGGTGCTGCACGCCGACCCGGGCGTGAGCGTGACCGAACTCGGCCGCAGGGTCGGCCTCACCCAGTCCGCGGCAGTGCGGATGGTCGACGGCCTGGAGCGCGGCGGGCTCGTCGAGCGGCGGCGCTCCATCGGCAACTGGACCGGTGTCCACCCCACCGCCAAGGGCCGCCGGACCGCCGAACACCTGCTGACCGCCCGCACCTCCCGCCTCGCCACCGCGCTCGACGCCCTCGACCGGGCCGAGGTCCGCGCCCTCGGCGGACTGCTGGAGAAGCTGCTCGACGGGCTGTACCGCGGGTGTGGCGACGCCGACCGGATGTGCCGCCTGTGCGACCGGGCCGCGTGTACGCCCGACGGCGTCGCGTGCCCCGTCGGAGCCGCCGACCGGGCGGCGCGGGGCCACGGGCCCGAGACCCCCGACAGCCCCAACACCCCCGGGGTCGCTGGCGGGCCCGGGAGCTGAGCGGGCCCCGGGCGAACCGCTGCCGTGGTCCCGGCACGATATTCCGTGGCCCGGACACCCACCCGTACGGCACGATGGCCGCCACCGACCCCATGAGGAGGACGACCGCCGTTGCCGCCCGAAATACCCGAAGCGACCGACGACCCGGCCCAGCTGTCCGAGCGCTTCGCCCAGCCCGGGCCCGCCTCTTGACGCGCCGATCCGGACCCCTTCCCCCATCCGCTCGCACGACCCCGAAGGATGGCCCGTACGTGTCCTCGGAACTGCACCGTCGCGCGGTGGTCGCCGACGCCCACAACGACCTGCTGATCGCGGTCACCGCCCGCCCGCCGCGCCGCTGGGCCTCCTTCTTCCGCGACCAGTGGCTGCCCCAGCTGCGCGCGGGCGGGGTGGACCTCCAGGTGCTGCCGGTCTTCATCGAGGACCGGTTCCGTCCCGAGGGCGCCCTGCGCGAGACGCTGCGGATGATCGAGTGCGCGCACACCCTAGCCGAGGGCAACGCGGACGAGGTACGGCTGTGCCTGGACGGGGCCGACATCGACCGCGCCCTGGAGGAGGGCAGGATCGCGCTGGTCCTGGCGCTGGAGAGCGCCCCGGGCCTGGACGCGAACGTGGAGCTGCTGCCGACCCTGCACCGGCTCGGCGTGCGCGTGGCGTCCATCGCCCACTGGGGCCGTACCGCCCTGGCCGACGGCAGCGGCGAGGACGCCACCGGCAGCCGGCTCACCGAGGCGGGGGTGGCGGCGCTGGCGGAGATGGAGCGCCTGGGCATCCTCTTCGACGTCTCCCACCTGAGCGCGTCGGGCGTCGCCCATGTGCTGGAGCTGGCGACCCGGCCCGTGCTGGCCACCCACTCCTCCGCCCGCGCCCTGCTGGACCACCACCGCAACCTGACCGACGAGCAGATCCGGGGCATCGTCGGCACCGGCGGCATGGTGTGCGTGAACTTCCTCGGCGAGTTCCTGGCCACCGACCCCGCCGAGCGCACGGTGGACCGGCTGGCCGACCACATCCTGCACATCGCCGAGGTCGCGGGCGTGGACCGGGTGGGCCTGGGGCCGGACTTCATCAAGGAGGTCAGCGCGGACACCAGCCCGCCGTGCTGCGAGGACCTGGAGTACGCCGAGTTGGTGGTGCCGGGCCTCGAGGGCCCCCGCGGCCTGCCGCTGGTGACGGAGGCGCTGGTCCGCAGGGGCCTTCCCGAGGCCGACATCGCCAAGGTGCTCGGCGGGAACCTCCTGGACCTGTTCCGCAAGGAGCTGGGCCGCCCCGCGTAGGCCGTCCCGCGCAGGCCGCTCCGCGTAGGCCGTCCCGCGCAGGCCGCCCCGCGTAGGCCGTCCCGCGCAGGCCGTCCCGAGCGGGCCGCCCCGTGGTCGGGCTTGTCGGGGAAACCGGGCGCGCCGGGCCGCGGATCGGCTGTGACACGCTGGGGGCGCCCGCGTGTGCCGAGCGGGCGTGGATACGCGAGGTGAGTGCGGCGTGCAGATGGCCCGTTGGAAATCCGTGGGCGCGGCCCTGCTGCGGGTGATCGCGGTGTGGGCCGTGTCCACGCTCACCATGCTGGCCCTCGCCGGCATCCTGCCCGACTTCCGGCTGCAGTCCCCCGACGGGGACAGCGCGACCCGGGTCGCCGTCACCGCCGCGAGCGGGGCGGGGGCCTTCGGCCTGCTCAGCGCGCTGGTGTGGCCCCTGCTGGTGCGCGCCCTGCTGCTGGTGCCCGCCTTCGTGCTCGGGCTGCTGGTCTTCGCGCTCAACGGCTCGCTGCTGCTGCTCGCGCTGAACCTGATCCCCGACGGGCGCGGGGCCGCCGAGCCGGAGACCGCCGTGGTGGTGGCGGCCGTGATGTCCGCCGCGTCCTCGGCGACCAGCACCTTCCTGACCGTACGGGACGACGAGGCCTACCACCGGCGGCTGGTGCGGCTCGCGGACCGAAGACGCCGCCGGCTGGGTGGCGGCGACGGCCGGCCCCAGCCGCCCGGCACGGTGTTCCTCCAGCTCGACGGGGTGGGACACGAGGTGCTGCGGGACGCGGTGCGGCCCCGCGGAAACCGGCCGCCGCTCATGCCGACCCTCGCCGGCTGGGTGGACACCACCCATACGCTCAGCCCCTGGCGCACCGACTGGTCCAGCCAGACCGGCGCCAGCCAGCTCGGCATCCTGCACGGCTCCAACGAGGACGTGCCCGCCTTCCGCTGGTACGAGAAGGACACCGGCCGGGTGATGGTCAGCAACCGGCCCACCAGCGCCGCCGAACTGCAGCGCCGGGCCGCCGCCCGGACCGGCCACGAGGGGCTGCTCACCGTCGACGGGGCCAGCCGCGGCAACCTGTTCACCGGCGGCGCCGAGGAACTGGCCCTGGTGCTCTCCGTGGCCGCCCGGCGCGGCAGACACAACCGCTCCAGGAGCGGCTACTTCGCGTACTTCAGGGACCCGGCGAACGCCACCCGCACCGCCGGCTCCTTCCTCGCCGAGGTCCTCCGCGAACTCGGCCAGTCCACGCGCGCCCGGCTGCGCCGCGAGACGCCGCGCGTGGGGCGGGGCGGGCTGTACCCCTTCATCCGCGCCTTCGCCACCGTCGTGGAGCGGGACGTGGTGGTCGCCGCGGTGATGGGGGACGTCCTCTCCGGGCGCACCGCGATCTACGCCGACCTGGTGGCGTACGACGAGGTCGCCCACCACTCCGGACCGCGCAGCCGCGACACCCACCAGGTGCTGCGCCGCCTGGACCGCTGTGTCGCCCTGATCGCCAGGGCCGTCGAGCACGCGCCGCGCGACTACCGGATCGTGCTGCTCTCCGACCACGGGCAGAGCCCCGGCGCGACCTTCGCCGACGCCTACGGCCTCACGCTGGAGGACCTGGTCAGGGCCGGATGCGGACTGCCCGTGCCGCGCCGCGCCGAGCGCACCCCCACCGGAGCGGAGGCCCGCGAGACGGCGCGCGCCGCCCTGCGCCGCCCCGAGCGGGCCGGCGACGGCCACGGCCCGTCGGATCCCGTGGTGCTGGCCTCCGGAAACCTCGGGCTGGTGTCCTTCCCCGACGTGCCGGGGCGGATGAGCCGCGAGGAGATCGACCGCCGCCACCCGGGGCTGCTGCGCGCCCTCGCCGATCACCCCGGCGTGGGCTTCCTGCTCGTACGCTCCGAGCGACACGGCGCGGTGGTGCTGGGCGCGGACGGGGCCGAGCACCACCTCGACACCGGCCGGGTCGTGGGGCGCAGCCCGCTGGAGGTGTTCGGCGAGGGGGCCGTGGCCGCCGTGCGGCGCACCGCGCGCTTCCCGAACGCCGCCGACATCATGGTCAACTCCGCGTACGACCCGGTGACCGGCCAGGTGCACGCCTTCGAGGGGCAGATCGGCTCGCACGGCGGGCTCGGCGGGGCGCAGAGCCACCCGTTTCTGCTGTGGCCCGTCCAGCTCAGCCCGCCCACCCGGCCGGGCGAGGAACTGGTGGGGGCCGAGCGGGTGCACGCGGTGCTGCGGCGCTGGCTGCGGGAGGCGGACGGCCCGCAGATCCCACGGCAGACGGCCGCCGCGGGTGCGGGCGCGGGCACGGCTGCCGCGGGCACGGGCACGAGCACGGCCGCCGCGGGCGCGGGGACGGGCGAGGAATCACGGCGGCCCGGCCCCCTCGCCGCAGCATCTCCGGTGGTCCCGCCGCCCCTGCCGGACAAAACCCGGTGATTTTGTGTACCGTGCACCTTCCCTGACCATGGCAGAATGCACGACCCGCACCCCGCCCGCCGCTTCGGCCTGCCCACGGCGACCGCGCTCGTCATGGGGAACATCATCGGCGGCGGCATCTTCCTGCTGCCCGCCTCCGTCGCCCCGTACGGCACCGTCAGCCTGCTCGCCTTCGCCGTCCTGACCGTGGGCGCCGTCGCGCTCGCGCTCGTCTTCGGGCGGCTGGCGGAGCGCGACCCGCGCACCGGCGGGCCGTACGTCTACGCGCGCGCGGCGTTCGGCGATTTCGCGGGGTTCCTGTCCGCCTGGTCGTACTGGACCATGACCTGGGTGAGCAACGCGGCGCTGGCGGTCGCGGCCGTCGGCTACGTCCACGTGCTCGCCCCCGGGCACGGGTCCAAGGGTGTGGACCTGGCCGTGGCGCTGCTCGCGCTGTGGCTGCCGGCCCTCGCGAACCTGGCGGGCACGCGCTGGGTGGGCGCGGTGCAGATCGTCTCCACGGTGCTGAAGTTCGTGCCGCTGCTGTTCGTCGCCGTCGCCGGGCTCTTCTTCTTCGACCCGCACAACCTCGGCCCGTTCAACACCGGCGGCGGCAGCGGGATCGGCGGCCTCTCGGCGGCGGCCGCGATCCTGCTCTACAGCTACGTGGGTGTCGAGTCCGCGTCGATGAGCGCGGGCGAGGTGCGCGACCCGGAGCGCAACGTGGGGCGGGCCAGCGTGCTGGGCACCGTCGGCGCCGCCGTGGTCTACCTCATCGGCACGCTGTCGGTCTTCGGCACCGTCGCCCACCGGGACCTGGTGCACTCCACCGCGCCGTTCTCCGACGCCGTCGACGCCATGTTCGGCGGCTCCTGGGGCGGCACCCTCATCGCCCTGGCCGCCGTGGTGTCCATCGTCGGCGCGCTCAACGGCTGGATCCTGATGAGCGCCCAGGCGCCCTACGCGGCGGCCCGCGACGGGCTCTTCCCCGCCGCGTTCGCCACCAAGCGGCGCGGGGTGCCGACCTTCGGCGTGCTGGTCGGCACGGCCCTCGCCTCGCTGCTGACCGTGATCAACTACACCTCGGGCTCGGCGGGGGTGTTCGAGACGCTGGTCCTCATCACCACCTTCTCGGCGACCGTCCCGTATCTGCTGGCCACCGGCGCGCAGGTGCACTTCCTGCTGTCGGGGCGCCGGGACGAGGTGCGCCCCCGCCGCTTCGCCCGGGACCTGGTGCTCGCGCTGGTCGGCTTCGGCTTCTCCTTCTGGCTGGTCGCGGGCGCCGGATACGCCGCCGTGTACCAGGGCACGCTCTTCCTCTTCGCCGGTGTGCTGGTGTACGTCCTGATGGCCGCCCGCCGCGCCGCCACCCGGCCGGGCCCCGACCCGCGGGCCGCCTCGCAGGCCGACCCGCGGGCCGCCTCGCAGGCCGACCCGCGGGCCGTCCCGCAGGCGGCCCCGCAGGCGGCCCCGGCGGACGGCGCGTCCCCGGCGGCCGAGACCGTCGGCTGAGGGCCGACGCGCGCCTTACGCGCCCGCGTCAGGCCTTGCGCGCCCGGACGGCCGCGCGCCCGGGCAACCCCGCCGCCAGCGGCACACCGGCCGCGGCCACGGCCGCGAGCACCGGCAGTGTGACGCCCATGGCGGGCAGGAACTCGCCGCCCGCCCACAGCGGCCCGCCGCCGCCCGCACCGCCGCCGCCCGCGCGGGGCGCGGCGAGGGCCATCAGCGTGGTCGCCCCGGCGACCCCCAGCGTCGGGCCCACGTTCAGCGCGGTCTGCTGGAGCCCCCCGGCCACCCCCGCGTGGTCCACCGGCGCGTGGCGCACGATCACGGACGTCGTGGTGACCATCACCGCGCCGAAGCCGGCGCCCATCAGGAGGAAACAGCCGCCGATCGCCAGGGCCGTCGAGCCCGCGTCGAGCCGGGAGAACAGCAGCAGGCCGAGCGCCAGCAGCGCCATCCCCGCCATCGCCGTCCGGCGCGCCCCGTACCGGCGCAGCGGACGGACGCAGACCGGCGCGCCCAGCACCATCATCGCGGGCAGCGGCAGCGCTCTCAGCCCGCTCTCCAGCGGGTCGAGCGCGAGCACGTCCTGGAGGAAGTACGTGCCGACGAACAGGGCCCCGAAGACCGACGCCGACGCGGCCACCAGGACGCTCAGGCCCGAGGCGACCGGCGCGGACCGCAGCAGGCCGGGCGGCACCAGGGGGTGCGCGGTGCGCCGCGCGTGCCGGACGAGGGCGCCGCCGGCGGCCGCGACGGCGGCGAGGCCGAGCGCGGTGGCCGCCGTCCAGCCGGTCTCCGGTATCGCGACGAGCGTGTGCACCAGACACACCAGCGCCACCGCGAGCAGAAAGGCGCCGGGCAGGTCGAGCCGGACGTCGGGCGCCGGCTTCGGCGCCGGGAGGCGGACGACGAGCGCCCCGACGCCGATCGCCAGCGCCGGTACGACGCTCAGGAAGAAGACGGCGCGCCAGCCCAGCTGGGCGGTCAGCGCCCCGCCGACCACCGGCCCGGCCGCGGCCGCCACCCCGATGGCGCTGGTGCGCCAGGCGATGGGCACGCCGATCCGGTCCGGCGGATACGCGGCCCGCAGCATCCCCAGGGTGGCCGGTTGCAGCAGCGCGCCGAAGACCCCCTGGGCGACGCGCAGCCCGATCACCCAGCCGATCCCGGGCGCCAGGCCGATGCCCGCCGAGGTGGCGGCGAAGCCCAGGGTGCCGACGGCGAAGAGCCGCTGGTGGCCGTAGCGGTCGCCGAGGCGGCCGGCGAAGACCAGCAGGCCCGCCACGGCGATGAGATAGCCGGTGCTGGTCCACTGGACGGCGGTGAACGAGGCATGCAGGTCCCGCCGCATGGCGGGCTGCGCGATGGTCAGCACCGTGCCGTCCAGGGCGACGATCACGGCCCCGGTGACGCTTCCGACGAGCGTCAGCAGTTGGTGGCGGTGGCGCGGTGGGGTCATCCCTCCTCCGGCCCGCGGGTCGGCCCCAGGTGCGCCTCCAGCGTGGCGCGCAGCAGCGGCTCGACGTCGTCGGTGGCCACCGCGAGCTGGAGGCTGCCCCACCCCCACAGCTGGGCGACGCCGTGCAGATTGGCCCACAGCGCGCCCGCGACGACCCGCGCCTCCGCGTCCGCCGCCGGCCGTGCCCGGGCCACCAGGTCCACCAGCACCTCGAACAGCGGCAGGCTGGTGTCGCGCAGGCCGAGGCGGTCGCTCTCCAGCAGGTCATGACGGAACATCAGCTCGAACATGCCGCGGTTGCCCAAGGCGAACTCCAGATAGACCCGGCCCAGCGCCATCAGCTGGTCGCGCGGCCCCGCCCGGCCGTCGCCGACCGCCTCGGCGACCTCGGCGGCCAGCGCGCCGAAGCCCTGGCGCGCGATCGCGGACAACAGGTCCAGGTGGGTGGGGAAGTAGCGGCGCGGGGCCCCGTGGGAGACCCCGGCCCGGCGGGCGATCTCCCGCAGCGACAGGGACTGCATCCCCTCGCTGGTCACCAGGTCGACGCCGACCTCGATCAGACGGGACCGCAGCCCCGTTTCCTGCTCACTCATAGACACTGTCTACCAAAGTACGTAGACACTGTCTACTCGGCTTCCCCGTCGGCCTACTCCACCTCTCCGCCGACGCGTTGGGACAGAATGAGGCGCCAAGGCAAGCCGACGCCCTGGAAGAACGTGAGGCCCAGATGACCGAGCAGTATCCGCCGACGCCCCCTCAGCCCGCCGGTGTCCCCTCCCAGCCCGGACCGCCCCCCGCCTTCCCCGCCGCCCCGGCCGGCCCGGCCGGGCCGTCGCGGCCGGGCCGGTTCTCGCCGCGCCGTCCCCTGGTCAGCGGGGTGATCGGGCTCGTCGTCGGGCTCGCCCTGGCCGGCATACCGGTCCTGCTCTCGGACGACGACGGCGGCGGGGGCTTCGGCGGCGGGGGCGGCGGCGCCGAACTCACCGCCCCCGCGAAACTCGGCGAGCTCAGACCCTTCGCGGACGTCCAGCGCAAAGAGGGCGCCCCCAAGGCGGGGAAGATGGCGGACGGCCTCGTCGAGGAGGACCGCAAGAGCGGCGAGCGGCTGTCCGAGGCGTACGGCGGCGCCGCCGCCGTGGTGAAGCGGTACGCCGACGACGACGTCCAGACGACCGTCACCCTGGTGGCGGTCCGCAGCCGCTCGCCGAAGCCGTACGTCCCCTACGAGGACCGCGAGAGGCTCGCCCTGGCCGTGCCGCCGGACGAGCTCAAGGTGATCGGTGAGGTCTCCTGCGTGCTCTACAACCAGCCCACACCGGCCGGTTCCAAGCCCACCGCGGAGTCCGTGCATGTCACCTACTGCCAGCGCACGGGCGACGGGCTCACCGTCCAGATCCGGCCGAGCGGCAGCGGCCTGGCCAACCGGCCCTCCAAGGTCGCGGACCTCGTGGAGAAGGCCTGGTCGGAGCTGTCCTGAGCGGCTGCTTTGAGCGGCTGTCAGGGTCCGGGCGCAGCCCATTACCTGGCGGGTAATCGACCCGGAAGCCGGGCGACGGCAAGGTTGGGGCATCGGGTTCCGGGCCGGCGCACTCCGGCTCGGAACCCGGCCCCACCAGCGCGTTTCATGACGCCATGACCGAGGAGAGCCTTGCCATGACCGCACAGTCGCAGTACGAGACCGCCGTCGCCCGCTACTTCGAGGCGTGGAACGCGACCGACCCCGAGGCCCGCGCCAAGGCCGTGGCCGCCGCCTGGACCGAGGACGGCGGCTACACCGACCCGCTCGCCGACGTCAGCGGCCACGACCAGCTCGCCGCGGTCATCGCCGGGGCCCAGGAGCAGTTCCCCGGCTTCGTCTTCCGGCACACCGGGACCGTGGACGGACACCACCACACCGCCCGCTTCACCTGGGAGCTGGTCTCCACGGCCGACGGCTCCGCGCCGGTCGCCGGCTTCGATGTGATCACCCTGGCCGAGGACGGCCGGATCCGCTCCGTCCTCGGCTTCCTGGACCGGGTCCCGGCGGCGCCTACGGCATGAGCCGCCGCAGGGTCCGCGCCGTCTCCGGGTCGGCCGGCAGCAGGGTCTCGATGGCCAGCTCGGAGACGGTGACGTCCATGGGGGTGTTGAAGGTCGCGATCGTGGAGACGAAGGACAGCACATGGCCGGCGTGCTCGATCACCATGGGTAGCGCGAACGGCGCGTGGTCCCCGCCCACGGTCGCCTCCTCCCGGCCCCCCACGCCCAGCGGATAGGCGCTGACCTCCTCGTACAGCTTCCGCAGCGGCGAGGACCGCATCAGCGCGAGCTGCCGCTCCATCTGCTCCAGCAGATGGCCGCGCCACTCCCGCAGATTGCGGATGCGCGGGGCCAGGCCGTCGGGGTGCAAGGTGATGCGCATCGCGTTCATCGGCGGCCGGAGGAGGTGCTCGGCGACCCCCTCCAGCAACATCCCCATGCCCCGGTTGGCCGCCACCACCTGGTACATGCCGTCGACCACGATCGCCGGGTACGGGTCGTAGCCCGTCAGCAGCCGCTCCATCCCCTCGCGCAGGGGCCCCATCGACGGATCGTCCACCGAGGTCTCCGGGTAGTGCGGCGCGTAACCCGCCGCGATCAGCAGGGCGTTGCGCTCGCGCACGGGCACGTCGAGGTGCTCGGCGAGCCGCAGCACCATCTCCTGGCTGGGCCTGGCCCGCCCGGTCTCGATGAAGCTGATGTGGCGGGCGGAGGAGTCGGCGCGCAGCGCGAGCTCGAGCTGGCTGATCCGCCGCCGGTCCCGCCATTCGCGCAGCAGCGCCCCCACCCCCGGGGCAATCACGGCAGTCGTCATGCCCCGACGGTAACCGAACGCGCGTCCCCGCCCCGCGCGTGGCCCGCGCGGCGCGTGGGAAGGTGGGAGGAGTCGCGACGAAAGGGATACCCCCATGGCAGTCGAGCCGCTGACGGACGAGGAGATCGAGCGGGGTCTGGCGGACCTCCCCGGCTGGTCGCTGCGGGACGACCGGCTGGTGCGCACGTACTCCTTTCCCGGACACCCGGCCGCCGCCCGGCTGGTCGCCGAGGTCGCCGAGGCGCAGGAGGAGCTGGGACACCACTCCGACCTGACCCTCGGCTACAACAAGGTCGGCGTCTCGGTGAACACCCACAGCGCCGGCGGCAAGGTGACCGAGCTGGACCTCCGGCTGGCGCGCCGCGTCGAGGAGATCGCCCGCGTGCAGGGCGTGGCCTAGAAGGCTCCTCCCGGCCGGGGCCCGCGCCCTCGGAGCCCGCGCCCGGCGGGTCTCCGGTATCAGACCCTCCGCTTGCGGGACCGGCAACAAAGTTTGCCGTCGCCCCGGCGACCGGAGCACCCTCCTGACATGACCGGACACCAGCACACCCACACCCACCACACCCACACCCACAGCCACAGCCACGGGCACGGGCACGGGCACGGCGACGCCGAGGACTTCGACTGGGCCTCCTTCGGACCGGTCCTCGAACAGAGCGCGGATCTCCACACCCCCGTCGTCGAGCAGGCCGCCGAGTGGCTGCGCGGGCTGCTCAGCGGGCCCGTGCGCCGCGCGCTCGACGTGGGCAGCGGGCCCGGCGGCGCCGCCTGCCTGTTCGCGCGCGCCTTCCCCGACGCCGAGGTGGTGGCCGTGGACGGCACCCCGGAGCTGCTGGCCCGGGCCCGCGACCGCGCGGCCCGGCTCGGCGTCGCCGACCGCGTACGGACCCACCTGGCCGACCTGCCCGACGGGCTGGCCGGGGCGGGGGAGGCCGAGCTGATCTGGGCCAGCAAGTCGGTGCACCACCTGGGGGACCAGCAGGGGGCCCTCAACCGGCTCGCCGCCGCGCTGCGCCCCGGCGGGGTGCTGGCCGTGGCCGAGGGCGGGCTGCAGCCGCGCGTGCTGCCCCGCGACATCGGCATCGGCCGCCCCGGCCTGCTGACCCGCCTCGACGCCGCGCAGGAGGAGGGGTACGCCGACATGCGGGCCGGACTGCCCGGCGCCGAGGAGACGGTCGAGGACTGGCCGGCCATGCTCACGGCCGCCGGGCTGACCGGCGCCCGCAGCAAGTCCTTCCTGCTCGACCTGCCCGCCCCGCTCGACCCCCCGGCCCGCCGCTTCCTGCACGCCGAGCTCGCCCGGCTGGCCGAACGGCTGGCCGACCGCCTCGACGCGACCGACCGCGCCACGCTCGACCGGCTGCTCGACCCCGACGACGAGGCGGGCGTGCTGCGCCGGCCGGACGTGTTCTGGCTGAGCGCCACCACCGTCCACGCGGCGGTCCGGCCCGCCGACTGAGCCCGGCGCCCTGCCCGGCGCCCGGCGTCCGGCCCGCGCGACCGGGCCCCGGCGGCGGCCGGGGCCCGGTCGCGCTGCCCTGCTGTCAGCCGGTCTTGAGGGCGAGGCCGTACGCCTCGAGGATCGGGTTGACCGGCTGGAAGTACGTGGTGCCGCCGGCCGTGCAGTTGCCGGAGCCGCCCGAGGTGATGCCCTGGGCCTGGCTGCCGGAGATGTACGAGCCGCCGGAGTCGCCGGGCTCGGCGCACACGGTCGTCCGGGACAGGCCGCTGACCAGGCCCTCGGTGTACCGCACACTGGTGTCGAGCTGCTCGATCGTGCCGCAGTGCCAGCCGGTCGTCGAGCCGGAGCGGCAGACGGAGGAGCCCACCGGCGCCTGCTGGGAGCCGGCGACCGTGACGGCGGCGCCGCCCGGGCCGAGCACCACGGGGCCGGGCGCCCATTCGTCGCTGACCGCCACCCACGCGTAGTCGTTGCCCGGGAAGCGCGAGCCCTGGAAGGTGCCCTGGGCGACGCGGTTGACCCCGGTGGTGGTGGCGCCCGCCTGGCCGCAGTGGCCGGCGGTGACGAAGCCGCCCTGGGCGTCCTTCGTCACCGAGAACCCGATCGAGCAGCGGGCGGTGCCGTTGATGTAGTACGCCTCGCCGCCGCGCACGTCGTACAGCGGGTGCGGCTCCTCGGCGGACTCCACGATCCGTACGACATCCCGCTCCACACCGCTGGCGGCCACGAAGTCGGACGCCTTGGCGGGGTCGGCGGACTGGACCACGACGCTGTTGCTCTTCACATCGACGTACCAGACGGAGGCCGCCACGGCCGCCGGCGCCCGGCGCTCGGCCGTGCGGTCCAGAGCGGCCTTCGCGGTGGTGAGGTCGTCCAGGCTGTGGCTGACCGTCACGGCCTTGGCGCCGGCGGCGGTGATCGTGCCGTGCCGGGCCTGGTCGGTGGTGGCGACGGTGAGCTCGGCCGTCTTCCCCGTCACCCACGCGCCCCCGAAGGCGGTCCCCAGACTCCTGCGCAGCGCCGGCGCGGCCGTGCCGGCCCGGTATTCGTTGGTGATCCTGGCCTTCGCCTCCTCGGCCGTCAGCCCCAGGTCGCGCCGCATCGAGTCGAGCATCTCGGCGGGGACCTCGGTGGGCACCCCGGTGCGGGCGCCGGCCGTGGGGCCGGGGCCGGCGGCGGGTATCGCGGCCAGGGCGGGTATCCCGGTCAGGGTGAGGGCGGCGATGGCGATGGCACAACCGGCGGTCAGGGCAGGTCTGTGGCTGCGGAGCATCGGGGTGTCTCCTCGTGTCGGGGGGCTGGGGTCGTGGGGGCTGGCGTCAACGTAAGCCGGTACGACACGGGCCGCTCGCCTGCCCGCACCCCCCGGTTGCGCTCCGCCGGACAAGCCGGTTGCGCCCCGCCGGACACCCCGCCCGACCGCCCCGGACTCGCCGCCGGAGGCCGCCCGGCGCCCGGCCGGCCCTCCTGCCCGCCCGGCCCCGGGGCGCGGCGACGCCACCCGAACAGCCGCCGCCAACTCAGCGGTTGCGCGACCGCGCCCCCGCCCTCCCCGGGAGTCCGCTGTGGGCTCTCCGGGAGGACGGGGGCGCGATGCGGCCGGGGCGGCCCGGCTCAGACCACGTTGAAGGTCTCCGGGTCCGGGCCGAGGCGGTTGCCGGAGTCCAGCCCGTCGATCGTGGCGAGGTCGTTCGCGTCCAGCTCGAAGTCGAACACGTCGATGTTCTCCTTGATACGGGAGGGCGTGACCGACTTGGGGATCACCACATTGCCCAGGTCCAGGTGCCAGCGGAGCACCACCTGCGCCGGGGACTTGCCGTGCTTGTCGGCGATGGCCGCGAGCCGGGCGTCCTCCAGCAGGCCCTTGCCCTGGCCGAGCGGGGACCAGGCCTCGGTGGCGATGTTGTGGCGGGAGTTGAAGGCGCGCAGCTCCGCCTGCTGGAGCTGCGGGTGCAGCTCGATCTGGTCGATCACCGGGGTGATCTCGGTCTCCGAGAGCAGCCGCTGGATATGGGCCGGGTGGAAGTTGGAGAGTCCGATGGCCTTGGCGCGGCCCTCGGCGTAGATCTTCTCGAACGCCTTCCACGTGTCCACGTACTTGTCGACCTCCGGCAGCGGCCAGTGGATCAGGTACAGGTCCACGTACTCCAGGCCGAGCTTGGACAGCGAGGCGTCGAAGGCGCGCAGCGTGGAGTCGTAGCCGTGGTCGGAGTTCCACAGCTTGGTGGTCACGAACAGCTCGTCGCGCGGGAGACCCGACGCGGCGATGGCCCTTCCCGTGCCCTCCTCGTTGCCGTAGATCGCCGCGGTGTCGATGCTGCGGTAACCGGACTCCAGGGCCGTGCTGACGGCGTCGGCGGCCTCGTCGTCCGGGACCTGCCAGACGCCGAAGCCGAGCTGCGGCATGCGGACGCCGTTGTTGAGGGTGATGAAGGGGACCTTGCTCACGAGCGGTCGATCCTTACGTCGAATGCGAGTGCGTACGTCTTCAGGGTGAACGGTCGGTAGCGGGGTCGCATTTCCGCCCGGACCCACTGTCCCTCAGTGCCCAGTGGACCCCCGGGTCACACCCCGCGCGAGCCACCGCCCGGGTGCCGCCCGGCTCAGCCGCGCAGCACCACCAGGTTCCTCCGCAGGTCAGGGCGGTTTCTGGCGGTCGCGGTCCGTTCGGCGGCGAGGTGCGCGGCCTCGTCAAGCGCGGGGGCGGTGTCCAGCAGGCCGTACAGCTCGGCCGCGAAGGCCACCGCCGAGGCGTCGTCGAGCGGACCGCCGTGGGCGACGACCACCGCGGCGGCGTCGGTGAAGAGGCGGGCGGCCCGCTCGCCGTGGCGGGAGGAGAGCACCAGCCCGCGCAGCCGCGCTCCGGCCAGCCGCCGGTAGGCGCCCAGGCGCGCGGCGAGGTGGGCGGCGGACACCGGGTGGGCCCCGCGGCGGGTGTCCTTGAACACCAGTTCGCCGTCGCCGCCGTCGCCGTTGCCACCGTCGTCGCCGCTGTGGCCGTCGTCGTGGCCGTGGCACACCAGGTGCAGCACATCGGGGCGCAGCGTCAGGAGCCCGCGGACGTCGGTGACCGCCCGGGCCGGACACCAGTCCACCGTCAGCGCGCCGCGCGCGGCGCGCTGGACGGCGCGTAACTCCCGCTGCGCCCGCAGCCGCGCCGGGCCGGCCGGGTGGGCGCCGCTCACCAGCACCCGCCGGACGGCGCCCCGGCCCGGCTCGCGGACGGCCGCGCGGAACACCTCGTTGTGCGGGTAGGTGCGGCAGGCCGCGGCCAGCAGGCGCAGCCGGCCGTCGGCCACCCGGCCCGCGGCGACCGCGTCGGCCACCGCGGACCAGTACGCGTGGGCGGCGGTACCGGGCAGGCCGGAGGGACCGGGCAGGCCGGAGGGACCGGGCGGACCGGGCGGACCGGGGGGACCGGGCGGACCGGGGGGACCGGGCGGACCGGGTGGACAGGGTGGACAGGGTGGACAGGGCGGGCCGGACGGACCGGGCGGGCCGGGGGGCCGGTGCGGGGCCGGGACACCCGCCCTGTGCAGCAGGGCCTCGGCGCTGGGGCCGGGCGGGAAGACCCGCGCCAGCTCCCGGATCTCCTCGGCCGTCAACTCCCCGTCCGCGCCCACTGTTCACCGTTCCCGGATCGCCGTCACACCGCGGCCAGCAGCAGCGGTTCGGGCAGCTCCGCCCGGAACCGCCGCAGCACATGCCCTTCGCGTACCGTCGCGCCCACCTCGACCGCGGCCCGGCTGACCGTGGCGCGCGGCGCCCGCACCACCATGGCCAGCCGGTAGGTGCCGCGGATGCGCGCCGTGGGGGTGCGGCGGATCTCCCAGCCCGGGTCGGACCTCAGCTCGCGCCGCGCCTCCAGGCAGATCCGCGTGCCGGGCGCGGGCCGGTGCCGCCCCACGAACCCCAGCCGGGGGCCGAGGTGGGCCGGGCCGGTGTCCGGGAGTTCCCCGCTGAGCTGGAGCGGCGTCATGGACCAGGCCACCGGCTGGAAGGCGGCCCGGCGGTTTCCGGCCGCGTCGGCCGAAAGAGTGAGATCGAGATTGACCGTTTGCAGTTGAGGATTGCCCGTTTCTTCTGTGCAGTTGACCGAAAAGTGCACCAAATGGTAGGCAGCGCTGTCTGCCCGGTCGGCCTTGTTGGCTTCCGATTCCACATACGCTTTCAGCTCCGGGACCCGCCCGACGAGTTCCGCCGTGACCGGCACGGCCAGCGGCCCGCCCAGCGCGACCCGCCCGGTCAGCGCGGGCGCCGCGGCGGACCGCGGCGGGACATGGCCCGAAGGCCGGGAGAATTCCTCGGATACCAGTGCCAGCTCGCGCTCGGGAAGTTCGGGGAGAATGATGTCGATCATTTCCGTGCCCCCTTTGCGGCTCAGGATTGGTAGAGCGCCTCGATTTCGACGGCGTACGCCTGCTCGATCGCCTTCCGCTTCAATTTCAGGGAAGGCGTCAGGAGACCATGCTCCTCCGAGAACTGAGCGGCAAGTATCCGGAACGTACGAATCGACTCCGCCTGGGAAACCTGCGTGTTGGCGGCGATCACCGCCCGCCGTATCTCCATTTCCAGATCCGGCTCGCGCACCAGCTCCCGCGCCGCCAGCTCCGGCTTGCCGCGCATCGCCAGCCAGTGCGAGACCGCCTCCGCGTCCAGCGTCACCAGCGCCGCCACGTACGGCCGGTCATTGCCGACCACGATGCACTGCGCGACCAGCGGATGCTCCCTGACCCGCTCCTCCAGGACCACCGGCGAGACGCTCTTGCCGCTGGAGGTCACCAGGATCTCCTTCTTCCGCCCGGTGATGGTCAGATAGCCGTCGTCGTCCAGCGTGCCCAGGTCGCCGGTGGCCAGTCGGCCGTCCCGCAGCACGGCGCCGGTCGCCTCCGGGTCGTCCAGGTAGCCCGCGAAGACCTGGTCGCCGGCCAGCAGCACCTCGCCGTCGTCCGCGATGCGCACCGTGGTGCCCGGCAGCGGGACGCCCACCGTGCCGAAGCGGGTCCGGTCGGGCGGATTGGCGACGGCCGCCGCGGTGGACTCGGTCAGCCCGTACCCCTCGAAGATCGTGACCCCGGCGCCCGCGAAGAACAGCCCGAGCCGCCGCTCCATCGCCGAGCCGCCCGAGAAGGCGTGCCGGACCCGGCCACCCATCGCCGCCCGCACCTTGCTGTAGACCATCTTGTCGAAGAACTGGTGCTGCACCCGCAGCGAGGCGCTCGGCCCAGGGCCCAGCCCGAAGGCCCTGGCCTCCTGCGCCTCCGCGTACCGCACCGCGATGTCCACGGCCTTCTCGAAGGGGCCGGTCCGGCCCTCCGCCTCGGCCTTCCTCCGCGCCGCCGCGAACACCTTCTCGAAGATGTACGGCACGGCCAGGATGAACGTCGGCTGGAACGACTGCAGATCGGGCAGCAGCGCGGCCGCGGTGAGGCTCGGCTGGTGGGCGAGTTTCACCCGGCCCCGGATCGCGGCGACCTCCACCATCCGGCCGAAGACGTGCGCGAGCGGCAGGAACAGCAGCGTCGATGCCTCGTCGCCCCGCTTGGAGTGGAAGACCTCCTCGTAGCGGGCGACCACGGTGTCGCACTCGGCCATCAGATTGGCGTGGGTGATGACACAGCCCTTGGGGCGGCCGGTGGTGCCCGAGGTGTAGACGATGGTCGCCGGGTTCTCGGGCTGCAGCGCCTTGCGGTGGCGGTGCACCACCGCGTCGTCCACCGCCGCCCCCGCCGCGGTCAGCTCGTCCACCGCGCCCGCGTCCAGCTGCCACAGCCGGGTCAGCCGCGGCAGCCGCCCGACCACCGAGCCGATCGTCATGGCGTGGTCCTCGTGCTCCACGACACAGGCGGAGACCCCCGCGTCGTGCAGCATCCAGAAGACCTGCTCGGCGGAGGAGGTGGGGTACATCGGCACGCTCTGCGCCCCGATGGACCACAGCGCGAAGTCGAACAGGGTCCACTCGTAGCGGGTGCGGGACATCACGGCGACCCGGTCGCCGAACCGCACACCCTGCGCCAGCAGCCCCTTGGCCAGCGCCAGCACCTCGTCACGGAACTCGCCCGCGGACACGTCCCGCCACTGACCCTCCGCCGTCCTGCGCCCCAGGGCCGCCCGGTCCGGATCCGCGTCCGCGTGCTCGAAGACGGGATCCGCCAGTCCTCCGGCCCGCGGCGGGCTCGTCAGCGGGGGGACGGTGAACTCGCGCAATGACATGCTCCTCGAAGCGCTCCGCACGGCGCCGTGACCGTATCTGATCTGGTCCTATGAGCCCGATGTGCGACTCATGTGTGACGACTTTCTCCACCGAATCTCTCCCATCGGGGCACAGCTCGGGGCCGAGCCCGGGGAGCGGGTGGGGGCACGGCGTGGGCGCGCGGGGGCATGGCGCGAGGCATGGCGCGGGGCTTGGGGCAGGGTACGGCTCAGGGCACGGGGCCCGCAGGGTACGGCTCAGGGCACGGGGCCCGCAGGGTACGGCTCAGGGCACGGGGCCCGCAGGGTACGGCTCAGGGCACGAGGCCCGCAGGGTACGGCTCAGGGCACGAGGCCCGCAGGGTACGGCTCAGGGCACGGGGCCCGCCAGGATCGCGGCGGCCAGCCGGTCGGCCGCGGCCCGGGCCGCCGAGTCCCGCTGCCGCCTCCCGTGCAGCAGGACGAACTCCACCGGCCCCAGATCGGGCAGCCCGGCCCGGTCCGGGACCGGCGCCAGGCCGGGCGGGATCAGACCGCGCGTGTGCGCCATGACCCCCAGGCCCGCACGCGCCGCGGCGACCAGCCCGTTGAGGCTGCCGCTCGTGCACACGATCCGCCAGGGCCTGCCGTGCCGCTCCAGCACCTCCAGCGCCCTGGCCCGGGTCAGGCCCGGCGGCGGGAAGACGATCAGCGGCAGCGGGCGGTCGGGGTCGAGCCGCAGCCGCTCCGCGCCGATCCACACCAGCTTGTCCCGCCACACCAGCCGGCCCCCCGGCCGGTCCTCGGAGCGCTTGGCCAGCACCAGGTCCAGCTTCCCCGCCGCCAGCCGCTCGTGCAGCGTGCCCGACAGCTCGACGGTCAGCTCCAGGTCCACCTCGGGGTGGTCCCGGCGGAAGCCCTCCAGGATCTCGGGCAGCCGGCTCAGGACGAAGTCCTCCGAGGCGCCGAAGCGCAGCCGCCCGCGCAGCCGGGTGCCCCGGAACCAGCTCGCCGCCCGCTCGTTCGCCTCCAGGATCGTCCGCGCGAAGCCCAGCATCGCCTCGCCGTCCTCGGTCAGCTCCACCCCGTGGGTGTCCCGCGCGAACAGCGGCCGGCCGACCGCGGCCTCGAGCCTGCGCACCTGCTGGCTCACGGTGGACTGGCGCAGGCCGAGGCGGTGGCCGGCCTGGGTGAAGCTCAGCGTCTGGGCGACCATGAGGAAGGTGCGCAGCTGGGACGGGTCGTACACACCGCCAGTGTAGGCGGCGGTCATCACGGAAGGCGATGACAGTCAGAGCGGTCAGTGGGATTCCCGATAGCGGTGATCAAGCGCAAGCTGGAGAGGGCACCGTCCGTGTCGCCGCTGGGTGCCGTGCCGCGCCCGGCCGTTGTCGAGGACATGCCGAGAACAGGACGCCGAGAAAGAGAGCACATGCGCCGCCGTAAGATCACCCTCCCGTCCTGGCTCCCCCTCGACTGGTTCATCCTCGCGCTGATCGGCACCGTCGGCCTCGCCGCGCTGCTCCCCGCGAGCGGCCGCGCCGCGACCGTAGCCGACGGGGCCACCACCGTCGCGGTCGCCTTCCTCTTCTTCCTGTACGGCGCGCGTCTCTCCACCCGCGAGGCGTTGGACGGGATACGCCACTGGCGGCTCCACCTGACCGTGTTGGCCTGCACCTTCGTGGTCTTCCCGGCGCTCGGCGCGGCCGCCCGCGGCCTGGTGCCGTACGTGCTGACGCACCCGCTGTACACCGGCCTGCTCTTCCTGTGCCTGGTGCCCTCCACCGTCCAGTCCTCGATCGCCTTCACCTCGATCGCCCGCGGCAATGTCCCGGCCGCCATCTGCGCGGGCTCCTTCTCCAGCCTGGTCGGCATCGTCCTCACCCCGCTGCTGGCCGCCCTGCTGCTGGGCAGCGGAGGCGGCGGGTTCTCGGCGGACGCGATGGTGAAGATCGCCCTGCAGCTGCTGGTGCCCTTCCTCGCCGGGCAGCTGCTGCGCCCCTGGGTCGGCGGCTTCGTCGCCCGCCACCGCACAGTTCTCGGCTACGCCGACCGCGGCTCCATCCTCCTGGTCGTCTACGCCGCCTTCAGCGAGGGCATAGTCCGGGGCATCTGGCACCAGGTGACCCCGGTCCGGCTCGGCGCGCTGCTGGCCGTCGAGGCGGTGCTGCTCGCGGTGATGCTCCTGCTCACCTCGTACGGATCGCGGCGGCTGGGCTTCGGCCGCGAGGACCGGATCGCGATCGTCTTCGCCGGGTCGAAGAAGAGCCTCGCGGCCGGACTGCCCATGGCGAGCGTGTTGTTCGGCGCGCAGGCGAGCCTGGCTGTGCTGCCGCTCATGCTCTTCCACCAGATGCAGCTGATGGTGTGCGCGGTGCTGGCCCGGCGCTTCGCCAGGACGGCGCCGGAGCAGGCGGTTCCGGGGCAGGACGCCCCCGGGCCGGGCCGCGCGACGGCGGCGGCGCGCGAGACGAGGGCGCCGGCCGGCGTCTGACCGGACCGTTCCTTCCACGGGACCCCTCCTTCCCCGGGACCGCTCCTTCTCGGGCCCCCTCCCGGAAACGGCGGCGAACAATGGGCCGACCCATGCCCGTTCCCCCGAACAGGAAGGCGGATCCCGTGACGCGCATCCGCAGCATCGCCCTCGCGGGCCTCACCGCGGTCGCCTCGACGGCCGCCCTCGCGCTCCCCGCGCAGGCCGGCACCCCCACCGCCCGCCTGACCCCGCCGTCGCCGGGGTCGGGTTCGGGGTGACGCCGTGGACGTCGTGGACGTCATGGACGTCATGGACGTCATGACGGTGGCCGCACTGGTCGCCGTCACCCCGAACCGAGAACCTCAGCGGTCGTCCGCCGGGCGGACGCGGTCCAGGGGGAGCCGGACCAGCGCGGCGTAGTCCTTGCCGCCCCGCTCGACCCGGTCGCCGTGGCCGTCCGGGTCGCCGCGTCCGTCCGGGGTGGCGTTGAACTCCCGGACCTGCCGCAGCTCGGTGTCCGACAGCGCGCGCCCCCACACCCGGACCTCGTCCAGAGCACCCGTCAGGTGCGAGCGGCTGTCGACGGCCTCGCCCACATGGATGCCGAACGGCGAGGTGCGGGTGACCGGCCCGGGCACGTCGGCGGCGGAGACGGGCGTGCCCCCGTCGATGGCCAGGCTCAGCCGGCCCCCGGCGCGGATGAGCGCGGCGTGGTGCCACTGCCCGTCGTTGTACGCCGAGCCGGTGCTCACCGAGGCGCTGGCGAAGGTGGCGGTGCCGTTCACCGTGGTGATCAGCGCCCGCACCCGGCCGCTCGAGGGCTCGCCGCGCAGCCACACCTGCGGCTGTTTGTTGCCGATGCCGCCCATCCACAGGAACGGCTGCTGGCCCGTGGCGGCGGTGTAGCGGAACCACAGGCTCACCGTGAAGTCACGGGTGCCGAGCGGCAGCGTGGGCCGGAAGGGTACATGGACGGCGTCGTCCGTGCCGTCGAACGAGAGCCCCCGCCCGAACCGCCCCTCGGTCCCGGCCGGGCCGCCGAGGACGGTGGCCGGGCGGGCGCCGGGCGCCCGGTCGGCGGTGGTCGGGTCGGGGCCGCGGCGCGGCCCGAGCCAGTCCTCGGTGAACCGCGCGAAACGGATCTCGTCCCGGGCGTCCACCGCACCACCCTCGTACATCAGCCCCACCTCGTCGGGCGAGACGCGGACCATGTCGGAGTAGCCGGACCAGTCGGTGGTCACCACCTTGCCGCGGTCGGCGCTGTCCCAGTCGCGCCCCTCGTTCCACGAGGACCGGATGGTCATGGTGCGCCGGCGGTCGGGGTCGGCGGGCGCGGCGAGCAGCAGCCGGCCGTAGCCGTCCCGGCCCTCGCTCCGCAGCCGCAGGATCGAGCCCTGCACCTGGGGCGTGTACAGGTCGGGGATGGTGCGGAACGGCCCGGTGAAGCTCTCGCCGCCGTCGCGGCTGACGGCGAAGTCGCGATGGCCGAGGTCCGTGCCGTCCTGCTCGCGCCCGTTGACGTAGACCGAGCCGTCCTCGCGCTCCACCAGCGTCATCTCGGAGGGCTTCTGGCGGAATGTGCCGTCCGCCGCGACCGGCCAGCTGTCCACCGCGCCGACGCGCCAGGTGTCGCCGCCGTCGTCGCTGTAGGCCAGCGCAGCGTGGTTGGCGGTGATCCGGGTGCCGTCGTGGCTCTCGGTGTTGATGGTGAAGAGCAGCCGCCCCCGGTGCCGGCCGTGGGTGAGCTGGATGCCGTGCACGGGCCCGGTGGCGTACCAGGAGTTCCACGAGGCGGGCAGCAGCGAGTCGCTCAGATCGCGCGGGGTGGACCAGGTGACGCCGTCGTCGTCGCTGTACTGGAGGTGCGGGGTCCGGTCGCAGGGCACATCGCAGCCCTGGGAGTCGTCGCGCCCGGTGTTGTACGTGCTGGCCAGCAGGATGCGGCCGGTGCGCAGGTCCACGACGGGGGCGGGATTGCCGTGGGTGTCCCCGGCGCCCTCGTTGATCACCTGCAGCGGGCCCCAGGTGCGGCCGCCATCCGTGGAGCGCTTCAGGACGAGATCGATGTCACCGGCGTCGCCGCAGTTGTTCACCCGCCCCTCGGCGAAGGCCAGCAGCGTGCCGTCCTTCGACTTGACGACGGCGGGGATCCGGAAGCACGAGTACCCGCTGTCCTGGGAAGACTTGAAGAGAACTTGCTGCTCGAAGTCGGTACGGGCCGCGGAAGCGGAGGATTCCGCCTCCGCGGCCCGGACCGGAACCGGAATCAGGGCCAGCGCGGCGGCGGCGAGGAACACCGCCGCCCGGCGCCGCCATGGTCTGGACCGCTTGCGTGGAGCGCGAAGATCTGAGGTCATCGTCACCGACCTGCCCTTCAGCGGCATCTGGACATGCGACTGGACATCACGAGAGACGTGCATCTGGACGTCACGACATCAAGACATCCAACGTCTGATCGAGTGGTGCCGGAGAAGTGTCCCGTCTCGCCCCCGCGCCCCACAAGGAGCGTGCGTCAGATCGTGTGCGCTCCCGCCGGGTCGGCCGCCTTGCCAGCCGGCCGGGTCAGTCGGCTATGGCCAGTTGGGTGCGGTGGGTCTCGGGCTTCTCGATCTCGTCGAGGACGGCGATCGCGAAGTCGGCGTGGGAGACCCGGCCGCCGCCCGGGGGCAGCTGACCGCCGTAGCGGCGGTAGCGGCCGGTGCGCGTGCCCTCCGGCTCGAAGGACATCGGCGGGTTGACGACCAGCCAGTCCACCCCGTCGGGCGCGGAGCGCAGCACATCGAGGCCCGCCGCGTGTCCGAGGCTGAAGGTGCGGAACGCCTCGGGGAAGTCGGGCGCGTCCAGCACCCGCACGCCCGGCTCCGTCTCCAGCGTGGAGGCGAGCCCGACGACGACCAGCCGCCCCACCCCGGTCTCGCCCAGCCCCGCGAGCAGCGCCCGGGCCGCGCCCCCGTACAGCTCCTTCGCGTCGATGTCCTCCCGGTAGATCGAGCTGATCACCGCGTCATGTCCGGTGACGGCCGCCGCCACGCCCGCCGGGTCGGTGACATCGCCCGCCATGACCGTGACATTCCCGGCGGCGAGCCCGGGGTACTTGGCCGGGTCGCGGACGACCGCGGTGACCTGGTGACCGCGGCCGTCCGCCTCGGCGACAAGATGCCGGCCGACCCTTCCGCCGGCCCCGAAAACAGCGATGCGTGCCATGGCGGCACTCCCTTCGGTTCAGTAGCTGGACTGCTGGACTGCCCGGACCGTAACGGCGGAAGTGCCGGTTACTTCAACGATATCGGCGGCCGTCGGCGGCTACTGGCGGCTGCCGGCGGCGCGGGCCACCCGCGTCGGCTACCGTCGGAGCGGTGACCGACTCGCTTACCGAGCCCCTGCCCGGGCCGTCGCCCCAGCCGCTGACCGCCGACATGTTCGACCCCGAGTGCCCGAACCGCGCCATGCCCATCCGGCTCGAGGCCAAGTGGGCCTGGCTGATCATCCGCTGTCTGGAGGGCGGCCCCCGTCGCTTCTCCGAACTGCGGGTGCCGCTGGCCCGGGTGACCCCCAAGGTGCTCAGCGAGTCGCTGCGCGCGATGGAGCGCGACGGCCTGATCACGCGGACCGCCTACCCCGAGAACCCGCCCCGCGTCGAGTACGCGCTGACCGACCTCGGGCGCTCGCTGCTCGGCCCGATGGACGCCGCCTGCGAATGGGGGCGGCGCCACCTGGGCCGGCTGCTCGACGCGCGCGAGGCGTACGAGCGGCGGCGCGCGCCCGGCCCCTCCGAGCCGGCTAGGCCGTCGTCGCCAGCCCGGCCATGATCACCGAGTCCAGCAGCGAACGCGAGGTCTCGAGCTCCTCGATGGCCGAGGTCATCCGGGCCCGCTCCGCCCGCAGCTGGGCGATGAGGTCGGGGCAGGTGGGCACCAGACGCTCGTCCTCCTCCCGCAGACACGGCAGGATCTGCGCGATCGTGGCGGTCGACAGCCCGGCGGCCAGCAGCGAGCGGATGCGGTTCACCGCGGCCACGTCCGACTCCCGGTAGACGCGGTAGCCGCTGGGCAGCCGCTCCGGCTGGAGCAGACCCTGCTGCTCGTAGTAGCGCAGCAGCCGCTCGTTCACCCCGGTGCGCCGGGTCAGTTCACCGATGCGCATGACATGTCCCCTCATCGCGCCACAGGCCTCCAACGGATGTCAGAGTTTACCCGGCGCGCCGGCACAGCACGTCGTCTATGAGCGCCTTCACCGCCTTGTCCGTCCGCTCCTGCCGTGCCGTGTCCGACTCGTCGAAGCTGTTGGTCGACACGGTCACCGCCCGTCGCCCGTCGTCGGTGACGCCGTTCTCGCTGGAGTAGCCCAGGGCGTTGCCGCCGTGGTGCCAGTAGAAGCCGCCGCAGCTCAGCGGGGTCGTCTCGAGGCCGAGACCGGCACCGCGCCCCGGCTGGTCGGGCATCGGGACGGTCCGCCGCATCTCGGCCAGCTCCGCCGGGCGCAGCAGCCGGCCGGTGAGGAGCGCGCTGAAGAAGCGGTTGACGTCGTGCGGGGTGGTGACCAGGTCGCCCGACGCGTCGGCCGCCGTGGCGTTGAAGACCGTGGTGTCGACACGGCGCCCGTCCTCCGCGTAGGTGTGGTACCCATGCGCGTACGGCGCGGGCAGATACGGGTGGTCGCCCGGCAGGGTCGTGCCGGACAGCCCCAGCGGTCGGACGATCCGGTCGCGGACCTCCGTGCGCCAGGGGCGCCCGGTGACCCTCTCGATGATCATTCCTGTGACAACGTAGTTGGTGTTGGAGTAGCGGTACGCCGCCCCGGGCTCGGAGTTCGGAGGACGGCCCACCGCGGCGGCCACCAGCTCCCCGGCGGTGTAGTGGCGGAAGCGGTTCTCGTAGTAGCCGCGCGCGGAGTATCCCGCCGGGAAGAGTTCGGGGATGCTCGTGTAGCCCCGCAGCCCGCTGGTGTGCTGGAGCAGCTGCCGGACGGTGATGTGGCGCCCGTCGTTGCCGTGGCCCGACACCAGGCCCGGCAGCCACCGGTCCACCGTGTCGTCCAGCGCCAGCCGGCCCTCGCCGACCAGTTGCAGGGCGACGGTGGCCACGAAGGTCTTCACCGTGCTGCCCGCGCGGTAGTGGGCGTCGGCCCGCATGGGCGCGCCGGTGCGCAGATCGGCCTTCCCCGCGCCGGCCGTGGCCGTGCCGGACGGGGTGTCCACCACGGCCGCCACCCCCACCGCCCCGGCCCGGTGGACCGCCCGCGTGTCGCGGCGCAACACCTCCGCGCCGCTCCCGCCGCTCCCGCCGGGGGCGCCGGGGGCGCCGGGGGCGCCGCTCCCGCCCGGGGCGCCACTCCCGCCCGGCGCGTCGGGCGCCGCCGCCACCAGAGCGGCGACACCCGCCAGGGCGGCCAGGGACGCGGCCAGGCGGCGCCCGACGGTGCTCACCGGCGCACCACCTGCCCGCACATCACACGGTCCAGAAGCGCCTGCATGGCCTTCTCGGCCTTGAGCAGCCGCTCGTCGTCCGACGTGGTCCCGCTGGCACTGATCACCACCGAGCGCCGCCCGTCCGCGCTGAACGCCGTTCTCACCGTGCCGCCTTCGAGGTCGCCGCCGTGACCCCAGCGGTCCCCGCCGCAGCTCAGCGGCTGCTGCATCAGCCCGAGCCCGTACCGCAGCCCGGGGAACGCCATCTCGAAGTCGGCGCCCACGGGGACCGTCCGGCGCATCTCGGCCAGCTGCGCGGCGGGCAGGAGGCGACCGCCGAACAGGGCCGCGAAGAACCGGTCCAGGTCCCGCTGGCTGGTCACCAGCGACCCGGCGGCATCGGCCCAGGAGATGTTCCGAACGGTGGTGTCGGTCCACCGGTCGGAGCCGGTGAAGCGGTGGTAGGCGTGGGCGTACGGCTGCTTCAGATAGGGGTCGTCCCCGGGCTCATAGGTGTCCTTCAGCCCCAGCGGCCGGATGATGCGGTCGCGCACCTCCTCGGCCCACGGCCGCCCGGTGACCTTCTTGATGATCATTCCGGCGAGCATGTAGTTGGGGTTCGAGTAGTTCCATTTCGGTTCCGGGTCGTCCGGGTCGGCGGGCGGGAAGTCGGGGCTGTGCCGCATCGCTCCGGCGATGCTCTGCTCCGGGTCGACGTGGTAGAGCTTCGTCCGCTCGAAGTCCTCGGCCGTGCCCCCCAGGTCCTCCTCCAGGCCGTAGTTGTAGATGCCGCTGGTGTGCTGGAGCAGATTTCGGATCGTGATGCGGCTGCCGTCGTTGCCATGGCCCGACACCACGCCCGGCAGCCACTTCTCCACGGTGTCGTCCAGCGACAGCCGCCCCTCGGCGACCAGCTGCAGCACGACCGTGGCCACGAACGCCTTGGTGGTGCTGGCGGCCCGGAAGTTCGCGCCGTACGGCACCGGGCGGCCGGTGTCCAACTCGGCCTCGCCCGCGCGGGCGTGGATCCGGCGGCGGCCGTCGCGCACCTCCACGGTCATGCCGATGTACCCGGCCTCGCGGAGGGTGTCGGCCACCTCGCGCCGCAACTCGTCCTGGCTGAGCGAGGCGCCGGGCGAGGAGTGGGGCGCCGCGGCGGCCGGGGCCGCTCCGGCCGGGACCGCCGCGACGCCACCGACCGCGGCCACGGCGAGCGCCGCGGCCGCGACGGCCCGACTCCTTAACCGGAGCTTTTTCCCCGATGTCGGGGCGGAGGATGACGTACAGGTCATGGTGGGCTCTTTCATGCCCACCACCATCGCGGAGCCGGTGGTGCCGGGACCATCACGCCAGCCCTAGTTCCAAGGTCGCGCCAGCCCTACTCCGCGGGTATGGCCAGCCCTACCCCTCCCGCCCCGCCCCTCCCGCGATCCGCGCGAAGGGCCCTCAGGCCGAGGCCCCGCTGTCGATGACCAGGTCCGCGCCGACCACCGCGCCGGCCGCGGGCGAGGCCAGGTAGAGCACCGCCGCGGCGACCTCGTCCACCTCGGCGACCCGGCCCAGCGGGGTCTCCCGCTTCATCCGCTCGGCCCGCTCCGCCTCCGTCTCGCCCGGCCGCAGCGACATCGAGGTGGCCGCGGCCCCGGGGCTCACCGCGTTGATGCGGACGCCCTGGTGGACGTGGTCGAGGGCGGCGGCGCGGGTGAGCGCGGACACCGCCGCCTTCGAGGCGATGTACGCGGCGAGGCCCGGGGCCCGGCGGTGCGCGCCCAGGTTGGAGGAGATGTTGACGATGGCGCCGCCGCCGTGCTCCTTCATGTGCGCGATCTCGTGCTTCATGGCTAGCCAGACCCCGGTCACATTGGTCCGCTGCACGGCCTCCCAGTCCTCCTCGCTCACCTCGGCCACGGGCCCGGTGCCGCGCAGTATCCCGGCGTTGTTCACCGCGATGTCCAGCCCGCCGAAGCGGGTGACGGCCTCCTGGACGAGCACGCGGACCTCCCCGGAGTCGGTCACGTCGGCCGCCACGGCCGCGGCCGTCCCGCCCGCGGCCTCGATGAGCTCGACTGTCTCCTCCAGCGTGGCCGCGGTGCGCCCGGCGACGACCACGGACGCGCCCTCGGCGGCGAAGGCGAGCGCGATCGCGCGGCCGAGGCCGGAGCCCGCGCCGGTCACGAGCGCGGTCTTGCCGGGGAAGCGGTTCATGGGTGACTCCTTGAGTGATAGTGAAGCGGAACAGGTTGGGAAAAAGGGAGGTGGTTCAGGAAGGGCATCGGCTCAGCGCGGTGAGCGCGGCCAGCGCGGCCAGCGAGGTCCCCGTCACGGCCAGGGACGAGGCGTCGCCGCCGAGGGTGAGCACGACGGCGAACAGGACGGTCGGGCCGAACTCCATCGCCGTGTTCATCACGCCGCCCGCGAGCCCGGACTGCTCCCGCGGCACGCCGTCGGTGGCGAGCACGGCGGCGCCCGCGAAGGAGGCCGCCGTGCCGGCCGGCAGCAGCACCAGCCCGGGCAGCAACCCGGAGGCGTACGACGTGTCCGTGTCGAGCCCGCCGAGGGCGAGGAGCACGAGTCCCGCCCCGGCGGTGCCGAGCCCGGCGGCGGTGACGGCCCGCGCGCCGTACCGGGCGACGAGCGGTCCCGCCGCCCGCCCGGAGACGAGCAGTGCGGCGGCGAACGGCGCGAAGGCGGCCGAGGTGCGCAGCGCCGACCAGCCGCGCTCCTGCTGGAGGTGGAGCGAGAGGATCACGAAGGTCATCGCGGTCCCGCAGGCGGTCAGCGCGATCGCCGCGAGCGCCAGGGCCCGCCGCCGGTCGAGCAGGAAGCGGGGCGGCAGCAGCGGGTCGCGGACCCGGCGCTCGGCGCACCAGAAGGCGGCGAGCAGTGCCGCCCCGGAGAGCAGCGGCACCAGCACGTCGGCCGATGACCAGGGGCGGCCGTCGGTGACCACGAGCCCGTAGCTGGCCAGCGTGATCCCTGAAGTGGCCAGCGCGGCGCCCGGGAGGTCGAGCGCCCTGCCCCCGCTGGGCGCGGTGTCCGGCAGCAGCCGCGGCGCGAGGGCGAGAGCCGCGCCGGCCACCAGGAGCGGCACGGCGAAGTTCCAGCGCCACGACAGCAGCGTCGAGATGACGCCGGAGAGCAGATTGCCCGCGGTCGCGCCGAGCACCGAGAGGCCGCCCCAGGTCGCCATCGCCCTGCCGAACGCGGCGGGGGAGGGGAAGAGGGCGCGCAGCACGGCCATGGCGGCGGGCGCGCTGAGCGCCGCCCCCGCGCCCTGTGCGAAGCGCGCCGCGAGCAGGGCCTCGATGCCGGGGGCGAGCGGGGCGGCGGCCGAGGCGGCGGCGAAGAGCGCGAGCCCGGCGGTGAGGGTCGGCCGCCCGCCGTAGCGGTCGGCCAGGCGCCCGCCGAACAGCAGCAGTCCGGCGAAGGTCAGCCCGTAGGCGGCGCTCAGCAGGATCACGTCCGAGCGCTGAAGGCCGAATTCGCGCCCGATGCGGGGGAGCGGTACGGAGATGGCGGCGAGCGTGAAGATCAGCGTGGCCTGGACGCCGCCCAGCAGGACGAAGGCGCCGCGCTGCCGGGTGGTGGCGGTCATGATCCCCCCGATGTCGTGACCTGATTATTGACCGAACGGTTCATTATGTGGGTGTGAACAAGGGAGTCCCGTAAGACTCCGAAGCGGCGAGTACGGCTCAGCCGAGGCCCGGTTTGCGGCCCGGTTGCGGCTCAGTCCAGCAGGGCCAGCGCCTGCTCGGCCGCTTCCTTCACCCTGGCCGGGTCCTGCGACGCCTTGCCGACCACCCGCAGGCCCTGCAGCAGCACGAAGAGCATGCGGGCCAGCGCGCGCGGGTCGCGGTCCTCGGCCAGCTCGCCCTGGGCCTGGGCGCGGACCAGCGCCGCGTACAACGGGGTCTCGACGTGCTCCCAGCTGATCTCGACCCGCCGGGCCACCGCCGGGTCGTGCGGGGCCAGCTCCGCCGCGCTGTTGGTGACGAAGCAGCCGTGCCGCCGCTCCTCGGGGGAGGCGGCCTCGGCGGCGAACCGGCGCACCACCGCCCGCACCGCCGGCAGCGCCGGGCCCGGCTGGGACAGCTCGCCCAGCACCGCCGGGTCGCGCGTCTCGGCGTACCGGTCCAGGGCCTTCAGATACAGCTCGCGCTTGTTGCCGAAGGTCGCGTAGATGCTGGCGCGGCCGATACCGAGGTGTTCGACGAGGTCGGCCATCGAGGTGGCCTCGTAGCCGCGCCGCCAGAACAGCTCAAGGGCCGACTGCAGTGCGGCGTCGGGGTCGAATTCCTTGGTTCTGGCCATGGCGAAGACTCTACGGTCAACCAGAACGATCGGTCAATATAGGTTCGTCATGGGTCTGGCGAGCGATGCGTGTCACGAGGCGCCGGGGGAAGGACCGGCCGGCGCAGGGGGCGCTCCTCACCGGCCGGTCCGTCATCCCGTGCAGCGGGCGGGCGTACCGGTGTGCGGACCGGTACGCGGACCGGTGTCAGGTGCCGCCGGCCACCGTCCGCAGGGCAAGCCGGTGCTCGCCCGCGTACACGTTCATCGAGGCGCCCCGCAGAAAGCCGACCAGCGTCAGCCCGGTCTCGGCGGCCAGGTCGACGGCCAGCGACGAGGGCGCCGAGACGGCCGCGAGGACCGGGATCCCCGCCATGACCGCCTTCTGCGCGAGCTCGAAGGAGGCCCGGCCGGAGACCAGCAGCACCGCCCCGGACAGCGGCAGCAGCCCCTGCTGCAGCGCCCGCCCGATCAGCTTGTCCACCGCGTTGTGCCGGCCCACGTCCTCCCGCACGTCCAGCAGCCGGCCGTCCGGCGTGAACAGCGCCGCCGCGTGCAGCCCCCCGGTCCGGTCGAAGACGCGCTGCGCCGAGCGCAGCCGGTCGGGGAGGGCCGCGAGCGTCTCCGGGTCGATCCGCACCGGGTTGTTCTCGTCGTCGCCCACCGGCCAGCGGGCCGTGGTGCGCACCGCGTCCAGGCTGGCCTTGCCGCACAGCCCGCACGAGGAGGTCGTGTAGACGTTGCGCTCCAGGGTGATGTCGGGGATCGGGACGCCGGGCGCCGGCTTCACGTCCACCACGTTGTACGTGTTGACGCCGTCCTCGGTCGCCCCCGCGCAGTAGACGATGTTCGCCAGCTCGTCCGCCCGCCCCAGGACCCCCTCGCTCACCAGGAAACCGGCGGCCAGCGCGAAGTCGTCGCCCGGCGTCCGCATGGTGATCGCCAGCGGCTTGCCGTTCAGCCGGATCTCGAGGGGCTCCTCGGCGACGAGGGTGTCCGCACGCGCGCTGATCGCGCCGTCCCGGATCCGGATGACGCGGCGGCGCTCGGTGACCCGTCCCATATCGATATCAGTCCCGTCAGTCCCTGTCCTGCACGTGCTGGTAGCCGAAGCGCCCCTTGATGCAGAGATTGCCGTGGGTCACCGGGTTGTCGTGGGGTGAGGTGACCTTCACGATCTCATTGTCCTGCACATGGAGCGTGAGGTTGCAGCCCACACCGCAGTAGGCGCACACGGTCGTGGTCCGCGTCTGCGCCGACTCGTCCCAGGTCCCGGCCGCCCGCATGTCGAACTCCGACCGGAAGCCGAGCGCGCCGGTCGGACACACCTCGATGCAGTTGCCGCAGTAGACACAGGCCGAGTCGGTCAGCGGGGCGTCGTGCTCGGTGGAGATCCGGGCGTCGAAGCCCCGGCCCGCGACCGCGATGGCGAAGGTGTTCTGCCACTGCTCGCCACACGCGTCCACACACTTGTAGCACAATACGCACTTGTCGTAGTCGCGGACATAGAGGTCGTTGTCGATCTTCGGCTCCTCGTCCACCCGGGCGGCGTCCGGCCCGAAGCGGCCCGGCTCGGCCCCGTACTCCTCGATCCACTCCGCGGCGCGCGGCGTCGTCGACATGTCGACCGAGGAGGCCAGCAGCTCCAGGACGACCTTTCGGCTGTGCCGGGCCCGCTCGGTGTCCGTACGCACCTCCATCCCCGGCTCCACGCGGCGCAGTTCGCCGCTCGCGGGGTTTCGCACGAGCGGGTGGGTGAGACGGGGGTAGCGCCTGGGCTGTCGGTCGCGGTGACGGGCCACGGCGGGCTCCTTAAGGCGGCATGACGGCTCGTACATCGTCGGCAACGCGGGCATGTCGACAGGATATTGAATACAGTATGCCTGCCAGAGTTGTCAGGGAAGGGCTCCACAGCGCCCTTGCAGCGCAGCCGCACCGTACGCGCATTACCCCTGACGTAATCGACCGTCCGAAATCCGCCGGGCAGAGTGGTTTCCACCAGGCCACGGGCCGGCGCACTCCGGCCCGAGACCCTGGCAGACCACCCCACGGGACCCCGACGCACACGGAGGCCGATCCGTCATGTCCGCTGTTCAGCTCGCCGCCCTGGCCCGCACCTCCGAGCCGCAGACCATGCTGCGCCGCTTCCTCGCCCTCGACGCCGTCGTCACCACCGGCAACGGGCTCGCCTACCTCGTCGCCTCCGGGCCGCTCGGCCGCCTCCTCGGCATGGGCCAGGGGCTGCTGCTGGGACTCGGCGCCTTCCTCACGCTCTTCGGCGCGGGCGTCGGAATCCTCGCCACGCGCCAGAGGCCGCCGGTGCTGCCGGTCCGTGCCGTCATCGAGTCGAACGTGGCCTGGGCCGTGGTCAGCCTGATCGCGCTCGCCACCTGGCTGGCGCCGACGACGGCGGGCGCGGTGTGGATCCCGGTGCAGGCCGTCACGGTCGGCGGCTTCGCGGCCCTCCAGTACGCGGCGCTGCGCGCGACGCGGACCTGACGCAGACCTCCGGACAGCGAGCTGGTTCCGGAGTGCGATCACCTCCACCCGTGACGCTGCCACTCAAGGCCGAAACCGGCTCATGAACCCGCGAGACTTCCTCTCCGGACCGAGCCCCCGGGCATTTCCCCATGCCCGGCGACGAGACGAAGAGGCCCCGGCCCGCTCTGACCGGGCGGCCGGGCCTCTGCCTACGGGTCCGCCCGTAGCGTTGAATGGGCCGGGTGCCCCGGCCCATTCGGGCTCAGCCGGTGAAGAGCTGGGTGGCCTTGCGGACGAGCTCGTAGACCCCGTAGCCGAACTGGAGGACCACCCAGGCCCAGACGGCCATGGTCAGCGCCGTGCGGTTCCTCATCGGGCGGTTCCCTTCTCGGCGGGGGCGGCTTCTTCGGTCACGGCCGGCTCTCCGGCGGGCTCGTGGAAGCGCGGATGGACCGGCCGGATCAGCTCGTTGGCCAGGAAGCCGACGACGAGCAGGCCGATCATGATGGACATGGAGAGCGAGTAGAGGCCGGGGCCGGTGTGTCCGGCCTCCTTCTGGTGGTCGGCGACCTTGTTGACGATGAACGGGCCGAGGACGCCGGCCAGCGACCAGGCCGTCAGCAGCCGCCCGTGGATCGCGCCCACCTGGTAGGTGCCGAACAGGTCCTTCAGATACGCCGGTACGGTCGCGAACCCGCCGCCGTAGAAGGAGAGGATCACCAGCGCGCAGACCACGAACAGCGGCTTGGAGGAGTCGCCGAGCCGCGCGATCGCCAGATACATCAGCGCGCCCACGCCCAGGTAGATCCGGTACATGTTCTTGCGGCCGAGCAGGTCGGAGGTCGACGACCACAGCAGCCGCCCCGTCATGTTCGCCGCCGAGAGCAGCGCCACGAAGCCCGCGGCGGCGGAGGTGGTGACGGAGGCCGAGGTGTCCCTGAAGTAGTCCGTGATCATCGGCTGGGCCTTCTCGAGGATGCCGATGCCGGCCGTGACGTTCATGCACAGCACGACCCACAGGCACCAGAACTGGGGGGTGCGGACCGCGTTGCGGGCGGAGACGTCGGCGGTGCTGACGAGGCGGCCGGACGCGCTCGGCGGCTCCCAGCCGTCCGGCCGCCAGCCGTCCGGCGGCACCCGCACCAGCAGCACGCCGAGCGTCATGAAGGCCGCGTAGGTGAGCCCGTGCACCAGGAAGGTGGACGCGATGCCGGAGCTGTCGGTGCCGAACGCCTCCAGCAGCCGGGTCGACCAGGGGGAGGCGATGAGCGCGCCGCCGCCGAAGCCCATGATGGCGATGCCGGTGGCCATGCCCGGCCGGTCGGGGAACCACTTCATCAGCGTGGAGACCGGGGAGATGTACCCGATGCCGAGGCCGATGCCGCCGACGAACCCGTAGCCGAGGACCACCAGCCAGTACTGGCTGGTGGCGGCGCCCAGCGCGGCGATGAGGAAGCCGGAGGAGAAGCAGACCAGCGACACGAACATCGCCCAGCGCGGGCCGTTGCGCTCGACCAGCGTCCCCCCGAAGGCGGCCGAGAGGCCCAGCATCACGATGCCCAGCTGGAAGGGGAGCGCGCTCGCCGTCCCCGACAGGCCGAGCGAGGACTCCAGCGGTGGCTTGAACACGCTCCAGGCGTACGCCTGGCCGATGGCGAGATGGACGGACAGCGCGGCGGGCGGGACCAGCCAGCGGCTCCAGCCCGGCGGCGCGAGCGAGCGGGAGCGGTCGAGGAGGCCGGGGCGGGGAGTGGAGGGCATGGCCGCGACTCTATGGATTCGGCCACGGCCTGACCAGATGTCAGGCCGCTATGTGTGGACAGTATGAGTAAACTGTAGACAATAGCCAATCCGGAGAGTCCGTCCCTAGGGGGCCCGATGACGGTGAGAGGACTGCCGCAGGGTGCCGTGCCCAGGCTGGAGCGGCCGGGGCCGCTCCGCGAGCGCGTCTACGAGGCCCTGCTCGAGCTGATCACCACGCGCGCCCTGCGCCCCGGTCAGCACCTCGTCGAGAGCGAGCTCGCCGCCCAGCTCGGCGTCTCCCGCCAGCCGGTGCGCGAGGCGCTCCAGCGGCTCAACACCGAGGGGTGGGTGGACCTGCGCCCCGCCCAGGGCGCGTTCGTCCACGAGCCCACCGAGGAGGAGGCCGACCAGCTCCTCACGGTCCGCACCCTCCTGGAGGCCGAGGCCGCCCGGCTGGCCGCCGCGAGCGCGGGCCCGTCCGGGGTCGCGGCCCTGGAGGAGCTGTGCGCCCGGGGCGAGCGCGCGGTGCTCGCCGACGACGTGGACGGCGCGGTCGCGGCCAACGCGGAGTTCCACGCCAAGGTGATGGAGCTGGCGGGAAACGCGGTCCTGGCCGAGCTGGCCGCCCAGGTGGACCGCCGGGTGCGCTGGTACTACACCCCGGTGGCCCGGCAGCGCGGCAAGCAGTCCTGGATCGAACACCGCGAGCTGATCGCGGCCATCTCCGACCACGACGAACAGCGCGCCACGGCCGTCATGCGCACCCACACCGAACACACCCGCCGCACGTATCACGAGCGCGAGCGCGACTGACGGGCTGACGGGTCGCCGCGGAGGCGTGTCACCCCATGCGGTCGACCGCCTCCTTGGCCTCCTTGAGGTCCGCGCCCGCGATCTCCCGGTAGGCCTTGACGGCGTGGATCTTCTTCCCCTCCACGATGAGGGCCCGCACCCGCGCCAGATCCGGCTGGGGCTCCTCGATGCCCAGGTGTTCGAGTATCAGGTCGACCTTGCGGTTCAACTGCGCGGCCCTGCGGTTGAGCTTGTCCACCTTGCGCTCGATGGCCGACCACATCGTCGCGATGACCATGATGAGCAGGGCTACCACTGTCAGTTCCATGCTCCGCGATCCTAACGAGGACGCGGGTCCGTCGCCCCGCCGGGAAACGGGACGGCGGCACGCCCGTGGTGCCGGGCGTGCCGCCGTCCCGAACCGGCCGCCGTCGGGCGGCCGTCCTCATATCGCCGTCACACCGCCTCCCGGCTGATCGGCCGCGGGTTGGGCGCGATGTCGCGGACCCTCGGGCGGCCCGGCTGGCGCAGCAGCAGGGCGACCCCGGCGGCCAGCATGGAGATGCCACCGGCCAGCGCGTAGGCGCCGTCGTAGCCCCAGGCGTCGACCACCATGGAGCCGAGGCCACCGCCGAACAGCCCGCTGACCAGCTTTCCGCTGTACACCAGGCCGTAGTTGGTGGCGTTGTAGTTCTCGCCGAAGTAGTCCGGGGTCAGGGCGGCGAACATCGGGTAGAACGCGCCGCCGCCGAAGCCGGAGAGGAAGGCGAAGGCCAGGAACAGCGCCTCGTTGTGCAGATGTCCCGCCCAGATCACCCCGAACTGCGCGAGGCCCAGCAGCACGATCACGACCACCAGCGTCGTCTTGCGCCCCCAGATGTCCGAGAGCCAGCCCACGACCCCGCGCCCCACGCCGTTGACGACGGACATGATGCCCATCGACGAGGCCGCGACCAGCGGGCCGAAGCCCACGTCCCTGGCGTAGTCGACCTGGAAGGAGATGCCGAAGATGGACACCCCGGCGGTCATCACCAGCGCCAGCCACATCAGCGGCAGCATGCCGGACCGGATGGCCTCCTTGGGCGTGTACTGCCGCACCGCGGGCGGGTTCTTGGCCAGGCTCGCGGCGCTCTTGGCGGTGCCGCCGACGCGGGTCGGGTCGATGTGGGCCGGCCACCAGTTCTTGGGCGGGTCCTTGAAGAACCAGGCGCAGACCGCCACCACGAGCAGGACGTAGACACCGATGAGGTCGAGTACCTCGTGGTAGTTCCCGGTGTCGAACCAGTAGTTGAAGATGAAGATGAACGGCAGCGCGCCATAGGCGAAGCCGCCGTTGACGAACCCGGTCTTCGCGCCGCGCCGCTCCGGGAACCACTTGCCCACCATGTTGATGCACGTGGCGTAGACGAGCCCGGAGCCGAGCCCCCCGATGACGCCGAAGCCGCAGATCGCGGCGAAGACGTTGTCGAGGTGGGAGAGGGCGAGGAAGCCCACCAGGCACAGGCCCGACCCGGTGTACATCGCCCTGCGGGCGGTCAGGATCCCCCTCTCCCGCAGCCAGCCGGCGGGGAAGGCGATCCCCGCCTGGAAGAACACCCACACGCTCAGGATCCAGAACGTGTTGCTCTGGCTCCAGCCGTGGGCGTCGGAGAGCGTGTCCTCCGCCGATCCGTACGCGTACTCGGACACGCTGATGGCCATCATCGCGATCCACGGCAGGTAGACCATCAGCTTCCGGCTGTGGCCGAGAATGTCGCGGTCCGTCTCACCGACGCGGTAGACGCGCCCCTTGCCGTCCCGCACTTCCCGGTACGGCACGGTCCCGTTCCGGTGTTGCTCTGTGCTCATGACGTCCCCTTGGCTTCGAAGGAACTGGCCAGCGCCCCCTGTCCAAACTCTTCGTGCTCGGGAGAACGGCGGGGTCTACGTGAGCAACCCCGCTGACCGGGCCCAGCGGTACTTCGCGCCCAGGACGGCCACCGGCTTCTCGGTGGTGTAGGGGTAGGCCACCACACCGCGCTCGAAGAGGTACTGGCTCGCCTCCTCGACCTCGGTGTCGCCCGCGAGGGAGGCCACCACCGGCTTGTGGATCCCGCGCGCCCGGAACTCCGCCACGACCCGCGCGGTCAGCTCGGCGAACACCATGGGCGGGGTGACGATGGTGTGCCAGTAGCCGAGGACGAGCGCGTGGATCCGCGGGTCCGTAAGGCCCAGCCGGATGGTCGCCTCGTACGTGGCCGGCGGCTCGCCGCCGGTGATGTCCACCGGGTTGCCGGCCGCGCCGAAGGGCGGGATGTAGCGGCGGAAGGCCGCATCCAGGTCCGCCGGGATCTCCATCAGGGACAGCCCGTTGTCGACGATCGCGTCGGACAGCAGCACCCCGGAGCCCCCGGCGCCGGTGATGATGACGACGTTGTCACCTTGCGGCGTGGGCAGCACGGGCAGCGCCCGCGCGTACTCCAGCATCTCGTTCAGCCCCGGGGCGCGGATCACCCCGGCCTGGCGCAGGATGTCGTCGTAGACCGCGTCGTCACCGGCCAGCGCCCCGGTGTGCGAGCCCGCGGCCTTCGCCCCCGCCGCCGTACGGCCCGCCTTGAGCACCACGACCGGCTTCTTCGGCACGGTGGCGCGCGCGGCCTCGACGAAGGCGCGGCCGTCCTTCAGGTCCTCCAGGTGCATGGCGATGCACCGGGTGTTGGGGTCCTCGCCGAACCAGGTGAGCAGGTCGTCCTCGTCCACGTCCGACTTGTTGCCGAGGCCGACGATGGCCGACACGCCGGTGCGGGTGGTGCGGGCGAAGCCGAGGATCGCCATCCCGATGCCACCGGACTGCGAGGTCAGCGCCACCGGGCCCTTGACGTCGTACGGGGTGCAGAAGGTGGCGCACAGGTCCTGCCAGGTCGAGTAGTAGCCGTAGATGTTCGGCCCCAGCAGCCGGATCCCGTGCTCCTCGGCGATCGTCACGATCCGCCGCTGCAGCTCGTGTTCGCCGGTCTCGGCGAAGCCGGACGGGATCAGCACGGCGTTGGGGATGCCCTTGCGGCCGACCTCCTCCAGCGCGGCGGGGACGAACTTGGCGGGGATCGCGAACACCGCCACGTCCACCTCGCCGGGCACCTCCGTCACCGACCGGTACGCCTTACGGCCCAGGATGTCGTCGGCCTTCGGGTTCACCGGATGGATCTCGCCGGGGAAACCGCCGTCGATGAGGTTGCGCATCACCGAGTTGCCGATCTTGCCCTGCTCGTTGGAGGCGCCGATGACGGTGACCGAGCGCGGCCGCATCAGCCGCCGCATCGCGGCCAGGATCTCCTCCCGCGAGTAGCGGCGCCGCTCGGCGGGCGGCGCGTCGCCGATCAGGATCCGTACGTCGGCGGCCAGCACCCCGTTCGGCGAGGCGAACACCGGGTTGAGGTCCACCTCCGCGATCTCGGGGAAGTCCGCGGCCAGCCGGGAGACCCGGACCACCAGGCCGGCCAGCGCCTCCCGGTCCACCGCCGCCCCCCCGCGCACCCCGCGCAGCACCTCGGCCGCGCGGATGGAGTCCAGCATCGACAGTGCGTCGTCCCGGCTCGCCGGGGCCAGCCGGAAGGTGATGTCCTTCAACACCTCCACCCGCACCCCGCCCAGGCCGAACGCGACGACCTTCCCGAAGGTCGGGTCGGTGACCGCGCCGATGATGACCTCCTGGCCGCCCGCCGGCACCATCTGCTGCACCTGCACGCCCTGGATCCGGGCCTCGGGGTCGTACGCCCGGGCGTTCGACACGATCGCGGTGAACGCGCCGCGCACCTCCGCCGCCGACGCCAGCCCCACCCGCACCCCGCCCGCGTCGGTCTTGTGCAGGATGTCCGGGGACACGATCTTGAGCGCGACCGGGAAGCCGATCCGGTCCGCGAGCGCCACCGCGTCGTCCGCGCACTCCGCCAGCCCCTCGGCCGGGGTGGGAATCCCGTACGCGTCGGTGATCCGCTTGCCCTCGGGCGCCGTCAGCGCCGAGCGGCCCTCCGCGCGGGCGGTGTCCAGCACGGCCCGCACGGCCGCTGTGTCATACGTTGGCTCCGCCACCGTCAGATCACTCCGTTCGCCTTGAGCAGCCGCACTTCCTCGCCGTCGAGGCCCAGCTCCCCGACGTACACCTCTTCGTTGTGCTCGCCCAGCAGCGGCGAGCGCTCCACGTCCACCGGGGAGTCGGAGAGCTTCAGCGGCGAGCCGACGGTGGTGAAGGTGCCGCGCTCGGGGTGGTCGACCTTCACCACCATCCCGTTGGCCGCGAGCGACGCGTCCTCGACGATCTCCTTGGTGGACAGGATCGGCCCGCAGGGGATGTTGTGGGCGGTCAGCGCCTCCAGCACCGCCCACTTGGGCAGAGTGGCGGACCACTCCTCGATCAGCTGGAACATCTTGGCCAGCTTGGGCAGCCGCGCCTCCGGTGTCGCCCACTCCGGATCCTCGGCCAGCTCCGGCCGGCCGATCAGCTCGGTGATCGGCTGCCAGCCGACCGGCTGCACGATCACATAGACGTAGTCGTTGGGCCCGCCGGGCGCGCACTTGACCGCCCAGCCCGGCTGCCCGCCGCCGCTCGCGTTGCCCGAGCGCGGCACCTCGTCCCCGAAGCTCTCGTTCGGGTACTCCGCGAGCGGCCCGTGCGCCAGCCGCTGCTGGTCGCGCAGCTTGACCCGGCACAGATTCAGCACCGCGTGCTGCATGGCCACATTGACCCGCTGGCCGCGCCCGGTGCGGGTGCGCTGGTAGAGCGCGGCCAGGATGCCCGCCACACAGTGCACCCCGGTGCCCGAGTCGCCGATCTGCGCCCCCGTCGCCAGCGGCGGCCCGTCCTCGAAGCCGGTCGTGGACATCGACCCGCCCATGGCCTGCGCGACCACCTCGTACGCCTTGAACCTGGTGTACGGGCCGTCGCCGAAGCCCTTGATCGAGGCGTAGACGATCCTCGGGTTGATCTCCTGGATGCGCTCCCAGGGGAAGCCCATGCGGTCCACGGCCCCCGGGCCGAAGTTCTCCACCATGACGTCGCTGCGCCGGATGAGCTCGGTCAGGATCTCCTTGCCGCGCTCCGTCTTGGTGTTGAGGGTGATGCTCCGCTTGTTGCAGTTGAGCATCGTGAAGTAGAGGGAGTCGACGTCGGGGAGGTCGCGCAGCTGCTTGCGGGTGATGTCCCCGGTGGTGGACTCCAGCTTGATGACGTCCGCGCCGAGCCAGGCGAGCAGCTGGGTGGCGGAGGGACCGGACTGTACGTGCGTCATGTCGAGGACGCGCACGCCCTCGAGAGCCTTGGTCATCTCGCGGCCCCTTCACTTGTACATGGTCTGGTTCATCGTTCCGGGGGCGTACGCGTCCGGGTCCACCCAGACGTTGATCAGCGACGGCTTGCCGGACTCGCGGGCGCGCCGCAGGGCCGGGCCGATGTCCGCCGGGTCGCGGACCTCCTCGCCGTGGCCGCCGAGCATCCGCGCGAACTGGTCGTACGGCACATCGCCCAGGGTGTTGCCGACCCGCTCGCGCCCCTCGCCGTACTTGGCCTTCTGGCCGTAACGGATCTGGTTCATCGAGGAGTTGTTGCCGACGACGCCGACGAAGGGGAGGTCGAAGCGGACCAGCGTCTCGAAGTCCCAGCCGGTGAGGGAGAACGCCCCGTCCCCGAAGAGGGCCACGACCTCCTTGTCGGGGCGGGCCTGCTTGGCGGCCATCACGAACGGCACCCCGACCCCGAGGGTGCCCAGCGGCCCCGGGTCCATCCAGTGGCCGGGCGACTTGGGCTGCACCACCTGGCCGGAGAAGGTGACGATGTCGCCGCCGTCGCCTATGTAGACCGAGTCCTCGGTGAGGAAGTCGTTGATCTCGCTGACCAGCCGGTACGGATGGATGGGGGAGGCGTCCGAGCGCAGCTGCGGCAGCCTCTTCCCGATCGCGTTCTGCTCGGCGGCGCGCAGCTCGTCCAGCCACTCCTTGCGCTTGCCGGCGCCCCCGTCGATGCGGCCCGAGGCGGCCTGGGTGACGGCCGACAGGACGAGCCCGGCGTCGCCGACGATGCCGAGGTCGATGTCGCGGTTCTTGCCGACGGTGCGGTAGTCGAGGTCGATCTGGACCACCGCGGCGTCGGGGGAGAGCCGCTTGCCGTAGCCCATGCGGAAGTCGAACGGGGTGCCGACGATCACGATCAGGTCGGCGTTGGCGAAGGCGTAGCGGCGGGAGAGCTGGAAGTGGTGCGGGTCGCCGGGCGGCAGCGTGCCGCGCCCCGCGCCGTTCATGTACGCGGGCACGTTCAGCGTCCGCACCAGCTCGATGGCCGCGTCCGTGGCCCGGCAGGTCCACACCTGGCTGCCGAGCAGGATCGCCGGCTTCTCGGCCCGCACCAGCAGGTCGGCCAGTTTCTCGACGGCCTCGGGGTCCCCCGAAGTGCGGGTGGAGGCCCGGTACTTCCCGGCCTCGGGGACCCGGGCCTTGGTGACCGGGACCTTGGCGTCCAGGACGTCGCGCGGGATCTCCAGGAAGGAGGGCCCCGGCGCGCCGTGGAAGCACTCGCGGAAGGCCATGGAGACCATGTCGGCGGCGCGGGCGGTGTCCGGGACGGTGGCGGCGAACTTGGTGATCGGCGCCATCATGTCCACGTGCGGCAGGTCCTGGAGCGACCCCATCTTGTGCTGGGTGTGGGCGCCCTGGCCGCCGATGAGCAGCATGGGGGACTCGGCGCGGAAGGCGTTGGCGACGCCGGTGACCGCGTCGGTGGTGCCGGGTCCGGCGGTGACGACCGCGCAGCCGGGCTTGCCGGTGATCCGGGCGTAGCCGTCGGCGGCGTGGGCGGCCACCTGTTCGTGGCGTACGTCGATGACGTCGATGCCCTCGTCGACACAGCCGTCGTAGATGTCGATGATGTGGCCGCCGCAGAGGGTGTAGATCACGTCGACGCCCTCTGCTTTGAGTGCCTTGGCGACCAGGTGCCCGCCGGAGATGAGTTCCTGGCTGTCGTCGGGCATGGCGATGCGCGTCCCTTCGTCGGGGGGTGGGGGTGCGGTCTCGCGTGTCTCACATGGAGGCAGATTGCATACAGTCGACGTTATGCGGTATGAACATTGTTATCCCGCATCGACTGATCGATGTCCAGGGGGCGTTCGGCAAGGGTTTGACCAAGCGCTGCGACCGGGCCGCTGCGACCCGGACCGAAGGAGCGGGCATGGACCTGTTCGAACATCAGGCACGGGAACTCTTCGAGCGCTACGGCGTGTTGGTGCCACGGGCGGAGGTCGCCGACTCGGCGCCCGAGGCCCGCGCGGCTGCCGAGCGGCTGGGTGGCCGAGTCGTCGTCAAGGCGCAGGTGAGGACCGGGGGACGGGGCAAGGCGGGTGGCGTCAGGCTCGCCGCCGACCCGGCGGCCGCGTACCTGACCGCACGTCAGATCCTCGGCATGGACATCAAGGGGCACACCGTCCACCGCGTGATGGTGGCCGAACCGGTCGAGGTCGAGCGCGAGTTCTACCTCGGCTACGCCCTGGACCGCGCCGCCGGCCGCTTCCTGGCCATCGCCTCCGCCGAGGGTGGCATGGAGATCGAGGAGGTGGCGGTGCGCCGCCCCGAGGCGGTGGCCCGGATCCCGGTGGACCCGGACGAGGGCGTCACCGAGGCCAAGGCCGCCGAGATCGCCGCGGCCGGCGGGCTGCCGGCCGAGGCGGCGCCGACCGTGCGCCGCCTGTGGCGGGCGCTCACCGAGCAGGACGCGCTGCTGGTCGAGGTCAACCCGCTGGTGCGGACGAGAGACGGGGCGATCGTCGCGCTGGACGGCAAGGTCACGCTGGACGACAACGCGCGCTTCCGCCGCCCCCGCGCGTACGCGGCGGACACCGCCGAAGCCGATGACCCCCGGGAGGCGGAAGCGGCGGCCAGGGGCCTGAACTACGTCACGCTGGACGGCCACGTGGGCGTCATCGGCAACGGCGCCGGCGTTTCCGCCACCCGCACAACCCCGACCGCACCCCCGGCAACGTCCTCGACTACCGCCTGATTCCATCCGGCCACCCACCGTGACCTCCACCGGCTCCCCGCTGGCGTCCCCGCAGGTCGGCGCGGCCCAGGGCCGGGCCCTTACGCAGGTGAGACGCACTCCAAAACCTTGGTATCGTTGTCCATGTCGCCGCGGGCAACCGCGGGGCACACCTTGTCCGGGTGGCGGAATGGCAGACGCGCTAGCTTGAGGTGCTAGTGCCCTTTATCGGGCGTGGGGGTTCAAGTCCCCCCTCGGACACGATCCACACAGACGGATGGCGCGGGCCGTGACCCAAGGGTCACGGCCCGCGCCGTTGTGCTAACCGGCGCGGCCGCGGCCGGGCCTCAGGGCCGCCGCGAGGCCGTTCAACCGCAGGCGGGTGGCGCCGCGCAGGTGGGGGAGGTCGTGGTCGGGCTCCGCGGAGGCGGTGAGGAAGGCCGCCTGCTCGACCCACCGCAGCTGGGTGCCGGCGGCCTCCGGGAGCAGTTCGACGGTCACCAGCGAGGTCCACCGCGGCACGTCGTCCACGCGGGCCGTATACGTGTAGACGATCCTGGAGTCCGGGACGATGTCGAGGTACCGGGATTCGTACCCGAGCCGTTCCGGCGCCGCGCCGGGAACCGGGAAGACGCTCGAGGCCGTCTCGCCGCCGCCCACCGTGAAGTCGTGTGCGTACGACACGTGGCGGCCCGGCAGCTTGGACCACCGGCGCCGGATGGAGGTGTCGGCGAAGGCCTCGAAGACCGCGCTCGCGGGTGCGGCCAGGTGGAGACCGACCGTGAAGGTGTCGTGCCGCACCCCCGGGACCGGGTCGCCGACGTGCCCGTCGGCGGATGGGTCCGGTGCGGTGGCTTCCGTGGTGGCCATGCTTCCCTCAGGTGGCAGTCGCGGATCGGGGCGGGCGCCCCGTGGTTACCATCCGTATGTAACGGGGACGCGGTCGTCACGATCAAGGGCCCGCCGTCACGCACTTTGAAGTCAGCTACGCACTGGAAGCTACGCACTGGAGGGGAACAGACCCATGGGCGCCGCGCTGCGTTCCCAACTGGCGGCCGCCGGGGTCGCCCCGGAGTGCGCGGCGACCATCGAGCTCGTGCGGGACGTGCTCGCGCGCGTCGGCGACAAGTGGACCGTCCTGGTCATCACCGCGCTCGCCGAGGGACCGCTGCGCTTCACGACCCTGCACCAGCGGATCGCCGGGGTGTCCCAGCGGATGCTGAGCCAGACGCTCCGCTCCCTCACCCGCGACGGCCTGGTCACGCGAACCGCCTACGCCGAGGTACCGCCCCGGGTCGAATACGAGCTCACCCCGCTGGGCCGATCGCTCAGCGACTCCGTCGCGCATGTCGTGGGCTGGGTGCGGGAACACCAGGCGGAGATCGTCCGGAACCGCGAGGTGTTCGCAGGAGACGAGCCCGCGGCGCGGTGAGGCGGGCCGGAGGGGGCAGGGGGTAGCGTCAGCGCCGTGGAGATCAAGGCCGTTGAGACGGATCGGCTGAGCCTCGTGCCGCTCGCCGTCGAGCACGCGGACGAGATGGCCGAGGTGCTCTCCGACCCGGCTCTGCATGTCTTCATCGGCGGCGCCCCGCACTCTCCGCAGGCCTTGCGGGCACGGTACGAACGCCTGGTGGCCGGCTCGCCCGACCCCGCCCGGACGTGGTGGAACTGGGTGATCCGGCTCCGCGAGGAGCAATGTCTGACCGGGACGGTGCAGGCGACGATCACCACCGCGGGGCGCGGCTGTACGGCCGAGGTCGCCTGGGTGGTCGGGACCCCGTGGCAAAGGCGCGGGATCGCCACCGAGGCGGCACGAGGGCTGGTCGGGTGGCTGCGGGAGCAAGGAGTGCGGGCGATCCGCGCCCACATCCATCCCGACCATCACGCGTCCGTCGCCGTCGCCGCCGCTGCCGGCCTGGCCCCCACCGATCACCGGCACGAGGGCGAGGTCAGGTGGGAGCTTCCGCCGGCGTAGCCCCGAGGGGCGGGCCGCGACCGCCCGGGGCGCGCTCCCCGGCACGCGCGCCGCGTCGGCGGTGAAGGGCTCCGGCACTTCCTCGGCGCCAGGCTGCATGAGGGAGCGGCCGCCGCCGGGGCGCGGGCGATCGCGACGAGTGAGGGCCGGCCGGGGCGCTTTTCCAGTGGCGGATCTCGACGCCGCGGGAGCGGCGTGAGCGGTCAGTCCTGGTCGGCCAGGCGCAGCAGGGTGGTGGCCAGGACGTCGACGCCGTGGGCGCAGGCCTCGGGGGTGGAGTACTCGCGGGGGTTGTGGCTGATGCCGTCGTACTCGCCGCGTACGAAGATCATGGCGGTGGGGCAGAGGGCGGCGATCTCCTGGGCGTCGTGTCCGGCGCCGGAGAGCAGGGAGACGTGGTCCAGTCCGTGGTCGTCGGCGGCCTGGGCGATGACCTTCTGCACGCCCTCGTCGAAGGGGACGTAGGCGGTCCTGGCCATGCGCCGGGTGGTCAGCGACAGGCCCGGCCACCTGTCCTCCAGGTCGCGCAGGAACGAGGCCAGGGCCTCCTCCGCCCGGGCCATCTGGCCGTCGTCGGGGTTGCGCAGATCGACGGTCAGCTCGGCGCGGGCCGGGACGATGTTGGTCAGGTCCGGGTGGACGGTGAGGTGGCCGACGGTGGCCCGCAGGTCTCCGTACGCGCCGGAGTCCACCAGGGACCGCAGGTGGACGACGATCTGCGCGGCGGCGAGGCCCGCGTCGGCGCGCAGACGGGTGGGGGTGGTGCCGGCGTGGGCGGCGCGGCCGTGGATGGTGATCTCCTGCCAGGAGATGCCCTGCACGCCGGTGACGACACCGATCTCCACGCCGCGCTCGGCGAGTACGGGGCCCTGTTCGATGTGGCACTCGACGTAGGCGTGCGGCGGGGCGAGGCGTACGTCAGCCGGGCCGTCGAAGCCGGTGCGGGCGAGTTCGCCGCCGAGGGTGAGGCCGTCGCGGTCGGTCAGGGCGTGGGCGTACTCCAGGGTGAGGCGGCCCGCGGCGACGGCGCTGCCGAGCATGTCGGTGCCGAAGCGGACGCCCTCCTCCTCGGTGAAGACGCCGACCTCGATCGGGCGGCGGGTGGTGATGCCGCGCTCGTCGAGGGTGCGGACGACCTCGATGCCGCCGAGGACGCCGAGGCAGCCGTCGAAGGCGCCCGCGGTGGCGACGCTGTCGATGTGCGAGCCGGTCAGCACCGGGGCCGCGGTGGGGTCGGTGCCCTCCCGGCGGCCGTAGATGTTGCCCATCCGGTCCACGCGGACGGCCAGGCCGGCCTGTTCCATCCAGGCGATGACCTGGCGGCGGCCGGCCGCGTCCGCGTCGGTCAGGGCAAGGCGGTTGACGCCGCGCAGGCCGGTGCGCTCGTCGTCGTACGCCCCGATCTCGGCGAGGTCCATCAGCGACTGCCACAGGCGGTCGCCGTTGACGGTGATCGTGGCGGGGCTGGGGGCGGGCATGGGCTCTCTCCCGGGTGTCTGGTGTCTCGGTGGCCGGAAACCGGCGAATGGCGCGGTGGGCGGTGGTCAGTGGGCGGTGGCCGCGTGGGGGTTGGCCGCCGGGCCCTCCGTGCTGAGCAGCACGACCACCGACGACGGGCCGAGCCCCAGCGCCGCCCGGCGCTCCTCGGCGCCCGCGCCCGTGAGCGCCGCCCGCAGGCCGGCGAGCGTCGCGGCCCCGCAGGGGCCCGAGGCGACGCCGAGGGCGGCGAGGCGAGCGGCGGCGCGGGCGGCGGCCGAGTCGGGGACGGCGACAGCGGCGTCCAGGCCGCCCCGCAGGTAGGGCCAGGCGATGCTGGAGGGGGTGCCGCAGTTCAGCCCGGCCATGGTGGTGTCGCCGGTGGCGACGCTGACCGGTTCGCCGCGGGTGAGGCTTTCCAGGACGCAGGCCGCGGCCTCCGGCTCCACCGACAGCAGCGCCGGAGCCCACCCCGACGGGCGGCTGCGGTAGTGGGTGATCACGGCCTGGGCCAGGGACCCCACGCCCACCGGTACGGAGACGAGACCGGGTCCCTCGGTGGCCCCCGCGGCCGCCAGCTGCTCGTCGATCTCGACGCAGAGGGTGGAGTAGCCCTCCACGATCCACCCCGGGATCCGCTCGTAGCCCGGCCAGGCGGTGTCCTGGACCAGGACCGCGTCCGGCGCGGCGGCGGCTTCGGCCGCCAGGCGCACGGCCTCGTCGTACACCCCCGCGACCTCGGTGACCTCCGCCTGCTCGGCGGCGATGGCCGCCACGGCGCCCGGATGCACACCCCGCGGAACGAAGACGTGGGCACGCTGCCCGAGCAGCCGCGCGGTGCGCGCCACCGCGCGGCCGTGGTTGCCGTCGGTGGCGGTCACCAGGGTGACCGGGCGCGGCTCGGCGCCGTCCGCGGCCCCCTCGGCAAGGACGCGGTGGACCGCCCAGGACGCGCCCAGCGCCTTGAAGGCGGGCAGTCCCAGACGGCACGACTCGTCCTTGACGAAGACCCGGCCGACCCCCAACTCGGTTGCCAGGGAAGGGAGTTCGGTCAGCGGGGTGGGGGAGTAGCCGGGCAGCGCGGCGTGGAAGCCACGCACCTCGGCGGGGGCGGGTGCGCAGCGCCAGCCGCGGGCGGCCGACCGCGCGGTCCACGGCGGCGTACGGAGGGAGGGCGTGTGGAGGGCGGGCGCACGGAGGGAGGAAGCGTTCTCAGGCACACGATCAGGGTCCACGGACGGCCACGATCGGTCCAGCGAATGTTTTCGACCTATAGTCGTCGGAACAACCGATGATTGCTGGGTGGCGAGTCCAGAGGAGGCCGCCGGTGTTCGACCTGCACCGACTGCGTCTGCTGCGCGAGCTGAAGCACCGCGGCACCCTCGCGGCCGTCGCCGCCGCCCTGTCCTACGCCCCCTCCTCCGTCTCCCAGCAGCTCTCGCAGCTGGAAGCCGAGGTCGGTGTCCGTCTTCTGGAGCCCGTCGGGCGGCGGGTGCGGCTGACCGAGCAGGCGGAGATCCTCGTCGCCCACACCGAGGCCGTCCTCGAACGCCTGGAGCGGGCGGAGGCCGACATCGCCACCTCCCTCACCGACCTGACCGGCACCCTGCGCGTCGCCTCGTTCCAGACGGCTGCCCTGGCGCTGGTCCCGACGGCGCTCGGCCTGCTGCGCGACCTCCACCCGCGCCTGCGCGTCCACGTGACCCACATGGAGCCGGAGAGGTCCCTGCCCGCCCTTCAGGCCCGCGACTTCGACCTCGTCATCGCCGAGGAATACCCCGGCAACCCCAACCCGCGGCCCGCCGGACTGGAAGAGGAAGACCTGCTCGACGATCCCCTGCACCTGGCCCTGCCCGCCCCGGCCGACCGCCCGGAGGTGCCCACCGGCGGCCCGATGGCGGCGCTGCGCTCACTCGCCGACCGGCCCTGGGTCATGGAGCCGGAGGGCACCGCCGCCCGGCACTGGGCCATGACCCTGTGCCGCAACGCGGGCTTCGAACCCGATGTGCGATTCGAGACCACCGACCTCCTGCTCCACCTCCGCCTCGTCGAGCAGGAACACGCCGCCGCCTTCCTGCCCGACCTCGTCTGGAGCGCACAACCCCCGACCGTCACCCTGCGGCCGCTGCCCCGCGGCCACCGCACCCGCCGCATCCTCACCGTCGTACGCCGCGGCCGCAGCCGACACCCCGCGATCCTGGCCTGCCGCGACGCCCTCCTGCGCGCGGTCGGCCTCCGGTGCGGCCAGGCGGGGGCAACCCCGGGGCCATGAGCGCGTCGGCCGGCCAGGCCCCGTGCGTCGGTTCTGGGCCTCGGCTACGTCAACGGATCCAGACGGCCCGGCCCAGGATGGCGATCTCGCCCTCCTGGGAGCGTCCGCCGGGCGGGATCACATCGATGACCGGTCCGCTGCAGTCGTTGTTCGCGTAGGCGAGAGCGTATTCGTTGGTGTCGTTGTACACGTGGAACCTGTTGTCCTCCAGCTGCACCCGGACGCAGCCCGTGGGGTTGACGACACGCCAGGTGCTGTTGAACAGGTCGCCGTGAGCGGCGGACGCCGAGGTGGCCATCGAGAGGGTGAGGGCTCCCGCTGCGGCCAGAATCCCGGCAGTGGTGGTGAGGCGGCGCATCATGCCTGACTCCTTCCGAGGGCTGCGGTCGGTGTGGCCGTCCCAGACCGACCGACAGCCCCTGGATACCGGCACGCACCGGAATTCCGGTGGAGCCGCGAGAGGGAGGAGGCCGACTCGGAAGAGGCGCGTCCGCTCCATCGGCGGTGTGACACACTGCGCTCCCAGGCCCCGACTGCCCAGGACGCGCGGGGACTTGCCGGAGCGACTGCGAGGAGAGTTATGAGGGCGAACGAACTCGCCTGGACCCGGTTCCTGCGATTCGCCACCCACCGATGAGCGCGCAGACCGGCACCCTCCAGCCGGTGGCCGACGGCGTCTACGGCTGGGTCCAGCCGGACGGCTCGTGGTGGGTCAACAACGCGGGGGTCGTGGCCACGGACGACGGGGTCGTCCTGATCGACACCTGCGCCACCGAGCGCCGCACCCGCAATCTGCTGCGCGCCGTCGCCGAAGCCACCGGTGGCGCGCCCGTGCGGTACGCGGTCAACACCCATCTGCACGGCGACCACACCCATGGGAACAGCCTGCTGCCCGAGGCCACGACGATCGTCGCGCACGAGGCGACCCGCGAGGGGATCCTGGCGGACACCGTGATCGACGGATGTCCGCCCGCGTGGCATCCGCTGCCGGACTGGGGCGGGGTGGCGCGGCGGGCGCCCGGGGTGACCTTCCGTACGGCGCTGACGCTGCACATGGGGGAGCGGCGCATCGAGCTGCATCACCCGGGGTACGCCGCGCACACCCCCGGGGACGCCGTCGCGTGGCTTCCCGGGGAGCGTGTCCTGTTCGCCGGGGACCTGCTCTTCCACCAGGTCACTCCGCTGGTGTTCATGGGCTCGCCGGAGGGCGCGCTGCGCTCGCTCGACTGGATCGCCGCGTTCGAGCCCGAGCGTGTCGTACCCGGGCACGGCCCGCTCATCGACGCGGACACCCTGCCGGAGGTGCTGGACACCCACCGGCGCTACTACCGGCTGGTGGTGGACACCGCCGAGGCCGGTCTGCGGGACGGGCTGACGCCGCTGGAGGCCGCGCGGGGCTGTGCGCTCGGCGAATTCGGCGGTCTGCCCGACGCCGAGCGCATCGTCCTCAACCTGCACCGCGCGTACGCGGACCGCACCGGTGGAGACTTCGACCCGTTCGGGACCTTCGCCGACGCGATCGCCTACAACGGAGGGCCGCTGCCCACCCGGGTCTGAGCGAGGTGTCAGGGACGAGTCTGCTCCGACGTGTCAGGAAGCTGCCGCCGCGTTGTGGCTAGTGGGGTGTGTGGGGCGGGTAGGGACTGGGCGACCTCGGGGTCGATTCACTGGATCAATCTCTGGAGGAAACCCATGGAGAAGCAGTCGAGAACGGACGAGACCGTCGAGAGCTACGAGCCGCCGGCGCTGGTCGGCGTGGGCGAGTTCTCGGAGGACACGCTGGGGTTCGGCCACCGGTACGAGGACGTGCTCGGCGAGCAGGGCTGGGGGTGACGGTAGCCTTCCGGACCGTTTGAGATGAGCGCCGGGTTTGTCGTCCTTCCGGACGTGCCGGGTACACAGCTCTCGTTTGATGCGTATCCCTTTGAGGCTCCCCGGGTGATCCCGCACCCGTCCGGCCGACCGTGGCTGGTGGGGCGGTGGGAGCCGGATGAGATTCGTCAGGTGGCGACCGGGCCCGTGCGACTGGTGGTGATCGGGTTCTGCCCGGTCACCACCGGCCGGCTCGAGGAGCTGTGCCGGCGGGTTCGCACGGTGGCCGATGTGGACGCCGTGGCCAAGGCGCTGCCGGGGAGCTTCCATCTGGTCGCCGCCGTCGGCGCCACCACACGCGTGCAGGGCGGCGTGACGGGCCTGCGCCAGGTGTTCCACACCAGGCTGGGCGGGGTGCCGGTCGCCGCCGACCGGGCCGATGTGCTCGCGGCGATGACCGGGGCCGGGATCGACGCGGACACGCTGGCCGTGCGCGTCGTGTGCGGGGGCATGCTGCCGCCGCCGCTCGCCGACCGGAGCGTGTGGGCGGGCGTGGCCACGGTGGCGCACGACCACAGCCTGTGGCTGGAGCCGGGTGGGGCGCGCGAGGTGCGGTGGTGGCGGCCGCCCGCTCCCGAACTCGGTCTGGAAGAAGGCGCATCGGCGCTCAGGGAGGCGCTGATCACCGCCGTGGACGGGCGCCGCCGCGCGGGAGGCGGGCTCAGCGCGGACCTGTCCGGCGGCATGGACTCGACCACGCTGAGTTTCCTGGCCGCACGGCACACCCCCACCCTGCTGACCTTCCGATGGGCCGAGGCCGAGGCCGGAAACGACGACACCCGCTTCGCCGAACAGGCCGCCCGCTCGCTGCCCGAGGCGCGCCATCTGGTCGTGGCGCAGCGGGACCTGCCGCCGATCTTCACCGACCCCGGAGCCCTGGCCGACACCGAGCGGCCGTATCTGTACCCGCGCACCCTGGCGCGCGTCCGGTACACGGCGCGGCTGCTCGCCGAGCGCGGGTCCCGCGCGCACCTGGCCGGACACGGCGCCGACGAACTCTTCGGGCCGGTCCCCGGCTATCTGCACCGGCTGGCCCGCCGCCGGCCCCTGACGGCGCTCCGGCATCTGCGCGGACACCGCGCGCTCAGCCGCTGGTCCCTCGCCCCGACCCTCGCCCAACTGGTGCGGACGGACAGCCCGGCCGGGTGGTGGCTGACCCAGGCCGAGCAGCTGACCAGCCCCGCCCCGCCCCGCAGAGTCCCCTCCCTCGGCTGGGGTCTCACACCGCTCCGCGCCCCGGTCTGGGCGACCGCCGACGCCGTGGACGCGGCGCGCCGAGCGCTGCGCGAGGCCGCCGAACACGCCGCGCCCTTCGCCGAGGACCGGGGGCAGCACCAGTACCTGACCGCACTGCGGATCACTGCGCCGGCGTACCGGCAGGTTTCCTGGCTCTTCGGCGCGGCGGGGGTGGAACTGCACCAGCCCTACCTGGACGACCGGGTCGTGGAGGCGGCGCTGGCGGTGCGCCTCCACGAGCGCGTCACACCATGGCGGTACAAGCCGCCGCTGGCCGCGTCCATGCGGGGCCTGGTGCCGGACGTGGTGCTCGACCGCATCACCAAGGGCGACTTCAGCGCCGATGTGCGGGCCGGGCGGCGACGCAACCTGTCCGCGCTGCTCGAGGTGTTCTCCGACTCCGCCCTGGCCGACATGGGCCTGGTGTCCCCGGGGGCGCTGCGCGACTACCTGCTGACACCGCACGCCGACATCTCCCGGGACATCGCCACCGAGAAGCTCCTGGGCTGTGAGACCTGGGCCCGCGCGGCACGGCAACCTCAACCCCTGGGGAAGCCCCACGGGAAACCTCTTGGGAAGCGATGATGTCCCTGAATCTGCATCAGGACGTGTCCATGGCCGAGACCGACGACGGCGCCGTGCTGCTCCACCAGCGCACCGGACGCTACTGGCAGCTCAACCCCACCGGGGTGTTCGTGCTGAAGACCCTGCTGGACGGCCGTACGGACGAGCAGGCCGCCGACCGGCTCGCCGCCCGCCACCGCCTCGACACCGCCGACGCCCGCCGCGACGTGTCCCGCCTGGTGTCCCAGCTGCGGGCCGCGCACCTGCTCACGGAGGCCCGATGAGCGCCCCGGTGGCGCTGCCCGACCGCGACCGGCTGCCGCTCCACCGGCGGGTGATGCCCTGGCTCGCGGTGGTCGTGGCCCGTCTGCTCGCCCGCGCCAAACCGGCCCGGGTGCGCGCGGTGCTGGAGTTCCTGCGGCGCGGCGCCCGGCCCGCCACCGCCGAACAGGCGCTGGCCGCCCGGCGGGCCGTGGTGGCGGTGAGCCTGCGCTGCGCGGGCCAGGCGTGTCTCCAGCGGTCGATCGCGGCGGCACTGCTGTGCCGCGGCCGGGGCGTGTGGCCCACCTGGTGCACGGGGGTGCGCACCAGCCCGTTCGAGGCCCACGCCTGGATCGAGGTCGCGGGCGAGCCCGTCGGGGAGCCCTACCCGGCGGGGCACTACCGTCCGCTGCTGTCCGTGGCCCCGGTGGCCCGGCCGTGAGTTCCCGGTGGGTGTTCGCGGTGAGTATTTCGCGGTGAGTACGAGACAGCGACACGCCATGGCATCGGCGTGTCGCCGTCCCGTACTCACCACAACTCGAACTCACCACAAACCGGCGGCGTCGAGGGGCTACACGTTGGGGACGCGCAGCTTGTCCCAGCTGGTGCGGCCCGGGGTACCGTCCGCGTCATCGCCGGAATACCCCAGCTTGCGCTGCCACGCCGCGTAGGACTTGCGGTCCGCCTCGGTCCACTCCGGGCCCGGCCCCTCCTCGTACCGCCCGCAGCCCTCGGCGACCAGGCGCTTGCCCATCGCGGTGATGATCCTGCTCTCGCGGCCCGTCCGGAAGAAGGCCGAGCCCGGGAACGGCTCGTACTTCGCGGGCGGCTTCGGGGGCTGCGGCTTGGGGCCGTCCGGCTTCGCGCCCAGGCGCTTGGCGATGCGCGAGCGCATGGTGTCCATCGAGAAGCCCCGCGGGTCCACCTTGCCCGGCTGCCACTCCAGGTGGCCGATCACCGACCGCTGGGACCAGCCGTGGGCACGGCAGATGGCCGCGGCCACCTTCTCGATCGCCAGCTTCTGCGCCTCGGGCCACGGGTCCTGGCCGTCGCCGAGGTTGATGCACTCGAAGCCGTAGAAGTGGCGGTTGCCGTCCGTGTCGGCCTCGTTGTCGCGGGGCAGCGCGGTCTCGTTGACCACGGCGTTGAGCACGTCGCGGTCGCCGAGGCCCGCGTGGTTGGCCCGGCCGTTGCCGACCAGGTGGACCGCGCCCGACTTGTCGATGACGCCGTGGCACAGCGGCCCCGGCAGGGAGGAGTGGCCCTCGTAGCACAGCTCTACGGAGGAGGCCGTGCCCTTGGTGACGGTGTGGTGGATCATCACCCCGTTCACCGGGCCCCAGGGCCCCTTCGAGTTGCGGTTGTGGGTGCGCCAGCTGCGGTACTCGTGGACTTCCAGTCCCTCGTCGCGCAGCGCCTTGAGCAGGCGGTCGGCGGTCAACGGAGTGGCCATCGTGATGTGCTCCTTCGATGAGGGGGACGTGGTGGGGTACGGATCTGGTGGGCGCGGGGCTCAACCCGCGTGCCCCGCCTCCCGCTGAGGCCCGGTCTCCGCCTCCGCTTCGGTCGCCGCCCGGGTCTCCGCCTCCGCTTCGGCCGCCGCCGCGAGCGCCGCCGCGTCCGCCACCGGGGCCGGCGTTACGGTGCCGCAGCGGGCTGAGCGCCAGGATCTCCGGAGGGCCGGGGTGGGCCTCGCCGCACCCCGGGCAGGCGAGCCGCAACGTCACCTCGGCGGCGGGGCCGGCCTGTTCCGCGGCCTCGGCGATCCGGCGCTGCACGGTTTCGGGCAGCCGCGGGGTGGGCAGTTGGTCGGCGGCGTCGGCATTCCCCCTCCATTCCCCGAGTGCATCAAGAGATGAGGAGAGGAAGTGAAGGACACGCGCGGCCATGCGGCCGCTTTGTGCACTCTTTCTCCGGCACTTCCCCCGTCACGCACCCCGCGAATCGGTATCGCAGGGTTGAGCCGTCGCTTGCGGCTCCCGATGCATCAGTGCGTCTTTGAGTTTCTTTCCCCTCTTCGACGCGGGTCAAGGAAGCGTTCCGGTCATTTCGGTGATCTCGGAATTCTAGATCGTTTTACCTTGGGAGCGACTTGAGTCGGTCATTGCGCTGCGGAAATGCGGCGGCAATTCTTGATCGAATTCCGGGGGAAGGGAGCGGCCGGGGCGGGAACGAGCCGAATGGGCGGGCGCTTCGGCGCGCCGCTTCGCGGTCCGCCGGACCCTGGGATATCGCGCGCGGGTCCGGGTCAGCCGAGCTTGGCGGAGATGATCGGGGCCAGACGGTCGGCGATGGCGCGGTGGCCCTTGTCGTTCGGGTGGACGGGGTCGGAGAGCTCGTCGGCGGCGAGCCGGCCCGTGGTGTCGACGTAGGAGACCTTGGCGTCCCCGGCGCTGTTGCGGGCGCTGACGGCGGCCTTCGTCTCGGTCACATACCGCTTCTTGAGGGTCTGGACGGCGAAGAGGACCGCGTTCGGGTACATGGCCCGGATGTCGCGGAGCAGGCCGGTGTACGCCGCCTGGAACTCGGGCCCGGTGACGCCGTGCCCGATGTCGTTGGTGCCGAGGTTGATGACCACTGCGCTCGCCTGGTAGCGGGAGAAGTCCCAGTTCCGGTCGCCGGTGGAGGCGGTCTTGAAGAACTGGGTGGCCAGCCCCGTGCAGCCGTCCTTGCCCACCAGGCAGTAGCCCGAGCGGGCGATCTGGGTGTGCCGCATGCCCAGCCGTTCGCCGGTCTTCCAGGCGTGGGAGTCGAGCGCGAGGCGGTCGGTCAGGGCGCCGGCGGTGATGGAGTCCCCGACGAACTCGATCAGCTTCGCGGGGACCCGGGGGGTGGTCGTGCCCGCGCCCGGGTCCAGGACGAGGCCCTGGAAGACGGTGTCACCCGAGCGGTAGGAGATCCGGAGGGTGTGATTGCCCTGGGGCAGGGGCCGCGGGGTGAGGTCGACGGTGCCCCTGACGCCCGCGTAGAAGACGTCGGCGCCGCCGTCCACACCGGCGTAGAAGTTCACCGCGTCGCGGGCCTTGACCTTCACGGTCGTCCCGGTGAAGGCCGTCTGGAGATAGCCGCCGGTCCAGTTGGGCACGGCGGCGGTACCCGAGCTCAGGTCCCAGCGGCCGACGTAGGAAATGTTCGGGTCGGTTACCGAGCCGTTGCCCAGGGTCTGGGTGGCGTGCGCCGCCGCGTGCGCCCGGGGGCCGCCCGGGGCCAGACCCCAGACGATCACAGACGTGGTCATGACAAGCAGAACCATTCCGCGTGCCGTGCGGTCGCCCGCACGGGCGGGTGATCTCCTGGCGTGCGGTGCGGTCGGCTGCATGGGCCGTCCTCCCTGGCGGGGGTGGGCGCGGGCGCCGGCCCGGGAACCGGGGGAGCGCTCCCATCGCGGGCGCGCCCACGATGAAAGCGTTGAATCGGTTCATCATCAAGAGAGGTGACCAGGTTCGAAAATCCCTGTCGAAAGTTCGAACCGAAAGGTCGTCAAAAGGTTTCGTCCGGGCTGCCGATGACATCCCGGACGGTCTCGACGATCTCCGGTACCGCCCCCGCGGGGGCCGGGTCGAGCGCCACCTGGCGCTCGAACTCGGCCAGTGCCTCCCGCATCATGGTGGGGTGTTGCACAAAGGTGAGCTGGACGACCTCGGCCCCACTGTCCACATAGTCCCGCTCCCCCTTCTCCAGGGCGGTGACCAGGTCCCACATCAGGCCGACCGCCTCGCTCGCGTCCTGCGGTGAGTGCATGACATCCTCCGCTGGTCCCGTGACTCACGTACGGTCCCGTTCCTCGGACTGAGAGTGTCCCGCCTCGCCGCGGCGTCGCGCAGCCGTAATGCGATAAGCGACAACGCGCGTCGGGCTTCGACCGGTTTCCGTACGGTCTGTGTACGGTCGGCCGTCGCGGACTACCAGCGCGGAACGGAGGGGGTGACCCAGTCCGGCTCGACGACGCGCATGGCCGCCGTGTCGTCCCGGTCCCGCAGGGTGCCGTCGTCGTCCAGCCACCGCTGGTGGAGGGCGGCCAGCTGGGCGCGGTCGAGCTCGACGCCCAGGCCCGGCGCGTCGGACACGTCCAAGTGGCCGTCGCGGAAGGTGAGCCGCTCGGTGACCACGTCCTCGGTCTGCCAGGGGTAGTGGCTGTCGCACGCGTAGTCCAGGTTGGCCACCGTCGCCGCCACATGGGTCATCGCGGCCAGGCTGATGCCCAGGTGGGTGTTGGAGTGCATGGACAGGCCCACCCCGAAGGCGCGGCAGATGGCGGCCAGGTCGCGGGTGTTGCGCAGTCCGCCCCAGTAGTGGTGGTCGGACAGCACCACCTGCACCGCGTCCCGGGTGAAGGCCTCGCGGATCTCGCCGAAGGTGGTCACGCACATGTTGGTGGCCAGCGGCACCCCGGCCGCGGCGGCGACCTGGGCCATCCCCTCGGTGCCCGTGGTGGGGTCCTCCAGGTACTCCAGGACGTCGCGCAGCGCCCCGGCGACCTTCAGGGAGGTCTCCACCGACCAGGCGCCGTTCGGGTCCAGCCGCAGCGGCCGCCCGGGGAACCGCTCGGCCAGCGCCCGGATCGCGGCGATCTCCTGGTCCGGCTCGAACACCCCGCCCTTGAGCTTGAAGGAGCCGAAGCCGTAGTCGCGGGCGAAGCGTTCGGCCTGCGCCACCACGCCGGCCGGGTCGAGCGCCGCGTCCCAGTCGTCGGGCTCGCCCGCGCCGCCCGGGTGCTCGGCCCAACGGTAGAACAGATACGCGCTGTACTCGACGCGGTCGCGGACCTTGCCGCCCAGCAGGGCGTGCACCGGCATCCCGACGGCCTTGCCCCAGGCGTCCAGGCAGGCCACCTCGAATCCGGAGAGGATCGACAGCCGCAGCTTGTCCGCGGTCTGCACCCCGCGCTGCCCGCCGACGTCCAGCGCGTTCTCGACCTGGGCGGGGTCCACCGCGACCTCGTCGGCCAGCGCGAACAGCGCGTTCAGGTCGTTCGCGGCGCGCCCTTCGAGCTTGGCGGCCAGCGGCCGGGCGAGTTCCAGGTACTTGGTGTCGCCGTAGGTCTCGCCGAGGCCCGTCACCCCGCCGGCCGTGACCACCTCGATGATCAGCCGGGGCGTGTAGGGCTGGTGCACACCCTGGGTGTTCAGCAGCGGCGGATCGGCCACCAGGATCGGGGTCAGCCGCACCTCGCTGATGGTCAGGTCGGGGATGCGGGCCGTCGGGGTCATCGGGTGTCTCCCGCGAGGCCGGGGGCCGTTACGCGGGCCGTTACGCCGGTCATGGCGTCTCCCTATATAGATAGCGTCTATGTATGAAGATGGAGGCTAGGGAGGTGGACGAGGGCCCGTCAATACCCGTGACGGCGGTCGTCGCGGCGCGCCGTTTACGATCTGACGCATGTCCGAAACCGGCGGCGTACGCGAAGTGAAGTCCGCGGCCCGCACCGTCGAGCTGCTGGAACTGCTCGCCGCGCGCGGCGACCGCCCGGCCCGGCTGCGCGAGCTCGCCGACGAGCTCGGGGTGCCGCGCAGCAGCATGTACGCGCTCCTGCAGACGCTGATCGACCGGGGCTGGGTGCGCACCGACGCCACCGGCTCGCTCTACGGCATCGGCATCCGCGCCCTGCTCACCGGCACCAACTACCTGGACAGCGACCCGCGGGTGCGCGCCGCCCGGCCGTACCTCGACGAGGCGTCCGACGCGCTCGGCGAGACCATCCACTTCGCCCGGCTCGACGGCGGCGACGTCGTCTATCTCGCCACCCGTGAGTCCCATGAATATCTGCGGCCCTTCAGCCGGGTCGGCCGCAGGCTCCCCGCGTACGCCGGCGCGCTCGGCAAGGCGCTCCTGGCCGAGCGGGACGAGGCCCGGCTGCCCCTGCCCGACGGCCCCTGGGAGCGGCTGACGCCCAACACCCACGCCGACCTCGCCTCGCTGGCCGCGGATCTGGCGCGGGTGCGGGAGCGGGGCTACGCGATCGACCGTGAGGAGGGTGTCGCGGGGATCACGGGCTTCGGGTTCGCCCTGCGCTACGACTCGCCCGCCATCGACGCGATCAGCTGCTCGGTGCCGACCGCCCGGCTGACGGAGGAACACGAGCGGCGGATCGTCACCGTCATGCGCGAGATCCGCGGCCGCATCGAGGCCGCGACCCCCGGCGCCGCGGCATCCGCCCCGCAGTGGCGTTAGAGCCCGGGGGCGTCGGTTCCCGCCGTGGCGCCGAGTGGTCCGCCCCGGCATTAAGTTTGATGACGGTCGAAATTTGACAGTCATCGTACTTTCCGCTTGGGTTGAGCCACGGCGGCGCGGCCCGGCGCGGCCGTCACCGTGTGCGAGAAGGGGGAGACGTGATGGCCAGAACAGTGCGGTTCCATGCGCACGGCGGGCCGGAGGTGCTGCGGCTGGAGGACGTGGAGGTCGGCGAGCCCGGCCCCGGGGAGCTGCTGATCCGCGTGGAGGCGATCGGCCTCAACCGCGCCGAAGTGCTCTTCCGCGACGGCCATTACATCGAGCAGGTCAGGCGGTTCCCCGCCCGGCTCGGTACCGAGGCGGCCGGCGTGGTCGAGGCCGTCGGCGCTCAGGTGACGGGGTTCCGGATCGGGCAGCCGGTCAGTGTGGTGCCCGCGTTCTCCATGAACGACTACGGCGTCTACGCGGAGCGCGCGATCGTCCCCGCCGCCGCCGTCGTACACCGCGCCGAGGGGCTCGACGCGGTGGCCGGGGCGGCGGTGTGGATGCCGTATCTGACGGCCTACGGCGCGCTGGTGGAGGTCGGCGGGATGCGCGCCGGCGACACCGTCGTCCTGACCGCGGCGTCCAGCAGCGTGGGTCTGGCCGCCCTCCAGATCGCCCGACGTGTCGGAGCGGTGCCCCTCGCCACCACGCGCACCGGCGCCAAGAAGGACGCGCTGCTCGAGGCGGGCGCGGCCGAGGTGATCGTCACCGGCGAGGAGAACCTCGTCGACCGCGTCCTCGACCTGACCGGGGGCCGGGGAGCCGAGTTCGTCTTCGACGCCGTCGCCGGACCCGGAGTGGTGGACCTGGCCAAGGTGGTCGCCCCCGACGGCACGCTCTTCCTGTACGGCGCGCTGAGCGGCGAGACGACCCCCTACCCGGGGTTCGAACTGGGCATGCCCGCGATGAACATGCGCACCTACACCGTCACCCGCGAGCTGACCGCGCACCCCGAGCGCCTGCGTCGCGCCGAGGCGTTCGTCTCCTCCGGCCTGCGCACCGGTGCCTTCCGGCCCGTCGTGGACCGTACCTTCCCCCTGGACGAGATCGCCGAAGCCCACCGGTACATGCAGGCGGGCGCCCAGGTGGGCAAGATCGTCGTCACCGTCGACCACTGACCGCCTCCGCGGGCGGCCGGGCCCGGCGTCTTCCGTCAGAGGGGGCGGGGCGGCGTCCCAGGCCGTCCGGGCCGCAGGCACAATCCCTGCCATGGCCCGTGATCCCGAAGCCTCGCCCGCCCTGGCCGACGAGCTGCTCGCCGCCCTCGATCCGCTGCCCTACCCGCGCCGGATGCGGGAGCTGGCCCTCCGGGCGAGGGCGGCGAGCGCGCGCGGGCAACTGTCCGGGCTGCTCGACGAGCTGTCGCGGCGCGGCGGATACGAGCGGGCGCTGGCCGTCACCGCCGCCGCGGTCGGCGGCCGGACCGACTACCTGGAACAGCGGCTGGCCGACCCCGACCCCGTCGTGCGCGGGCACGCCCTCGGGGCCGCGCGCCGCGGCCGGCTCGCCGACGCCGCGCTGGAGGCGGCCTTCGAGGACGCCCCCGCCGCCGTACGGCGGGGGCTCATCCGTACGGTCGTCGCCGGCCGGCGCACCGCGCTCGCCGACCGGCTCGTCGACCCCCTGCGGGAGCGGTGGGGCGACGCCCCGGCCGCCCGGCTGCTGCCCGCCTGCGGGCCCGCGACCGTCACCCGGCTGCTCCCCGACCTCTTCCACGCCGTCGGCAGCTGGCGCGCCCTCTCCTCCCGCCATCCCGCGGCCGTCCTCGACGAGGCCGAACGGCAGCTGTCCGCGCTCCCGGAGGCGCTGCGCGGCGACTGGTGGTTCCGCCACGCCCCCTGCGTCGCCCTCGCGGCGCCCGCCGAGCCACGGCGCGCCCTCGACCTGCTCGAGCGGCTGTGCCACAGCCCACTGCCGCTGCCCGTGCGGCACCGGCTGGGGGCGCTCGCCGCCGCCGAGCCCGACCGCACGATACGGCTCCTGCTGACGCCCGAACACGTCGGTCTCCTACGCGGCCGGGGCCTGGAACAGGCCGTGCTGCGCCGCCTGGTCCGCGCAGACCCGCCCGAACTGGCCGAGCTGGCGCGGGCGCTGGGCCACGACGCCCACGCCCTGGCCCGGCTGCTGGCCGCCCTGCCGCCCGCCCGCCGCCCCGACGTCTTCGACGCGGCCGTCGCCGAGCGCGACCTGAGCCACGCCGACGTGGAACCCGCCCTGCTCGAGGTGCTGCCCCGGCCGCGCCGGGAAGCGGAGGCGCGCCGGATGGCCGCACGGGCGCGCGAGCGCGGCGCGCCCTGGACCACGGTCCTGGAAGCGGTCGCGTATCTCCCGGTCGGCGAGGCGCGCGACGACCTGCTGGAGGCCACCCGCCGCTCCTCGGCCGAGGACCGCGCACTGGCCTACCCGCTCCTCATACGCAACACCGCCCGCTCCGGCGACCCGGACGCCGTCACCTCGCTGCTGGCCCTGCTGGAGCGGCTGCGCAACGAGCGGGACCCGGTGCGGTCGGCCGCGCTGGGCGCCCTCGCCGGCACCCACCCCTCCCTCTTCCTCGACGCCGCCGCCGAACACCTCGACAAGGTCGCCACCGACGCCATCCAGGCCCGCGACTCCTCGGCCGCCACCCGGCAGGCCCTACGCCGGCTCGCCGTCGCCCTCCTGCGGGAACACGCGGTCACCGGGCGGCGGGAGCTGATCGGCTGGGCGCTGCGCACCATCACCCGGCTCGCCGGAAACATCGGCCCCACCGACCTCGGGCGGCTCGACCACACCCTGCGGCGCGGCCAGGAGCAGGCGGTCCTCGAAGCGCTGCGGCCATGGCTGGAAGCGGGCGCCGACCGGGTCGACCACGAGCTGACCTTCGCCCTCGCCCGCTCGCTCGGGCGCCGCGCCCACGCCCTGCCGGAACTCCAGGACCTGCTGCGGCAGGCCATCCGGTTCGGCGGCGACGCCACGGTCCGCACGGCCGTGGGGCTGTGGCTGGACGACCCGGCGCGGCGGGACGCGCGCGTCGCCGAACTGCTGGCGCAGGAGCCCTCGGCGGCCGTGCTGCCGCCCGTCCTCGCGGTGCTGACGCACCGCCGCACCGACCTGCTCGACCTCGTCCTGGACGACATCCCTCCCTACGGCCGCTTCCTGACGCCCGGCAGTCACTGGACGCCACCGGTCGACCACGGCACCAGCCGCTGGCTGCCCCGGCAGCGCGCCGCCGCCGCCCGGATCCTCGCCCGCGCCGCCGCGGACGACTCGCTGCGCACGGACCAGCGCACGAGCGCCATCGCCGCCGCCGCGCGCATCCCGGGCCACGGCGCCGAGGCCGCCCTGGCCTGGACCGACGCGGACGACGTGGTCCTCGCGGAGGCCGCCCTCGCCGCCCTGGCCCAAACCGACCGCCCGGGCGAGCAACTGCCCCTGCTGCTCGCCCACGCGGGCGGCGACCGGGCCCGGGTGGCGGTCTACGCGGCGACGAGGGCGTCCCTGTACGTGGCGCCGTCGCGGCTGGAGGTCCTGCTGCGCGGGGTGCTCGCGACGGCCGTGCCCGCCAAGGTCACCAGCCGGAAGGAGGCCGCGCGGCTGGCCGCCACCCGGCTGCCGGCCCCCGCCGCGGCCGCGCTGCTCGCCGACGCCTACGACGCGCCGGGCCAGCACCACGACGTCCAGGCGGCCTGCGTGGCCTTCGCGACCGGGCTGCTCGGCCGCGAGTCGGCCTGGGAGCTGCTGTCGGCCGCCGCTCGCGGCCGGCGCGAGCTGCGCTGGGCCGTACTGCGCACCCGCCCGCTCGACCTGCCCGAGCCCCATCGCGCCCGCTACGCCCGGCTGGTGCGGGATGTGTGCGACACCGACGACCCCGAGGTCGCCCGGGCGGGCCACGCCGCGCTCGCCGTCTGGTCCCCCTGGGCGCCCGACGCGGCGGCGGTGTTGGTCGCCGCCGCCACCGACCTGGACAACCGGGCGAGCTGGCACTCCGCCGCCGACGCGCTGATCGACCTCATGGCCGCCGCCCCCGGCGGCATGCCCGAGGACAACCCCCTGGCCTGGGTACTCGCGGCCCTCGCCGCCGCCGACGCCCACCCGCACACGCCCGACGCCGAACCGGACCGCGACCGCCCGGCCCGCCGCCGCATCGGGCGGATCACGGCCCGGCTCGCCCAGCACACCCGGATGCGGCCGGGCACCATGCGGCCCGTCGCCTCCGCGGCCGGCGAACTCCTCGCGGGCTACGAGCCCTTCGTCGCGGACGCCGCCCACGTCCTGGTCAACGCCATCGACCTGGACGCCGAACCCGGTGAGCTCACCGCCGCGCTCGGCCGGCTCGCCCGGCTGCACGCCACCCGGCCGGCCCTCGCCGCCCGCACCGCCGACACCCTGCACGGCAGGTTGCGCAGCGCCGCGCGGCCCGGACGGAGCGAAGCCCTGCTGCGGGCCGCCCAGGAGCTCGGCGACGACGGAGCGCTCGCCTCCGGGCTGTTCGCCGTCACCCTCACCGGTGTGGGCGGGGCGCGCGCGGAATGGGCGGAGCCCTGGCGGACCCGGCTGCGCGCGCTGCGCCACCACCGGCACCCGGACGTCCGCGACGCCGCGCTGCTGCTCGCGACCGCGCAGGAGTGACGCGCCGCGAGCCTGACGCCGAGGGGCCCGGTGCCCGGGGACCCGATGCCCGGGGACCCGACGCCCGGGAGCTTGACGCCTAGTCATTCCTGCGCCATACGCCCTCGTCGTACTGATAACCGTACTCCGGGCGCCCCTTGACGCCGCTGGTGCGGAACGGCGCGCCGTGGTCGTCGATCCGTATCGTCCCCTCGCGGTCGCCACTGGTCCAGTCGAGCTCCAGGTACCAGCTGCAGTCGCAGCCGGACGTACGGGCGTTGACCAACAGCACTTCCGGGTCCGTGGCGGACACCCGGTACGGGAAGCGCACGGCGGGTATCGGCTCGCCCGCGTCGCTGCCGTCCGTGGGGATGGGCAGCGGGCGGTCGGCGTCCAGATCGACGGAGAAGGCGCGCGGGGTCAGGGAGCCCCCGCAGCCGTTCTCCATCGCGAAGGACGACCAGGGCAGCGGGGCGCGCCGCCCCACGACGCGGACGTGCAGGTCCTGCAGCACGACGGCCGACTCGGACCGGCCCTTCACCGTCACCTCCACGTTCGTGGTGCCGCCGTGCACCGCGCCGTGGGCGGAGGCCCAGGCCGCGGCGTCCTGCTCGACGGGCGGCGGGGCGACCTGGGACGGGGGCCGGTCGATGAGATAGCGGTGATCACAGCGGTTCTCCCAGACGTGGGAGCGGGTGCTGAGGGTGAGCGGGGTGCCGCCGCCGGGCTTGTCGTCCCGGCCGCCGCCCCCCGAGCCGCCGGTGCCGGATCCGTCCCGCCTCGGCGACGCGGAGGCGGACGCGCCGTCGCCGCGCCGCCCGCCGCCCCGGGGCGAGGCCGAAGCGCGCTCCTTGGTCGTGTCGTCCTTCTTGAGCTCGCCACGCGCGGTGGGGCCCGCCGCCGGCGCGGAGCCCGACGCCGCCGAGGAGGGCGCGGGGGACGCGGCGGCCTCCTTCCGCTCGTCATCGGTGGTCGGCCGGACCTGCACGGCCGTGACGGCGAGCACGGCCGCGGCGGCCACCCCCATCAGTAACGCCCAAGGCCGGGTCCGCCAGGCGTGGAGCCCGCCCGACCGCCCGGCGGCCCCACCCACCACCGGCACGGGCCGCAGCCGCCCGCGCGCCACGGCGCCCCGGGCCCCGGCCTTAGGGTCGCGCAGGTCGGTGGTGTTGCCCCGCTCGGTCGCCTCTTCCGCCGGGCGGTCCGGCTCGTCCGAGGGGTCCTGCGGTGCGCCGGTCGCCGCGTCGCGGTCCTCGGCCCGGGCGGCCGGGCCGCCTCCGGCCGTGGGGCCCGGCGGGCCCGACGGGGCGGCATCGTCGGGCGGTGACGGATCACCGTCCGAGGACGCACCCGCCGGAGCGAGGCCCTCCCCCCGGGGCCCGCCCCGGCCGGAGGGCGACCGTCTCGCCGCGTCCGCCAGGATCCACCGGCGGTGCAGGGCGATCAGCTCCTCCGGACTGGCTCCGCACAGCCGCGCGAACCGCTCCACCGCCGCGTATTCCGCGGGCACCGCTTCGCCGTTGCAGTAGCGGTGCAGCGTCGAGGTGCTGACGTGCAGCCGCGCGGCCAGCGCGCCGTAGCTGCGACCCGAACGGTCCTTCAGTCCGCGCAGACTCTCCGCGAACTCCATGATCTCTTCCCCGCCGGCCACCTGTGACCACCCCCCACATATCCATACACCGCCACCCGCGCTCACGTTCCACCGTCCCGCGGGCGCGTTCCAGGCTGTTGTCATTCCCCCAAGTCAGAGTACGTGCAGGCATTCCGGCGTCCCGGATGCCACGCCATCCGTAGCGGCCCCGGCACGGCGGCGCCCACGCTGGGGACCAGTCGCCGCGACCGCAGCGGCGGATCACCGACCCGGACCGCGGGGACGCGGACCGAAGAGACGGGAAACACCTCATGCACAGGCACAAGCACAAGCGCTCCCACCGCGCCGCCGCCCTCGGCGCGGTGGCCGCGGCGGCCGTCGTGGCCGTCGTCGGGACCGGACCGGCCCAGGCGAGCGCTCAGGCGGTTCCGGCTCACCTGGTGCCCAGGGAACTGCCGCCGCACCCGGCGTCGGACTGGTACGCGAGCGACGTCATCAAGGGGCTGCCGGAGAACGCCCCGTTCTGCGTGGAGAACACGCTGCCCTCCGCGGGAGCCACCCACCGGACGTTCTGGACCGAGTACGACACGAACGCGACCCAGATCGTGGTCAGGACCGGGACCGTGGACGCGGCCCGCAAGCTCGCCGCCGCGGCCGAGAAGAAGATCCAGAACTGCGCGGCCGACTGGGAGCGGAAGTTCCCCGCGGGCACCGCCTCCTGGCGGGACTACGGGGCGGTCCAGGCCGAGGACGGGGCCCATGTGTACGGCGTGCACACCTCGCATCCCGACTCGGAGCCGGGCATCCACCTCTTCGGGGTGGGCCGCGACGGGCGGACCGTCACCATCGTCCGATGGGGCGAGATGGGCGGCTACGACCAGGCCCCGGTGGACGCCTTCAGGCACACCACGAAGACCGCGGTCGTCAAGCTCTACCAGGAGTAGCGGCTCGTACGGCACTCGCCGGCCACGGGGCACCACATCCGGACGTGGCGGCTACGCGCGCGCAAGGGGGGCGCGCGTCGTCGTCACGCCGGGTGTGGGCGAGTGGCCTACGTCGCGGGGATCAGGCCGGACCCGGGCCCGCTGAGGAGAGGCCGATCGGTCAGGGGCGGGTTCGGCGGTCAGGGGGTGCTCCCGCTGCGCTTCAGACCTCCCGCAGCAGCGCGGCCAGGGCGTGGTCGAGGTCCAGCCGGCCGCTCTCGCTGCCCTCGGGCACCAGGGCGTACGAGCGGTCCAGGAAGAGCCGCAGATCGTCGGTGTCGAACTGGACCATGGCCATGCCCTCCGGGGCGTGGAACTCCAGAACGGTGCGCTGCGGGCCGCACGGCCACACCTGGACGTCGCCGCTGCCCGCCGGGCCCCTCAGCCCGGCCGTCAGCAGCTCGCGCCCGAAGGTCCACTCCACCGCCGCCCCGTCGAGGGACGCGGCGGGCGGGAAGGAGACGTGGACGGCGAACGGGTCCTCGCGCTCGTAGCGCAGGTACGCGGGGATGGCGCGTGCCTCGGGCGTCGACGCGATGAGGCGTGCCTGGACGGCTTGATCGATGACGGTGGTGGTCACAACGCCTGCTCCCTTGCGATCGGGCGGGTCCTTGGCCGCTCTCTACGTCCTTAAGACGTATGGGCGATCACCCCAGTGCACCCGCGGCGGACGTGACGTGTGTCACGACCATGTATTCGGGTGGAGATGCGACATTTAGGCTTGCGGAATCCACGCAAAGTCTCAGGTGCCGTGCTGAGCTGTTACAAAACCGCGGCTGCGGCGAGGCACCACTTCAGGGGTTGTTCCACCATGACCGAAGGTCCCGCAGAGCTGGACGCGGACGCCTACGTCCGGCTCCATCAAGACCACCGTTCGGCGCTCCTCGTCTACGCCCGCACCCTCATCGGCACTCCCTGGCCGGCCGAGGACGCCGTCGCCGAGGCGTACTTTCTGGTCTGGCGGCGCCTGCGGTCCGGTGAACCCGTCGATGACGTCCCGGCCGCCCTGAAGGCCACCGTGCGCGATCTCGCCAGGTCCGCGGCGAGCCGCGACCGCGCGCAGCGCGTCTCCTACGTCGACCTGCTGGCCCGCGTCATCGAGGAACTGCCGCAGCGGTGGGTCAAGGCGCTGTGGCAGGCCGAGGCGGAGCGGCAGCCGCCGGTGGCCGCGGGCCGCCGGCCGGCGGCGGGCGCGAGCCCCGCCGCCGCCCTGGAGCGGGCCCGGGACGGCGTGCGCCAGCACTTCCTGCGGGCCCAGCCGGGCACCCCGGCCGATCCGGCCTGCGGCTGGTGCTGGGAGCGGCTGCCCGAGCACGTACGGGGCGTGGACTCGCCGTCCCAGGCGGAGCAGGTCGCCGTCCACGTGGCCGGCTGCGCCGACTGCCGGGCGCGGACGGAGCGGCTGATGGCGGCCGACGCCCGGCTGTCCGCGCTGCTGGGCCCGGCGCTGCTGACCCTGCTGGCCCGGGAGACCGCGGACTACCTGGTGCCGCTGGCCCGCGCGGGCGGCGCGGTGGCCGCCCTGTCCGCGGGCGGGGCCCACGCCGCCCCCTCGGGCACCCTGACCTCCGCGGCCCGCTCCGCGGGCCATCTCGTGCGCCGCCGGGTGACCCGGGCGGGCCGGCCGGTCGCCGTCGCGGCCGGGGCCGGCGCGCTGGCCCTGGCGGGGGCGGCGGTGGCGGCCGGGCTCGTCCTCACGGGCGGCGATACGCCCGGTGACGAACAGCGCACGATGGCCTCGGCGCCCGACTCGGGCTTCGGCTCCCCGCCGTGGGGGCAGGAGGCGACGCGGTCGGACCCGGCGGGACACGGGACGGCGTCGGGCGTCGCGCCCTCGGGGCGCCCCGGCGCGGGTACCCCGTCCGGCGCCGCCGACCGGTCACCGGAGCGGTCGCCGTCCTCCTCCTCGGGGTCTGCCTCGCCGTCCTCGCCGTCCTCGCCGTTCTCGTTGGCTCCCGGCGCGCCCGGGAGCACGCCGGCGTCCGCGGCGCCGTCCACACCGTCCGGGAGCGGCGCGAAGACCCCCACCCGGCCGCCGGCCACGCAGCCGACCGCGAAGCCCTCGCAGAGCGCCACGCCCAAGCCGACCAAGACCCCGGAACCGACCGGGACCGCGACGGCCGGGCCGACCGCCACGCCGACCGAGTCGCCCTCGACGGAGCCGGCCACGCCGACCGCTCAGCCCACACCGACCGATTCGGCCAAGCCTGCCAAGCCGACCGAGCAGCCCCCGGCGGCCGGCCGCGACGGCCGCGACGGCCGGGACGGCTGGGAGAACGGCTAGGCCCTCAATACGGCTGGGCGGTGCCGACGGCCAGGCCCGTGCCGCGGGGCGAGGTCCGGCCGTCGCAGGGCCCGAAGCCGTCGCAGTACGGGGCGTTCGCGCTGGTCCCGCAGCCGCACAGCGTCGCGCGGGTCTCCCGGCGGGGCCCGGCCGCGGTCTCGACCACGAGGTCGCCGCGGACGAGGATCTGCCCCGAGTCCGTACGGGCGACCGCCGTGGGGCGGACCGGCGTCTCGGTCTGGCCGTTGGCCATCCGGTAGCGGAGCGCGCCCGACGTGCAGCGCCGGACGATCTCGGCGACCACGTCGGCCGGCGCGCCGTCGGGCTGGATCCACGGCTGCCGGTCCGGGTCGAAGACCTGGGGGAGCGCCCGTACGCACTCGCCCGCGCGCAGACATCGCTCCGCCTCGTAGTGGATCGTGACCATGGCTCCCACATACGGCTTCGAGCGCTCGCCGTCCATACCGCCGCCTCCTCGCTCCCCGCCCCGCCCTCACCATAGGAAGGCCCCGCCCCGTCCCGCGATTCGGCGTCCGGGCTCACTCGTCCGGCGTCCGGGCTCACTTCTGCGTGGACGGAGTCCCGCCGATGGGCTAGCTTCCGGCCCCATGAGGGACCAGGGGATCATGAGCATGATGAGACGTGTGGTGGCGGTCGGGCTGTGCGGCGCGGCGCTCGCCACGGCCGTCGCCGCCGCGCCCGCGCAGGCCCGGCAGGCGCGCCCGGAGGGCGTGTCGGGCGCGGGGTGGCGGCTGAAGGACAGCGGCACGGACGCCCGGTTCCGCGGGCTCGCCGCCGTCAGCCGTACGACCGCGTGGGTGGCGGGCTCGAAGGGGACCGTGCTGCTCACGCACGACGGCGGGCGCGATTGGCGCGATGTGTCGCCCCCGGGCGCGGAGGGGCTGGAGTTCCGGGACGTCGAGGCGTTCGACGGGCGGCGCGCCGTGGTGCTGGCCATCGGTGAGGGCGAGGCCTCCCGGGTGTTCCGTACGGACGACGCCGGGGCGACCTGGACGGAGACCTTCCGCAACACCGACCCGCGCGCCTTCTACGACTGTGTGACTTTCTTCGACGCGCGCAACGGGATCGCGCTCAGCGACCCGGTCGAGGGGAAGTACCGGGTCCTGGCGACCGGCGACGGCGGGCGCAGCTGGCGCGTGCTGCCCTCGAACGGCATGCCCGCCGCGCAGCCGGGCGAGTCCGCGTTCGCGGCGAGCGGGCAGTGCCTGGTCAGCGCCGGGCGGCGGGACGCGTGGTTCGCCACGGGCGGCGCGGCCGGCGCCCGCGTCTTCCACTCCGCCGACCGCGGCCGCACCTGGACGGTGGCCGACACGCCGCTCCCGGCGGGCGACCCGGCCCGCGGCGTCTTCGGGCTCGCCTTCCGCGACGCCCGCGTCGGCCTCGCCGTCGGCGGCGACTACCGGGCCGGGCAGGCCTCCCCGAAGGCGGCCGCCGTCACGGCGGACGGCGGGGCCGGCTGGACGGAGGCCGCCGCGCCGCCGCCCGCCTACCGCTCGGGCGTCACCTGGCTGCCGCACAGCCGCCGCACCGCCCTCGCGGTCGGCCCGACGGGCACCGATGTGACGACGGACGGCGGCCGCACCTGGCGCACGGTGGACCCGGGCTCGTACGACACCGTCGACTGCGCCCCGGACCTCGGCTGCTGGGCGGCGGGGGAACAGGGCCGCGTGGCCCGGCTGGAGCCGGCCCGGAGCTGAGGGACGAGGGGGTGAAGGGCCAGGGGGCGAGGGGCCGGGGGAGGAAGGGCGGAGTTCAGGACGGCAGCTGCTGGCGGTAGGCCTCCAGCTCCGGAGCGGTCTTGGTGGCCAGGAACTCCGTGATCCGGTACTCGCACACGCCCGCGACCGAGAACGGGTCGGTCGCCACCAGCTCCTCGATCCTGGCCCGGTCGTCCCCGACCGCCAGGATGACCCCGCCCTCCCGGGGCACCTTGCGGCCGGAGGCGATGAAGTCCCCGGAGGCGTAGTGGCCCTCCAGCCAGACCACGTGGTCGGGGAGTACGGCGTCGACGCGCTCGAGGGGCGCGGTGTAGGTGAGTTCCAGAACGAACATGATCGCGAGGCTAGTACCGTGGAGCGCATCATGACCAGCACGTCCGACCCCCGGCCCCCCGCCGCTCCCCGCTACGAGCTTCCGCCCGGCTGGCCCGCGACGGAGGCCGAGGCGGCCGCCGTCCAGGAGCGGCTGCGGGGCTCCGTCCTGGTGGACGGGGATCTGCCCGCGCCGGGCGCCGGCACGGGCGCCGTCGTGGGCGTGGATGTCGCGTACGACGACGAGCGGGGACGGGTCGCGGCGGCCGCCGTCGCGCTCGACCCGCGCGGCCTGACGGTCGTGGGGGAGGCCACGGCGGTCGGCCCGGTCGCCTTCCCGTACGTGCCTGGCCTGTTGGCGTTCCGCGAGATCCCGGCCGTCCTCGACGCGCTGGCCACCCTGGACCGGCTCGGCCACCGCCCCGACGTGGTCGTCTGCGACGGCTACGGCCTCGCCCATCCGCGCCGCTTCGGGCTGGCCAGCCACCTGGGGGTGCTCACCGGGCTGCCCACCATCGGCGTCGCCAAGAACCCCTTCACCTTCCACCACGACGCCCCGGGCCCGCGCCGCGGCGACTGGTCACCGCTCCTGGACGGCGCGGAGGAGGTCGGCCGCGCGCTGCGCACCCAGGACGGCGTCAAACCGGTCTTCGTCTCCGTCGGCCACCGGGTAACCCTCGCGGTCGCCTGCGCCTACGCCCTGCACCTGGCCCGCGACTACCGGCTGCCGGAGACGACGCGGCGTGCCGACACGCTGTGCCGCCAGGCGCTGGCGGCCGCCTGAGGGACCCTCACGGGGCGCGCCGCCCGCGCCGCGCTGGGCGCGTCGGCCGCCCCCAGGCGCGCCGCCGCACTGGGCGCGCCACCCGCAGGAACCGCGCCCGCCGCGCCGGGCGCGCCCG